>JAQGMC010000118.1 GCA_028292545.1 Paucimonas sp.
TGAGGTGGCCGCTGTTGTTTTGCATGCTGCCGCTATTGCCGCCCAGAGGGCGTTGGCGCAAACATCAAAGCTGAGCGTAACCCCCCACCGCTTCCATTCATTTCGCACGGCTTCTGCAGTTTCTGGCCCCGCGGCGTAGAGTCTTTCCGGGTGTTCTTTGCTGAGGCCACATCGTCCGGCGTGACCGTTATTTTGCCGTGAGCCACCGGCGTGCTTTCCAACTCTTCACGCTGAACGGGGGTCCAGGAGGACGTTCTCGTCGATGTGCAGCCGTACACATCCCGTCCCTCCCCTTGGCACAAAAAATCACTCGGAAGCGATACGGAGTCAATAGCGCCCCTAGGCAATATTTGCGCCATATCGCTTTTGGGCTATACTATTCGAATATAACTTAAAAGCTATTTCCGGCTCGTTCTTCCTTCAAGGACCGATATGGACTTCCCTATCCAAACCCCTGCTCAGTTGGGTGCTCAACTGAAATCCCTAAGGCGCTCCAAGGGGCTCACACAGGCGCAGCTTGGAGCGCCGCTTGGCCTCGGCCAGGTCCGTATTGCAGATATCGAAAGCGACCCGGGCGCCGTGTCCTTTGGCCAACTGCTGCAAATTCTCCACTTGCTCAACGCGCGAGTGGTGCTGCAACCTGGCGGAAAAAGCAACGCCTCCAGCTCGCAGAGCGAAAACAAGGAGATTTGGTAAATGGCAGGCGCGGGGGCTCTGAATGTCTGGCTCAACGGCGAATTTGTTGCCATCTGGAGCTGGTCGCGCACCGACACCCACAGCTTGCGCTATACCGAGGGTTGGCTGAATTCACATTCAGTTCGGCCCTTGTCCTTGTCCCTGCCAATTCTTGCCGGCGAGCCGACCTTTACCGGGCCTGCGGTGAAGAATTACTTCGACAATCTGCTGCCCGACAATGAGCGAATCCGTGACCGGTTGCGCACACGCTTTCGTACTGGCTCCATCCAGCCTCAAGACCTGCTCGCCGCTCTCGGCCGCGACTGTGTGGGCGCCGTGCAGCTACTGCCGCTCGATGCCACGCCGGAGGGTTGGAACCGGATAGAAGCAGTTCCCCTCAGTGAAGAGGAGGTGCAAAACCATCTGCGCAGCGCCTCAACGGAGAACGTTTTCCGTCAAGACGAAGATGTGGACGACTTCCGCATCTCGATTGCCGGCGCCCAGGAGAAGAGCGCGCTGCTCTTGCAAGAGGGCCGTTGGTGCCAGCCCAAAGGCGCTACGCCCACAACCCATATTTTCAAGCTGCCTCTGGGCCTGGTCGGGAACATGCACGCGGACATGATGCACTCAGTTGAAAACGAGTGGCTGTGCCTGCGCATCCTGCACGAAATGGGCTTCAATGTGGCCGAAGCCGGCATGGGGCAGTTCGGCGACCAAAAAGCACTCATCGTCAAGCGATTCGACCGTCGATGGATTGAGAACACATGGATTGCCCGCTTGCCCCAGGAGGATTTCTGCCAAGCCACGGGCACCGCTCCAAACCTTAAATACGAAAGCGACGGTGGCCCAGGCATGGCCACATGCATGGCGCTCCTGGGAGCGGGCGCTGACCCAGACGCCGACAAGCTGACCTTCGTTCGGGCGCAGCTTGCGTTCTGGCTCATGGCGGCAACCGATGGCCATGCAAAGAACTTCTCGATACACCTTGAGCGCGGCTCGACCTACCGGCTTACGCCTCTTTACGATGTGATTTCCATGTGGCCCATCATTGGAGATGGCGCCAATCAGCTAAGCCGCCACATAGCGAAATTGGCCATGGCCGTGCGCTCAACAAACGCCCACTACAAATTGACCGAAATCCTGCCGCGGCACTGGCGTGCGCTGGCACAACGAACCGGTGTCCCTGGTGCCTTCGACGAACTGCTGGGAACAGTTAACGATGTCCCCGCCGTGCTTGCCAGCGTTGAGCAGCAGCTGCCCAACGACTTCCCGGAACGCGTCTGGACCAAAATTCGTGATGGAGTGCTGGACCAGCAACGAGTGTTTCTTCGCGCGCTGGGCCAAGACGCTGCTGCGCAAGGGAAGGCGTGAGTGTCTTCGAGCCACTTCAGCTGCAAAGAGCTCCGCCGCCTCTCTGAGCCAGGTCAACGTCTAACCTGCCGGGCCAGGAGTGCTGGTCGGCGGCAGGGGTCCTAGTCACTAAGACTCAGGACAGAGGGCCACACCATGAAACCGAGGCACCATATCAATCTTGCCTGCGGGACGCTGCTGCTTTGCGGCGCAGTCCAGGCGGCACCGCTTGACGTCTGCCCTCGCTACCCTGCCGGTAGCATCGTCACCAGTCCGCCAGATGCCTCTCAAGGCGCGGACGGCGCATTCCATCTGTTTGCGCACAATGCAGGCAGCGGCCCGGAAGATCCCGCCAACCCGAACTTCGACTACCGCTTCTGCCTGCTCGACAACGACGACCCCGCGAGAGAACAACCGGTGCTGCGCCTGAACGCGGGGCAGAGGGTGAACCTGGTATTGTCCAACCGCATGGAATCCGTCCCGGGTTTCCCTGCTCCACATGTGATGGCGGCCCCCGGCACCAAGCTGTGTGTCCCGCTGCCGGAGACGCTCAAGGGCGACATCAGCCTGACGAACCTGCACTACCACGGCATGAATGTCAGCCCGATGTGCGCAGGGGATGAAACCATCAATACCATCGTCGCCGCGCAAGGATCCGGCGGCACCGCTGATTTTCGCTACAGCTTCGCCATTCCCTCAAACGAGCCGCCGGGCCTGTATTGGTACCACCCGCATGTACACGGCATTGCGCAGCAACAGATGCTTGGGGGCATGACTGGGGTGATCACGGTCGCCGGCATGGAAAAGTTTTATCCGGCGGTGGCCGGCCTCACGGAAAAAATCCTGGTCCTGCGCGACAGCGACAAGCCCAATCCCGCTGACAATCCCAATGCCTCAGAGGACGAGCCGTGGAAAAACGTGTCCGTCAATTTTGTCCCGGTCAATTGGGATGCGACGCCAGGAACGCCCTTGCCCCGCATACAGGCGGGAGCCGGCGAACGGCAGTTCTGGCGCGTGGCCAATGCAGCGGCCGACACTGCTTTCGTGCTTAAACTGCAGTTCCGCAACGCTGGCCAGGATTGGCAAGACCAGCCGCTTGAACTCGTGGCGCGGGACGCGGTGCCAGTCACCGACGACAATGGGATACCTCAGGGCAGGCAACTGCTGCAGAATCGTATCGTCTTGCCGCCCGCTGCGCGGGCCGAGTTCATCATCACCGGCCCCCCAGCCGGCACCGAAGCAAGGCTATACAGCGACGATTACAACGACTATCTCCTGAGCACCAATCCCAACCCCAACGCGTTCGACGCCACTGACCGTCAGCCGGCCCGCGTACTGGCGCAGATTGAAACGACCGCAGCCCGGCCCCAGGCAGCCTCGATGGCGAGCAGTCCAAGTGCCCACACCGAAAGACTTGACCGCTTCGCCGGCCTGATGGTGCTAAGCAGCGTGCGTGCCCGCAGTTTCTTCTTCACCAAAGACCCGGCCGAGGACGGCAACTTCTTCATCACCCAGGAAGGCAATAAGCCGCATGCCTTTGCCATGGAGTCGCCGCCGGAAGTGGTAGTCAATATGCCTGCCGTGGAGGAATGGACCGTGCAGAACCGGGACAACGAATCGCACGTCTTCCATATCCACCAGGTCCATTTCCGCGTGCTGGAAGTCAATGGCGCGCCGGTCGACCCGAGCAAGGATGCGACGCTGCTCGACACCATCGTGCTGCCGCCGTGCCGCGACTGGGGCAATGCCGATCCAGAGGATCCTTATGCCAACGACCCCGACTTGACCGGCACGAATTGCAAGCAGCCGGCCAGCGTGAAGTTGCGCATGGACTTTCGCTCGCCGGATGTGGCCGGCACATTCGTCTACCACTGCCACATCCTTGAGCATGAAGACAAGGGCATGATGGCCAAGATCGCGCTGGTGTGGAACCCGCAGCAGGCGGCCCGCGAAGCGCGTGTGCTTAAGAATCAAGGCGAGGCTGGGCCGATTCGACTGGTACGCGAGAGCGAAGCCAGGGACAGGGCAGCCCACAGGCCTGCACTGCTCGAAGTCGGCAACGCACTCGGCAACTCCCTGTTGGCGGCCTTGAAAGGCGAACGCGAGGAGGTGCAGCGCCCAGAGATTTGCAGCGCGAGCCGCGGCGAGATCAAAGCCCCACGCGGCGACAGCGCGAGCACGAGACCCGGCGCCAGCATGCCGGGTCGTCTTGAAGCCATGGTCATGCGATGGGCAGCTTTTTGAACCAGTTTCGCCTGGCGTGGACCTCCCGTACGTGACTTATCGTCGGCAATCCCTTGCTATGTGACTGAAAATTAAAGGGTGCTATTCTCACCATTTGCCTGCGTGTACATGTTGAGGTCGGAATGCCAGTAACAAAGCCCAGCCGGACCAGCGCGGATTTTTCCAACTACCGCATGGCCGAGCGGGCGTCCCACCTCGATTTCGGCATACGGTCGCAGGATACGGCGCTGCCCAACCCGGCGCCGCATCGGCATGAATACCTGCAAATCCACGTGCAGCTCCAGGGCACGACGCGCCATTTCCTGGACGGGGTATATCGCCCGGTGGTGCCAGGCACACTCTGTTTCATCCTGCCCTTCAAGACCCACTACATTCCCACCGTGCCTGGCAGCCGGTATTTCATCCTGAATGTCAGCTTGAACTACCTGTTGCCCTCGCTCGACCTCGATCCGCTGGACCTGGCCGATATGCCGATCGAGCGCGCGCCGGAACTGGCGCTGTTTCGCTTCCAGTCGCAGCTGGACTTCGTGCTTGATGCGCAAGGCATCGCGCAGGTGACGACGCTGTGCGAAGCCATCATGCAAGAGGATGCCGGGCGCACAACCGGGTCGACCATCATGATCCGGGGCTACCTGCTGCAGTTGATCGGCTTGGTGTGGCGCACTTACGGCGAGCGGCTCAAGCAGCTTTCAGGCGACCAGCCGACCGCCGCCGCCCGGCGCCAGGCGATGAGCAAGTTGCTGGCTTACTTTCGCGACCACATCGAACAGACGATTTCGCTATCCGATGCAGCCGCTGCAGTGCACCTGTCACCCACCTACCTGGCCCACCTCGTGAAGCGCGAGACTGGCAAAACCTTCGTTGAATTGCTGACCGGGCGCAGGATTGCGCGTGCCAAAGAGCTGCTGGTGCATACCGACCTGAGCGTCAAGGAAATAGCCTACCGCTCCGGCTTCACCGACGTAGCCTATTTCAGTCGCCGTTTTCGCCAGGTCGAAGGTTGCACGCCCCTGTCCGTCAGGAGCGGGATGCAGCCGGCGGTGTGAGCCTGCAAGCAATGCCCGGAATGCGGCTGCGCGTCATGGCATCCAGTCCATTGGCCAACCCGCCAAGTGCCGCGTTTTGTCCAACGATAGGACAACTAAATCCTATCTGCCTGGAGCCGGATGCGTTGAGAATGGTTCACGACACTTCGTAACCATTCCGATCGACCATGACTTCCACATCGCCCCAACCATCAGGGGACGGCTTGCCCGTGCCGACGGTGGCCCAGCCCACGCTTTCCATTGTCGGACGCAGCGACAAGTTCCCGGTTCGCCGCATCTACCTCGTCGGACGAAATTACCTTGAGCACATCCGTGAGATGGGTGAAGCCGACGAGCGCGACCCGCCCTTCTTCTTTCAGAAACCCACGGATGCGCTGGTTGCCGACGGCCGCGTGCCCTATCCCGCCTTCACGGATGATTTCCAGTACGAGTTCGAGCTGGTCATTGCAATCGGCCAGGCGGCAAGCGACCTGAGCCCTGACGAAGCCCTGGGCTGTGTCTACGGTTATGGCGTCGGGCTCGACATGACCCGCCGCGACCGGCAGCGCGAGGCATTCAAGCGCGGACTGCCGTGGGAAATTGGCAAATCCTTCGACCACTCCTCGCCCTGCGGGCCGATCCATCCAGTGTCGCTGTGCGGGCACAAGCTGACCGGCTCGCTGGAACTGTCGGTCAATGGTGTAGTGCGGCAGCGCTCGGTGCTGGAAAAGATGATCTGGAACGTACCCGAAATCATTTCCCAGCTGTCGCGCCAATACCGGCTGATGCCGGGCGACCTGATTTACACCGGCACGCCCGATGGCGTCAGTGCCGTCGTACCCGGCGATCGCCTGGTCGGTACCGTCGAGGGTCTTGAGCCCCTGGTGGTCGACATCCTGCCGCCCTTGCTTCCCAACGCAGCAGCTCGCTGAATTAACGGAGATATCACATGCAAATCACAACAATCCTGAAGTCTGCCGGCATTGCGCTGATGGCGGCCTCGACCCTGGCACAGGCACAGTCTGCGGCCAGCTATCCCGACCGGCCGGTGACTATCGTCGTGCCTTTCGCCGCCGGCGGCGCCAGTGACATCCTGTCGCGCCAGCTTGGCAAGGAGCTGACGCAGACGCTGGGCCAGTCCTTCATCAGCGATAACCGCGTCGGCGCGGGCGGCACGATCGGCGCGCGCGCCGTGGCGCGGGCCACGCCCAATGGCTACACGCTGATCATGGGCACCAACTCATCACATGCCATCGCCGCCACCGTCAACAAGAACCTCGGCTATGACCCGCTGCGCAATTTCGCCCCGATTTCACTGGTCGCGCATGTGCCGCAAATCCTGATGGTCAACCCGACGCTGCCGGTCAAGAACGTCAAGGAATTGATTGCCTATGCCAAGGCCAATCCGGGCAAGCTCAATTACAGTTCCGCCGGCAACGGCACGCCGGGCCACCTGGGTATGGAGCTGTTCAAGATGATGGCCGGCATCGAAATGACGCACGTGCCCTTCGCCGGTGGCGGACCTGCACTGCTGGCGCTGGCGGGCGGCCAGGTCGACCTGATGGCTGACAATGTCAGTTCGGCGCTGCCCCAGGTCAAGCAGGGCAAGGTCAAAGCTATCGCGGTGACGACCAACCGGCGCTCCAGCGCTCTGCCAGACTTGCCCACCATTGCCGAGCAAGCCTTGCCTGGCTTCGATTCAGGTTCCTGGTTCGCGCTGTTCGCGCCGGCAGATACCCCCAAGGACATCATCAACAAGCTCAACGCCGAAGTCATCAAGGCATTGAATGCACCCGAGACCCGGGCTACGCTGCTGGCGCAAGGCGCGGAACCCCGGCCCGGCCCGCCGGAAGAGTTGACCAAGCTGATGCGCGACGATATCGAGAAGTGGACGCGCGTGGTCGAAAAGATCGGTTTCAAGATGGAGTGAGGCGAAGGCGCGCAGCCGGGGTGAATGCGGGCAGCCGCTATGCCGGATGCTGACGCTGCCTGGCCAGTCAATGGCAGCATCCCGCGATTGAAGAGTTTGAGGACGGGTTTCCGGCGGCCACGTCGCCTGGCTGGCCCGGTGACTTACTCGCAGATCGCTTCGCCGCATCGGTTGCAATACCGGCTTGAGCCGCAGCTTCCGCTGCCATTGCCGTTTCAAGCCAGCCGGCGCTCCATGCAACCGCCAAGTCCGACATGTTTTCTTCGCTGGATGCATCCAGCAGCAAGGATTCAACCAGCCTGGTAGCGGCGCATTCTTGCAGCCACTCCTCCCATTGCAGGCCTCCCCCGGCGGGGCTATCGGGGTAGATGGATCGCCCAGTGAACGCCGAGTGGCTCAGAATTACTTCGCGTTTGAGACGGTGCAAAGTCAATCCTGAAAATTCCATCGGAGAGCTTGTGCGCAATTATGTCCCCTAGCGTCAAACTGCAGATGAATACTTGGTCGCCTTCAGGCACAAGAACCCCCTTTTTGTCGTAGACCGTGAGGGCGAAATCGCCACCAGTCGTTTTTGGAGAGGATGGCTCTTTTGCCGCTAACTTCGCGTCTTAAACTTCGCCATGCGTCCAAGCACCGGAGGGCGGATATTCGTGTAACCCCCTGTCATTTGCACGTTCCGATTTCGCTGATTTAACCGACTTACTGGACTTGACCGGACGACACCCCTCTCAACTTTAACAGTCTGATTGCTTGACGATTAACCCTTTGTTTCTTCTTCCCATCGGACTTAGCACCGTTTGCAATATCGGTCTCGCAATTAACATTTTTTTTGTTGCGACCAGCAACATTGCGTTACATCATTACTTCTCTTAAACAAGGAGGAGACATGGCTATTTTCGATTTGCGCAGTGTCGCGTGTATAACCGCCCTGTCTGCGCTATCCGCCTGCGTCACTATGCCCGTTCAAAATACGGCTGGTGTGGCGTCAATGGACGTCGATCCCTCTCGCAAAGGTCCGGTTTCTGGTGTCGGTGTAGAAGGACAGGACATTGTGTCCATGACGGACCAAATGATCCGCGACATGCTCGCAGAGCCATTTTTCGCCGCCAACGGCAAGCGCCCGCGTGTCGTAGTAGACAGCCAGTATTTTGTTAACGAGAGCTCCCAGGCGATCAACAAAAATATTATTACGCAGCGCCTGATGGTCAATCTGAACAGGGCTGCGAAGAACAAGATGCAGTTCGTGAACCGCCAAAACACTGCGATGGTCGAGCAAGAGCGTGCGCTGAAGCGATCGGGTACAACCGACACCGGAACCAGAGGACTGACACGTGCTCAACTGGGCGTTGATTACCGCCTGTCCGGCAGGATCAGCTCCCTGGACAGTCGGAACGTAAAAAGCGGCATGGTGCAGCGCTACACCCAGATCTCTTTTGAGATGACGGACGTGGAAAGCGGGGAAATCGTGTGGACCGGCATGTATGAGCTTACGCGTGCCGCAGCTGACGACGTCGTCTACCGCTGATTCCGAGGCCCACATGAATCGTATTTACATCCTTTGCGCTTGCCTGCTCTCCTTGGCCGGTTGCGCCACACAGTCAACGCCCCCGGCTGCTGCCGGCTGCGCGACCTGGGAGCAGCAGGCTAACAACCGTCCGCCCGCAGTTTCGGTTCTATCTCCGGACCTCGCTAAGGTGATTGGCGTTCGAGGTGCACAGACCTCTCGAACCGGTGCCGGCATGGCTGCCGTCGAGACGAGCGTATACAACTGCACCGACTCAGACGTCGTGCTCCAAATGCGCTCGCGCTTTATGAGCAACCGCGGCCAGAGCGAGCCGCCGAGCGCGTGGAAGAACCTTTTCCTGCCACCGCACGGGGAAGTCGTCTATGCAGAGTCCGCAGTGAGCGCCAACACTTCGCGCGTGGCAGTGGATATCTACGATGCCAACCGAGGGCAAAACCAATTCGCCCCAGGACAGCAATACGGTGTTCCAATGCCGCCGCCTGAGCAATACAAGAACGAGCCAATGAGGTGACCGACGTGCGCAAACTCCTCTCCGCTCTGGCCCTGGGGTTCGTATATACCGCTGCGCTGGCACAACCCATTCCGAACAACCTCTACCGCGACGACGACACGACAGTCGTCGCTGGACCGAAGCGGGCCGAGGTGAAAGGTCCCAGCTTTGACCAGGGGGCATTCAACAGGGCTTATGCCCGGAAGAAAAAGCCCAAAGTCGCCGTCTTGTGGAACCGGGAATTTACAGATGTACTGGAGCAGTCACAAGCCCGCCAGATCAAAATAGAGACGGACGGCCACGCGCTAACCACGCGTAACGACTCGGGGTACGGTCGCTCTGTGCGCACCCAAGACAGCCGAAGCACCGTCATTACGTCGCAAGACACGCGCGAAACACAGCAGCGTCGCTCTGGCCCTTCAGACCGGGTCGAACTTCAAATGCGCTCCGCATTCATTCAGACCCTTTCTTCTGCTGGATTGCGACTGGTGGACAGGAACGTCACGATGCGCGTCGCCGCAACGCGTAAGAAGGAGGGATCCACAGATAGCCAGCGGCTGGAGGCGGAATCGCTCTCGCGAGCTGCAGAGATCCTGATGGAAGTGCTTTGTACGCCCGACACATCAGCGCCTCTGGGTTGGTCCATTTTCCTGTCTGCCAAAAGGCTGGGCGATGGCGTCATCCTTACTGAGGGGTATCTGGAAGGTACCCCACCCGCTCCCGGAGAGAAGCGCTATGTGGCTGATCCACGCGGCGATTTCCGGGAAGTAATGGAGACAAAGGTACTCACGCCGAGGACGCTTGGTCAGCAAGCGGCCGAACAGGCACTGCGTCAGCTGACCGAAGCACTACAACGATAAAACGGAGACCAAGCATGACCACGAGATTAAAGCTCACCCGGCTCGTCGCGATCGCAGTTGGATGCGTTTCCTTTTCGGCCCACGCTCAGCTGGGCGGCTTTGCCAACATGTTCGGCGACATGCTGCAAAAGCAAACAGCGCAGAAGAAAGAGAAGGAAGCCAAATCCGGTGAGGCGCCGATCGCGAAGAAATGGCCCGATGCAAAGCAAATACCTGCGGAGGTGTTGAAAAGCGCTCGTGAATTCGCGGTGGAAAATGGCCCGCCGGAGCTGCAACCGTTACTTGTCCGCTTGTATGTAGAAGGCGAGCGCAACGCCACGCTGAACCTGGAGAGGATTGGCTTGGCTGCCATGGCCGCTGGTAAGTTGCCGCTAGCTGAGCAAGCCTTTGACGCGGCCATCGAGCGCATTGAGCTTGTCTATGCTGACAACGCTCAAGCCAAAAAGGCGAAGTCATTATGGACCGCAGAGAAGATAAAGGACTTCAAGGGCGAGCCATATGAGCGAGCCATGGCTTATTACTACCGTGGCCTCTTATACGCAGCGCGCAACGACTACCAGAACGCACGAGCCATGTTTATCCAGGCCGACTACCAGGATACAGTCGCCGAGGCTGAGACGTTTGCTGGCGATTTTGCGCTCATGCCCTACCTTGCGGGCTGGTCGAGTGTTTGCGACGGCAACGCAGGACGGGCCAAGGAATTTTACGAACGGGCTGTCAAAATCGACGATAAATTCCGCGAGATACGAGTGGATCAAAAAGTCCTGACAGTTTTCGAATCAGGCCGCATTCCATTCAAATACGGCGCAGGAAAGCACGGCGAGCAGTTGCGCTGGCAGCCGCGCGACAATAGCGTTGAGGTGGCAGGAACCTGCACAGATTCATGCCCTTACGAAAAAATCACCCTGGCGGGCGACGTCGCATTTCAAGCGACGACTCGAGGTGGACGGCCCATTGATGCCATCTTGAACGGCAAGGCATCTTTCAAGGATGGGGCAAGCAGCGTCGGAGACGTCGCTAACACCCTGGGACTGGCTAGCATGCAGGTAGCAGCCAATACTGGTAACTCGGATGCTGCGAACTTGGGTATTTTCGGCATGCTGGCAGGACTTGCTGCAAACGTGGTAAGCGCGGCCACAGAAGCGCAAGCAGATACGCGTGAATGGGAGCAGTTGCCGTCACAGATATGGGTCGGGACCGGTAGCCGGCCCTCGACAAAGCAGCCCTATACGGTTCCTTTCGGGGGCCCGAGCAAGTCGCGCTACGAGCTCACAAAGCTTGGGAATGGATCCACCTGCCAGGTCTACTGGGGCAGGAACGTCAAACCATTAAACGTGTTGGATGACGCCGGCCCTATGGAACCGGGCGAACATCCGCGTGATCCCGTTTTCCGGGAAGAGATGAAGAACAGGTTCGGGGCTTAACGTCCTATTGGGGCGGGGCGGCAAGAAAAGCGCCCAGCCCCGCTCCGAATACCGTTGCCGCCGCACGACCCCGACCGTCGCCAAACCGGGACCCTATGAGCCCACCGGCCAGCCCCCCGACTACCTCTCGCTGTGACCCCGCTCCCTGGGCGGCCATGCCGCCTAACGTTGCGCCAATAGCACCCGCAGCCAAACGGCCGTTCCCGTTTCCTACCTGCAGTCCTGCAAGTCCTCCGACCGTCGCCCCGCCTACAGTTGCCCACGCATTGGAGTAATGATTTACAGGCGGCGCCGGTACGTAGACTACGGGCGGGGGTGGTCCGACAGGAACGGGCTGTACGTACACGACCTGGTATTGAGGAATCGCATTTAGCGCAGGGTGACCGTAATTAGGGCCGTAGCCAGGAGCAGCACAGCCTGCCAGGAGGGTCGCTACCAATGCAGTATTAAGGAGCTTCAGGGGCTGTGTCATGGCTTCTGGTCCTTTTTGTCGGATGCGAATTTTATTAATGTTACCACCACCCCATCGGGCGCCCCGCCGCTCAAGCGAAACTCCTCGCTTTAACAGCTGAGGATTATAGGAAGTACAGGACCAGGGGATAGAGGAACACGTTTGAATTGAGTGGGCGGGCAATGTAGTGGACCGGAAGCGGGCGGTCGTCCAAATTCGACCAGAGTTGGCGGCATGGGTGGAGGCACGCCTGGCGACTATATGTGCGCAAGCCCTAGGCTACGCAGAGCTCAAAGACATCCTCGCCCGCCTGGCAAGTCGTGGCGATGAACTGCTGCTTACTGCCGGGCCCCCGTTCGGCAAATCCCTTTACAACGCATCCCGGCGCACCGGCCAGGATGGCGTGCCAGGTGCTTACGAAGAATTCACGACCCGGCGCCAAACTTCGCTGTGATCAGGGGAAGCAGGGCCCTGGCGCTGTTCCGGCTCTCGGCTATTCCACCGCCCATGGCATGGGCAGCCCAGCCCACGACATAGGTATGGGTTTTGCCCACGACCAGGCCGGCGTGGTTCGGGATGCATCCCGCGCTGTCGTCAAATGGGGCACCGTCGATTGCTACAGCCCGGTGGCCGATGGCGTGAATCACCATGGAGGCAGGAATTTCGGCCATCTCATTGCGGTGATTGCTGGTGACGAGCGACTGGTTCGCAAAAGAATGGATTAATTGGCCGAAGTGAAAGCGGATCGGACGGCGGCCACTATCGAGAAGCGCTTGAAAATTGCGCAGGATCTCGAGTGCTTCCAGGTTGGATCCGGATTCACAAGCTGCGACATCGCGGGCATCGATTACAGGTCGGAACCCAGGCAATGCCGCTAGCTCCATCAGTTCGGGTACCGAGAAGCGCGCGGATGCCGCACTGCCACGGCCGCAGATGTGGATTTCTTCAATTCCCAATCCTTCCCGCCAGGCTATGACAGGTTCGGGTACGGATGCACGTTCCAATGCTTCCACCGGCATGGCCAGCAGCCGGGCAGCGTCAAGGCTGACATTGCCGTTGCCGACGATGCATACCGCTCGCGCTGGACCGGCAGGAAGCACGCCGCTTGCAATGCCGGGATGTCCGTTGAACCAGGCCGACAGGTTCATACCGGCCACGTTGATCGCCTGCTCAATGCCGGGACAGGTCAGCTGACGCGCGATGCCGGCTCCGGTGGCCAGCACAACGATATCGTATTGGCTCTCCAGCTCTGCCAGGCTGATTGATTTCCCCACTTCGGTATTGCAGACGAGTCGCACGTTGGGGCGCGCCAGGACGCGTTCAAATATGCGGGCAACGGCCTTCGTGCCAGGGTGATCCGGCGCGACCCCGTAGCGGACCAGCCCGAACGGCAGCGCGAGCCGTTCAAACAGGTCTATCTGCTGCCCGGGCAGCGCGCGCGATAACCCGTCAGCGGCATAGCATCCTGCCGGGCCGCTTCCGACGATGGCAATGGACATGAGATGTTGATGTCACCCCGTTGAGGAGTTGGAGGACGCATTCGCCGCAGCTTGCGCCGCCCTTGCTGTCTCCAGCCAGCCGGCGCTCCATGCAACAGCCAGGTCCGACATGTTTTCGTCGCTGGATGCATCCAGCAGCAAGGGTTCGACCAGCCGAGTGGCGCCGCATTGTTCCAGCCGCTCGTCCCATTGCAAGCCGCCGCGGGCGAAGGTGTTGGGGTAGACAGAATCGCCCAGGGAAATGACGCCATAACGAATGCGCGACAGGTCCTTTCCGGCAAGGGATTCGAACAAGGGTTTACCGGGATCCGGCACTTCGCCCGTTCCGTAGGTGCTGCTGATCACGACCAGGTTCGTCACCTGGTCCAGTTGCGCTGCTTCGGTTCGCTCAGCCAATTGCAAGCGCAATGCGTTTCCTGCCTGATGCGCTTCGATGACATCTTCGGCCAACATTTCGGCCGTACCGGTCATCGTCACTACCAAAAATAAAACTTCCATGCTGTTCCCATAGTGTCGGGAGGAGCGGCTGGACCGGACGCTGGCGCAGCCTGCTGCGGCCGCAGGACTGCGGTGGTGCGGTGCGCGACACGGATCATCGCAAACTGCGAAAACGGTCATCACGATTCAGGTTTGCCCGCCCATCCCATCATTGAATAACGACTCTCAAGCGGCCTGGATTGTTGACCCGCCAGCCCTTTTGGCTTCCCTGATCAAAGACAGCAGGTGCGTCGGGCGCAAGGGCACGCTATTGACGTTGGCGCCAATGCCCGACAGGGCATCCGCAATGGCATTGGCGAGGGCCGGCACGGCGCCAATCACACCCGCTTCGCCTACGCCCTTGAAGCCACCGAGCGCATCGATCGAGGGCGATTCGATGTGGAACATCGACATGTCCGGAACATCCAGCGCCGTCGGCAGCAGGTAATCGAGCAAACTCGCGTTGAGCAATTGGCCATTGTCGTCGTAGACCATCTCTTCCATCAACGCTTCACCGAGCCCCTGCGCCACGGCGCCGTGGATCTGGCCATCGACGATCATGGGATTGATGACCCGCCCGCAGTCGTGAACGATGCAATAGTTTTCGATCGCCACCCTGCCATCCTTGGCACCCACGGCAACCTGCACGATGTGCACAGCGTTTGCGATGGTTGATGTCGGCGGGTCGTAATACTCCGATGCTTCAAGACCGAAGGCCTCGCCTTTTGCCAGCGCAAGCGTGCCCAACGAATAGGCGGTTTCTGCAATCGCCTGGAAAGGCACTTGCTGGTCGGGCCGGCTGACGACCGACGCGACACCGTCGTGCAGGATCACGTCCTGTACGTCCACGTTCAAAATGCCGGCGGCGATGCGCCGCATTTTTTCCGACACCTTGCCGGCCGCGCGGATGATGGCGCCGCCACCCGTTACTGCCGCCCGGCTGGAAAACGTGTTCGAGCCATACGGAGAAACACTGGTATCGCCCTCAATGACTTTGACGTCTTCCAGACGCGCGCCCAGGTAGTCGGCCGCAACTTGTGCAAACGCGGTCAGGTGCCCCTGCCCTGCCGCCGCATGGCTGACATAAACGCTGGCTTTGCCGGTCGGCTCTATCCTGATGGTGGCGCTGTCTATTCCAGATAGCTGCGTCAATCCGCGGGCGCGCCAGCCGAGCGCACCGCCGCCGGTGCTTTCGGTAAGGTTGCAGATACCGATGCCCCGGTACTTGCCGTCAACCAGCCTGTCGGCAGGCTGCGCACGGCGAAAAGCCTGATAGCCGCTTTTCTCGATTGCCATTGCCAGGCACTGTTCATAATTGCCCGTGTCATAGCGCACGCCCACTGCATTCGTCCACGGCATTTCATGTGGCTTGATCAGGTTGCGCAAGCGGACTTCAGCGGGATCAATGCCCAGGCGCCGGCCGATACGATCCATCAAGCCTTCAATCGCCATGAAGCACGCCGGTTGGCCGACACCGCGATATACGCCGGATGGGCAACTGTGCGTCACGACTGCAGATGTCTGGTAAGCGTAATTCCGGATGCGATACGGTCCGAGTATCATGCGCGCGCCGCCGGTTGCTTCCATCGTGCTGCCAAACGGATAGCTGGAATAGGCGCCGGCATTTGCCAGCAGCTCAAGCTTGAGGCTGGTCACGACGCCGTCGGACGTGAAGGCTATTTCGGCGTCGTAGAGGTTGTCGCGCGCATGCGTGTTGGTCAGCAGTTCCTCGCGCCGGTCCTGTATCCATTTGACCGCGCGGCGGTACTTCAGGCACAAGGCCGCGGCCACCAGTTCTTCCGGATAAAACTGCGCCTTCATGCCGAAGCCGCCGCCCACCTCTGGCACGACGACCCGGATATTCGACTCCGGTATGCCGATATGGTTGGCAAGCGCCGTGCGTATCAGGTGCGGAATCTGCGTCGACGAATGGAACAGGATGGAATCGCCGCGCTCGGGCACAGCCAGGCATCCGCGTGGTTCCATCGGTACCGCGGCCACCCGTCCGTGCCGGAACCGTTCACGCAGCCGCAGTTCACCCTTTGCGTGTGCTTCTTCAAAACCTGGCGTTGCGAATTTTCCCTGGAAGATGATATTGCCCGGCACGTTGTCATGCACCAGCGGCGCGCCGCTCTCGGTGGCGCGCACCAGGTTCGCAGACGCTTCCAGCACGTCATAGTCAACCTGCACCAGTTCCATTGCATCATGCAGCGCATACCTGTTTTCCGCGAGCACCACGGCGACATGCTCGCCGACGAAGCGGACTTTCCTGCGTGCGACGGCATCACGATCGGCACACACATAGCCGGGAAGCTGGATTTCCGTATGCATCGGCTTGACCAGCCGCGCCACATCATCGCCGGCCAGCACGGCGAAAACGCCGGGTACTTGCAAGGCCTCCGCGAAGTCGATCGAGCGGATCAGCGCATGCGCCTGCGAACTCATCACGAACCCGAGATACAGCGTTCCCTTGGGCTCGGGAATGTCGTCGATATACTGGCCTTCCCCGCGCAGCAAGTAATCGTCTTCGCGCCGAAGCACGCTTTGGCCAACTGCTTTTGCCTGGTCATTATGTGCCATATGCCGCTTCCTCTCAGGACTTTCCCTGGCGAAGTTTCTGCGCCGCCGCGGCCACCGCCTTGACGATGTTGACGTAGCCGGTACAACGACAGATATTGTTGGCCAGCGCAATCCGGATTTCTTCGTCGCTTGGATCAGGATTAGTGCGCAGGAATTCCTCCACCGTCATCAGGAATCCCGGCGTGCAGTAACCGCATTGCAGCGCGTGGTTTTCATGGAATGCCTGCTGGATCGGATGCAGTTTGTGGGCACTGGCCAGGCTCTCGACTGTCTTGATCTCGCAGCCCTGCACATCAATCGCGAAATGCAGGCAGCTACGCGCAGATTTGCCATCAATCTGCACCGTGCACGCGCCGCAAACGCCGTGCGCGCAGCCGATGTGGGTACCCTTGAGCCCGATCTCGTGGCGCAAAAAATCTGCCAGCAAGGTCCGTGGCTCAGCCTGGCGTTTGTAATGCTGGCCATTCACGCTCAACTCAATTTCGCAGCTTGCCGTGTCCATATCAGGATTGCTTCCTATTTGAGCGTTGATGCCAGGCCTGGGCCACCGCGCGTTCGAGCAAGGTGCCCACCACATCCAGCTTGTATGCTGCGTCGGCATGAAAGCCGCCCGGCGGATCCAGGTCACGCGCGGCAAGCGCTGCCGCCTCGCCGACTGCAGCGCTGTCGCATCGCGCCCCGCGTAACAAGTCTTCGGCTGCGCGCAGCCGTACCGGCGTGGAACCCATGCCGATCGCCGCCAGGCGCGCCGACTTGCAGCGTCCGTCGCTTTCAAATTCAAGATGGGCTGCCAGGCCCACCACTGCAAAGCCGTGCCAACGGTTTCCAACCTCGACGAAGGCTGCCGATGCATCCGGCCCGCAGCGCGGGAATTTGACCGATTCCAGCATCTCGCCAGGCGCGATGCAGGTAGTCAGGTCGGAAACGAAGAATTCGCTGGCCGGAACTTCGCGGGTGCCAGTTGCGCTGGCAAGGATGAAGGTCGCGTCGAGCGCGACGGCCACTGCGGTGAGTTCGGCCAAAGGGTCGGCATGCGCCAGGCTGCCGCAGACCGTGCCGCGGTTACGGTTCGAGGTCGAACCTACCCAAGGCAAGGCGGCTGCCAGCAAAGGGCAATCCCGTTTCACGTCGGCTGAATGTTCCGCTTCGCACTGCCGCAGCAGCGCGCCAATGCGCAGGGCGTCGCCATCGGTGCGCACATAGGAAAGCTCCGGGCAGTGGTTGATGCTGACCAGTGCCCGGGGCTGGACCACACGGAAGTTCAACAGCGGCACCAGGCTCTGGCCACCGGCAAGTATGCGGGCGTCTTCGCCATAGCTTGCCAGCAGGCTCAGGACTTCCGGCTGGCTGCGCGGCCCGTGATATTCAAATTTGGGAGGCTTCAAGTACGTTGATCTCCTTCGGTCGGTGCTGGACCGCAACGGTCCGTACTGGGTCTGCTGGTTTGCCCGCTTTGCTTGCTTTGCTCGTAGGTGCTGGCTGCAACTGGCAGCGGCGAATCAGCCAGCCGAGCCCGCTGGCGCCTGGCCCGTCTTGCCGTAAACACCGGGCACCAGCTCAGGCATGCGTTTGGCAATGTCCGCCGGCGCCACGACAATGCCATCGATAATGATGGCTTCCCCCTCGATCCAGATTGACTGGTTGCCGAGCACGCCGTCCGGATGGTTTTCCCCGCCTCCTGGCACCCACCACGGCAAGCCCATGCCCACCGCGTTATTACCCATCACGCGCGAATCCTCGATGAAGGATCGCCCGGTCAGGCGCGCGCCGGGGTTCATGCTGTAGGTGAAGTGGATGATATTGCCGTAGTCGCCATTGCCGGCCCGCCGCAGCGCGCGATCAAGCACCAGCCGATGCAGCGTGGGCCCCTTCACTTCTTTGATCTTGCCGTCCACCTTGATCGACACCGGGTCTGGCAGCGACGTGAAATACTCGTGAAAGATCGCTGAGAAAAATATCGTGCCGCGAACGCTTTCCAGTTCGGGGAACAGCGTGCAAGTGCCGGGCACGAGATAGCTGCCCGGCTTGTCGGCCCTTCTCGGTTTCAGGTAGGCCGGCTTGGCCAAGGTGAATTCAACGTCGGTGCCAAGTGCGTCCGTGATCCGTATCGTCTTGCCGACCGACTCGGAAAACAGTTTCTCAAGCTGGCCAAAGATGGAAAAGAACAGGTCGAGGTCAATGCCGAACAAGCGCGCAATGCCGCCGGCGCCCAAGTCGCCGGCCAGCAGATAGCGCACCTGTTTGGCAGCCATTGCTTCTTCATAAACGTGCGCGCCAGCGATGTAGGGAAAGGTCAGGTCCAGCCAGACATCGCAACCTTTTACTGCGGCGCCCAGCGTCCTGGGCAAATACGGATCCGCCAGTGCGCCCTGGTAGGGCACCTGCGGGAAGGTCAGCACCGATGGCGTTGCACCCAGCGCAGCCACGGCACGAAACAGCGCCTGGACGGCCACAGGATCGGTCTCGCTGTCGGCCGTGATCAGCACCGACTCACCGGCCTTGATAGCCATGTAGTCGCCAGCCAGCGCCAGCGCGCCGCGCTCCAGGTTGACCAGGCTGTCAGACGGGCCGGCCGCGTTATTCTTCATTCTCGGCACCTTTTTCCAGGACCCGGCTGATGTGACCGTTCAGGAAGTGGTGGATCGGCTTTTCCAGGGTCGACATGCGGCCCGGTTCGAATCCGCGCGTTGACATCGCGAGCTGCAGCGATTCGATCATGGTCTTGTCTTCGCCAAGCACCAGCAGCTGGTATTCGCGATAGACCTTCAGCGTCTCTTCAATGTCTGGCCGGTCAAATACTTCGGCAGGGAACAGGTGATAAATGATCACCTGGCATTTGCTCTCTGAAAGCGGCCAGCAGATGAAGGGGCGCGCGCAGTCGATACGACCGAAGAGTGTGAAGTTCGGCTGCATGAAACCCTTGCACGCCAGGCTGTAGTCGCGGTCTTCGAGCCAGGGCATCTTGCCCAGCAGCGGCTGGCCACCCGGGGTAGGCGGCGCTGCCTGGTACCAGATCGACAGTCCACCGTCGTCCTTCAGGTCGACACCGTCATTGCTCCAGACGAATTTGGAACCGAAGGATTTCGCGTGGAGCACATTGACGTGATAGAAGTCCATCAGGTTTTCATGCACCAGCTTCCAGTTGCAATCCAGCTCCAGCACGATCTTGTTCCCAAGCCGGCATTTTTCCATGCCGAGGAAAGCGAAGTCTTTTTCAAATTCACTGATGAATTCAGCCAGCGGTACGGTGTCTGGCGAAAAACAGATGAAGATATTGCCGCGCCAGGTATCGAGCCGGATTGGCTTCAACCTGCAGCTGGCGGGATTGAAGCCTTCACTTTGCGCCATGTGGGCGGCGCCTTTCAGCTTGCCCTCGAGGTCGTAGGTCCAGCCATGGTAAGGGCACTTGAAAGCACGGGTATTCCCGTTGCCATACGCTACCTCCACCCCGCGGTGTGCGCACATGTTGTAGCAGGCGTGCAGCTTCCTTTCAGCGTCGCGTGTGATCACGACTGGCTCGCCGACCAGCCTCATGGTCAGGTAATCGCCGGGCTTCGATAGCTCTTCTTCACGTCCGACGTAGAGCCAGTCTTTCATGAAGTACTCGTCGATCTCTTGCTGGAAAGCCTCCGGGGATGCATAAACATTGCCCGGCGCATGGCCCGCATTGGGCAGCGGTTGCTTCACGCTGGCGTAAAAATTTACCGGCTGGCGTTCGTTGTCTCGTTCCATGATTACCTCAATTCTTCACGAGCTGCGTGTCATTGCACTCGTTGCGAAAAATACTTTTTCCGTTTCCAGCAAGTTGCCGTGGCGGCCTGCTGCTTTTATCGGGCCAGGCGGTGCAGCCAGTTGGGCTCCTGCTTGGCGCCTGCTGCTGGCGTGCGTGCGTCGCCATGTCTGGGCGATGCACGCACGGTTGCCTTCTTCGCTGCCGGCTTCAGGTCTTCTTCCAGCCCGGATAAGGATGCTGGGGAGCTGCTGCGCGCACTGCATCCGGTCCGACGATGAGCAGCTTCCCGGACTGGAACTGTGCCGAATACGGCTTTGCGCCAATGTTCAGGCCGACGTCATTGAACTTGACGGCTGAGAAAAAGGTCTCGCCGTCAAAGTTTCTCAGCGCATTCAGGATCGCCGGCGAATCCGAAGTGCTCCTGGCTTTCTGCAGCGCCATCGCGAAAGTGATGACGTCGTTTGCGCCGCAAGCTGCAACGAAATCCGGCGGTTCGGCATTGTGCTTTGCCTTGTACAGCCGGGCGAAGTCCTGGCTGGTGCCGATGAACTCGTCCTTGGTTTTGCTGATGGCGGGAGACCAGAACGCGGGCACGAACACACCATCAATCGCCTTGCCTACGCCTTCAACCAGATGGGTCGGCGCCTCCACCACGATCGATGGCGGGTAAAACCGCACAGCCTGGATCTGCTTGAAGATCGCGATGGTCTGGGCGGTATAGCAATTGATCAGCAAGATATCCGGGTTATGACGGGCGCAACGCTCCAGCGGGGCGCCAAAGTCCTGGCTGGCAGGCGGGAAAAACTCAACATGCGCGACTTCCATGTTGTATTTCTTGAGGTCGTCGGGCAAGCGCTTGGCCACCAGGGCGCCCAGCTCGTCGTTAGGGGAAATCATCACGACCTTGCGCAGCTTCGGCCCGTCAACTCGCGCCAGCTGTTCCCAGGTCGGCTCGTAGATGCCACTGAATGGCGGCATCGTCGAAAAATAATAGGGGTTGCCCTTCTGGCCGGCGAAGACATTGTCCAGGTGTGCCCATTGACCGATGACGGGTATGCGCTGGCGCTGCGCCACCGGAATGATTGCCTTCGCAATCAGGCTGCCGATGCCGGCCACCATCATGTTTGCACCGTCGCTGGCTGCCCGTTCCACCAGGCGGGCGGAGGTGGAAGCGTCGGATTTGTCATCGAAAGTTTCAAGCTGGACCTTGTACGTCTTGTCCGCGACTTTCAATCCTTTACTGTTGATCGCGTCCACCGCGATCTGGATGCCCCGATTCAGCTCCAGTCCGTATTGTCCGTAAAACCCGCTCAGGCCGAGCACGGATGCCAGCTTCAGTGTGTTGTTGCTGGCCTGCGCAAACGCCTTCGAAGGCAATATGCCGCTGGCAGCAACAGCGCCTGCTCCGATCATCTGCATCGCTTTGCGTCGAGTAACCGTGTTTCGCTTCATATCAACCTCCTAAGTAGGTTTTCATAATTTCGGAATTGGACAAAAGCTCGGATGAAATGCCGCTCATTACCACCTGTCCTGCTTGCATTACCACTGCACGATCCGAGAAGCTCAACGCGATCGACACATCCTGTTCAACCAGCACGACAGTGCAGCCACTCTCATGGATCACTTCCAGGGTATGGAGCAGTTCTTCAACAATGATTGGCGCCAGACCCAATGACAGTTCGTCAATGACCAGCAAACGTGGATTGGCCATCAATGCCCGGCCGATGGCGCACATTTGCTGTTCCCCGCCGGACAGCGTTCCTGCCAACTGTTTGCGTCGTTCCCGCAGCCGCGGGAAATTCCCGAAAACCTGCTCCATGCCGGCGCTGACCGATGCGCGCGTTTTGTCGCGTCGGCGAAATGCGCCCAGCCGGAGGTTTTCTTCCACCGTCATGCCGCTGAAAACCCGGCGGCCCTCGGGCGCCTGGCTCAGGCCCAGCGACACGATCTCTGCGCTTCCCAGGCCGGCGATATTGGTTTGTCCGAACCAGATCTCGCCGCTGGAAGGGGTCAGCAAGCCAGAGATGGTGCGGAACAAGGTACTCTTGCCCGCGCCATTTGCGCCCACCACCGCCATGATGTCGCCTTCGATGATGTCGAAACTGACGTCACGCAGCACCTGGATTGCGCCGTAACCGGCGTTCAAATTGCGGATGGCAAGCAGGGGTGTCGCTGCTGGCGCCCCGTCCGGTGCCGCTGCCGGTTCGTGGGAAATCATGGCTGGCCTGTCTCGCGCTGAACTGTCATGGAGGGCGTCGCTGTGGCGCCGACAACGGGATTGCCCTCACCCGGCATCGTCTCCACAGTTGCGCCTGCAGTGACGGGCGGCCTGCGGCGCCGGGCGAAACGACTGGCTGTGGCGGACAAGTCGCCCAGATAAGCTTTCTGCACCTTCGGATCTTGCGTGACCTCGGCGCCGGAACCCTCGGCCAGTTTGCGCCCGTTGGCCAGCACCATGACGCGGTCACTCAGCGCAAGCACGGCCGGCACGATGTGTTCAATGAAGAGGATCGTGACGCCGCTATCGCGCACCTTGCGGATCAGTGCCAGCGCATCTTTTACCTCGGTCGAATTCAACCCGCCCAGGGGCTCGTCCAGGAACACCAGGGTGGGGGCAGTCGCCAGGCAGCGGGCCAGCTCAAGGCGCTTGAGGCCGGCCGTGGTCAGCGCAGAGGGAAACGCGTCCATCGAGCCCGACAGCCCGACTGCTTCCAGTGTCTCGGCAGCCTTGATGCGGGCTTGCGCAATCGACAGCTTGCGGCCGGATGAGCCAAACAGCGCGCCCACCGTGACGTTTTCAAGCACGGTGCTGCGGCCGAATGGTTGCGGAATCTGATAGGTGCGGGCCAGGCCGAGGCGACAGCGGTCGTGGTTAGCCATGCGGGTGATATTGCGGCCGTCATACTCGATCTTGCCGGCCGTAGGCACCGCGCCACCAGTGAGGAGATCGACGAAGGTCGTCTTCCCGGCGCCATTGGGCCCGATCAGGCCAACGATTTCGCCGCGATTGATCGTGAAGTCGACGTTGTCCACGGCAGTCAATCCACCGAACTGCTTGGTAAGGCCGGATACGTTCAGTAGCGGCATCGTGCTATTTCACCTGGTAACGACGAAGGTTTTTCATCAATTCGGCCGGCGCCAGCGCACCGAATCCCGACTTCAGGCTGATCAGTCCATCCGGCAGAAACAGCACCACGAAAGCGACCAGCAGGCCGGAAATGACGAGGTGGATTTCCGGGAACCCGACGCCGATCCACTCATTCACTGCCAGCACCAGGCCCACGCCTGCAACCGGCCCCCACACGGTTCCACGTCCACCCAGGAACACCATCACGATCACATCAAAGGCGACGGTAAAGCTGAACGCGTCGTTGGTTTCGACAGTGCCGAGCCAGAAGGCCCAGGTGCCTCCGACCACTGCCGCCATGCCGGCACTGAGCAGGAACACGTACAACTTTTGCCGGGCTGCCGCAATGCCGAGCGCGCCGGCCGCGCGTTCGTTGTCGCGCACGGAACGCAGTGCATAACCCCAGCGCGAGCGTTCAAGGATGCCGACCATCGCCATGGCGACCAAAGCCAGGGCCAGCATCGCGTAGTAAAAGAATTCGTTGTATTGCTTCGGCTGGAGATGGGACAGGCCGGTGAAATTGAACAGGTTCAGGGCCGTATTGCCGGCAAAGCCGAATGCGTTGACGTTCAGCAGCAGGTGGCGCAGGGCTTCGGTGATGAGGATGGTGGCGACGACGAAATAGTGGCCCTGCAGGCGCAATGTCGGCACTGCGA
Source organism: Paucimonas sp. (assembly GCA_028292545.1). GTDB lineage: Bacteria > Pseudomonadota > Gammaproteobacteria > Burkholderiales > Burkholderiaceae_D > Lacisediminimonas. Next base: position 24,047 of record JAQGMC010000118.1, read on the forward strand.
TCACTGCCGCCACCAGCAGTGCTGCCACGGTGCCGCCTGCCAGCGCAGGCACTGCATGCACACCGGATGTCACGAGGATTCCCGACACGATGGCGCCTGAGCCGAAGAAAGCCGGCATGGCCAGGGACATCAGCCCGCCATATCCGCCGATCAGGTTCCATGACTGTGCCAGTGCCAGGTACATGAAGGCCAGTGCTGCGAAACGCAGCGAATAGGAACTCATGAACGAGGGCGCGACCGCCAGCAGCGCCAGCAGTATCAGCCCCGTCAGCGCCGGCCGCCGCCATTGTGAAAGGACGGATTCCGGGTCGCCGGCTCTTGCCCCCGCCGGCATCGCAACCCCCCTTGCGGATTCAGCTTGGTCCATACCGATTACGCCTCATAAAAACGTTTTCCAAGCAAGCCGGATGGACGAATCACCAGCACGACGAGAACGATGACGGCACCGATCAGCACACCATAGGTCGCGCCGAACAAGTGGGACGTGATACTCGTGGCAACGCCCACAATCAGTGCACCGAAGAGCGGACCTACGATGCTGCCCAGCCCGCCCAGCACTGTGACGATAATGATTTGCAGGAAGAAGTGGTCACCGATACCGGGCGCGGCACTGAATACGATCGCGATCAGCGAGCCCATCGCGCCAGCCAGCGCAGCCGCCAAGCCTGTGGTCAGGTTGAAGATCGTGCGGACGTTGATGCCGACCAGTTGCGCCGCTTCCATGTCCAGGCGGGTGGCGCGGATAGCCGCCCCATACTCAGTACGATCGAAAAACCACCAGACCGCTGCCGTCAGTACGATAGCTATGAAGGTCGTGATGATCCGGATGTAAGGCAGTTTCGAGCCCCCGATTTCGAGGTAGTTGTTCAGGTACTCGGGCACGATGATGCTGCGATCGGCTGCGGTGAAGAAGTACAGGGCCAGTCCCACCAGCACCAGGTTGATGCCGTAAGTGAGTGTGATGCTGAGCGTCGGCGGGCCATTCATCGCGTAATTCACGATGAAGCGCTGCATCAGCCAGCCCACGACGAACATGATCGCCGTGGTAATCGGGATGGTGAGGAGGATATTGACGCCGATGGCCCACAAGCCGTAGCTCAGGTAAGCCCCCATCATGATGAAGGCGGCATAGGCGAGGTTGAGGACGTTGAGCACGCCCCAGACCAGCGTAAATCCCAGTGCCCCGACCGCCAGCAGTCCGGCAAGGAGCAATGAATCGAACAGGATCTGCAATAACAGGATCAATTCACTCTCCTGGCCGCGGAATAGGCGTTAGAGAATACTAAGGAACAATTCTGTACTGCGCAACTGATTTCTCACTACGGCATTTTGGACGCATTATTCCCGTCGGCATCAAATCCAGATTGCTGTGGAGCGGGGGCGGGGGGGCTTGGGGGCGCGGGCGAGGGGCGGCCCGGCGTAGCGTTTCAAGTGGGCGCTGCCAGGCGCAAGCGCGCAGCGGCCTGGCGTGGCGGCGACGGTGTGTGGCCGCCGCAAAGACCGCCGCGGTAGCGGCTTTCCCGCCCCTGCAGCGGGCGCGTCAAAGCGCGCAGGGCCGGAACGGCGGGATAGCGCCTGACTAGCTGGCGGCAGCTTTGCGCCGTCGCTTCGGCGCCGGGGCGGCAGCCTCGGCCCGATCTTGTTCCGGCACTGGCTTGGCGGCGCGTTTGCGCTCGTCTTCTGTGGCAGCGTAGTCGCCGCGTTCCAGCCGCTCAACGAAAGGCGAATCAAGTTGGGTGGCATCGAATCCGAGACTGGCGGACACGGAATCAGCCACGCGCAGTATTGAGTCCCGTATCGCCCTCGGCCCAGTGGCATGAACCTGCCCTGAATATCCGACCACAAGGATGGACGCGACCAGTTGCCCGCCATGCCGGAAAATGGGCGCCGCAATCGCGCTCAGTCCGGGGACAAAGTCTTCATGCGTCATGCCAACCCGGTCTTTGCGCACGCGCTGTATCAGTGCGCTCACGTCATGCTTTGTTTTGACTGCCGCGTGCGGAATGTAGGTGCCGATCAGTGCCAATTCCCGCTCCACCAGGCTCCTGGTGGTTGCGCTCGGGAGATACGCCAGGTAAACCTGGCCCGACGCAGACCGCAGCAATGGAAGTGTGCTGCCCACCGTGATATTGCAGATCAGTACCTGGACGCTGTCGTACCAGGCAACCACGGTGGCCCCATGCTCACCCCAGACCGTAAGCGCGACCGTCAAGTCTTCTGCCTGGTTCAACTCGATCAGTGCCCGGGTCGCATATTGCACCGCCATCCGGCGATTCAATGAAGCCAGTCCGACCCGCAGGCTCATGGGCCCCAGGTCATAGCGGCCACTGACAGGATCCTGTTCCGCCAGGCCAGCCCGCAACAAGCTGATCAAGTAGCGGTGCGCCTTGCTGGCAGACATGCCGGAAGCGGCCGCGATATCGCGCAGGTTCATCGGCCCGGCATGCTCGGCCATCACGCCGAGCAGCCTTGCTCCCACTTCAATGGACTGGACGCCACTGCGTCGTTCCGCCGCGGCGGGTTTTGCTTTCGGGGTTTTCATCATCGGTTTCCTGCCGTTTCACGCAGCACTGGCATGACTGCCGGACTGAGGAACATGCATCGTTCAATCCTGTTGTCGAAGAGTCCGTCATTTTAATTCCGGCATAGTCCCTCGTCCCTTCCCTGGACCAGGCAGCCGGGTTTCTCTTTGCAGTCATCGCTATCAACCCATGATATGCTACATCGGCGCTATGCGTTACGCGTTACGCATAGCGATATTTAAACATCTCTGCTACTTGGCCCGGGTTCGACACATCAGCCCGGCCCAGCCACTGTTTGGCGGCGCGGCGTATCGACAATCCCACCAGGAGAGTAGTGAATGAATGAAGATCTGGCCTATCTTTCCCTTTCCGCGCTGATCGACTGCTACCGGAAGAAAACGCTGTCCCCGGTGGATGTCACGCTCAATGCCCTGGCCCGCCTGGAGCAAGTCAATGGTGCGATCAACGCGTTCTCCTGCGTCACCCGGGACAGGGCGCTGGCAGATGCCCGGGCCTCGGAGGAGCGCTGGCAAAAGGGGAATCCGAAAGGCGTGCTCGACGGTGTTCCGATTTCGGTCAAAGACACCTTGATGGTGAAAGGATTTCCCTTTCGCCGGGGATCGAAGGCGACCAGCGAGGTGCCGGTTGAAGAGAGTGCGCCAGTAGTTGACCATGCGTTCAACAGCGGCGCTGTGCTGTTGGGGATTACCACCACGCCCGAGTTTGGCGCCGGGCCGATTACCATCAGCCCCTTGACCGGGATTACCCGCAATCCCTGGGACCTCGAAAAAAATTCCGGTGGATCCAGCGGCGGCGCGGCTGCTTCCATGGCCTCAGGCGTGGGCTACACGGCCCTGGCGACGGACGCCGGCGGCTCGATCCGGATACCGTCCTCGTTTTGCGGCGTTGTCGGCTTCAAGTCCACTGGCGGGAGAATGCCGACCTATCCGTCAAACGTGGCGGGGACGCTATCGTCTCCGGGCGCGATTGCCCGCAATGTCAGGGATGCCGCCTTGATGGCCGATCTCCTTTGCCAACCCGATGCGCGCGATCCGGAGCAATTGCCGCCATCAGCGGCCAGCAACCTGGCGGCATTGGACCAGCCCTTTGCGCCGCGCCGGATTGCTTTCACGACGACCATGGGCTATGCGCAAAAAGTAGATCCGGAAGTCGCAGCTGCCGTGGTGAAGGCGGCGAAGCATTTTGAAAGCCTGGGCTTCACTGTGGAAGAAGCACATCCGGAAATTGAAAGTCCGATCCAGACTTTCCTTGCCATGTTCCGGCCGGGTTTTGCCTATACGATGAGGAATATGTCGGAGCAACAGATGGCAGTGATTGGGGAGACGCTGCGTGATGTTGTCAGCCAAGGGCGACAGGTGAGCGTGCTTGACTACCTGGCGGCGCAAGATGGAAGGCGCGCGCTGGCACGCAAGTTCCAGCAATTCCATGCAAAGTATGCGTTGCTGCTGACCCCGACCGTATCGGTAACAGCATTCACGGCTGACCGCTGGGTGCCAGAGAGCTTCGCCGCTTCAACCGATACGCGCGCCTGGACGCCTTTCGCCTTTCCTTTTAACCTGACGCAGCAACCTGCAATAAGCCTTCCCTGCGGGCTGAGCAGCGCGGGCTTGCCGATTGGCCTTCAGATTGTCGGTCCGCGGTTTGCCGATGCGGATGTGCTGGCAGCAGCGCATCTGTATGAAACTACTTGCGGCGTTGAGATCGGACGTCCGCCTGTGCGCGCCCGATAAGGGCATCACAGCAGGTTGCGCATCGGCGAGCAGCGAGGCTTCCGGCAGGCGCCTGCGACCCATAACAGGGAAGCGACGGGGACACAGCGCGCGATATAGGCAGGCATAGTGCCGATGCAGCGTGCCTTACACTGGATAACAACGTAACAACCGGAGGATTCCATGCAGAGCCACTTCCGTATCGGGCAGATCGTACCAAGCTCCAACACGACAATGGAGACCGAGATTCCAGCGATGTTGCGCGCGCGGGAAGCGATTGCGCCCGAACGCTTCACCTTCCATTCCAGCCGCATGCGAATGCACAAGGTCACCAGGGAAGAGCTTGTCGCGATGAACCAGCAAGGCCTTCGTTGCGCCGCCGAATTGGCGGATGCGAGGATGGACGTCATCAGCACCGCATGCCTGGTTGCGATCATGGCCATGGGCGCCGGCTACCATCGGCAGGTGGAGAAGGAATTGACCGCTGTGGCCCGCGAGAATGGCGCGCTGTCTGAGGTGATGACATCGGCCGGCGCCTTGATCGAGGGCTTGAAGGCAATGGACGTCAAGCGGGTCGCCCTGCTGGCGCCCTACATGAAACCACTCGCAAAACTGGTCGTGGACTACATAGAATCCGAGGGGATAGAAGTGGTCGACTTTCGCTGCTTCGAAATTGAAAACAACCTCGACGTGGGCCGGCGCGACCCGATGCAGTTACTGGAGGACGCCAGGCAGCTCAATATTTCAGGCGCGGACGCCGTCGTCCTGTCCGCCTGTGTCCAGATGCAGTCGCTACCGGCACTGCAAGCGGCGCAAGACATGCTCGGCATACCGGTTACCTCCACGGCCGCGTGTACCGTATGGCGCATGTTGACGGCCCTGGGATTGCCAGCCCATGCGCCGAATGCCGGCGCGCTGCTGTCAGGTCGTTTTGACGGCATTGCCAAGGCTTGACGGGATTGCCAAGCCTTGACGGGATTGCAGCTTACCTTGCAGGCAAGGCCTTGCCCGGCTTCGATTCAGGCTCCAGAAGCCCGCCCTGCAGTCGGCGCGGCCGCGCGACCGTCATGACTGCGGCGGCGTCTCGCTCTGCTTGATGAGGGATTCGATATCGCGCTTTCGCATGCCCGTTGCTTCACACAGCCACTCCAGCAGCGCCGGGCGATCGACTCGCACTGATCCAGCCCGGATCATGCCAACGATCGCAGGGATAACCTGCAGCTTTTCGGCAAGCAAGTCATCGTCCGTCACCAGCAGCACTTCGGCCAAGGAATCCAGCAGAAGGTTGGCATCGTATTCGCTTGTTAATTTAGGTGAGCGCGGCGCTGCGCTATCGTCTTCAGGGGGCGTTTTGGCCATCTTGTTTTGCTTGAAAAGTCGAACCGCATTCTGACTTTTGGCCGCAACCCCGTCTGTCAGCACCCTGACATAACGCGTCACATGATCGGCAGTGTGGGCTTGGCGCCAGGCGGCCGGGATTCAGCCGTCCACGCCCAGGAGCCGACGGAAATGCTGCCTGACCGTTGCGTAGCATTCGCAGCTTGTGCGCTCCAGCGCCGGACGGTCGAGGATGGTGATGACCCCGCGTGAATACCGGATCACGTTTTCTTGCTGGAATGCACTGGCTACGGCGCTGACGCTGGGTCTTTGCGCGCCAAGCATGATAGCGAGGTACTCCTGGGTCAGCGCGACATCGTTGCCATCAGCGCGGTCGTGCACGATCAGCACCCAGCGCGCAAAGCGCTGGTTGAGGTTATGCAGGCGGTTACACGCAACAGACTGGGACACCAGCGCCAGGTAGGCCTGCATGTAGCGTTGTATCAGGTCGCGAAATACCGGCAGCTCAGCCAGCACCCGGCGGAAGTGCGCGGTCTTCATCCGCAGCGCATCGCCGGGCACCTGGCAGACGGTGGTTTCGGTTGCCATTTCGCCGCCAATGACCAGGTCGACGCTGGACATTCCCTCGCGTCCGGTCGTCCCCACTTCCACCGCGCTGCCATCCTGCATTTGCGCAAGGATGGAATGCTGGCCCGAACAGGGGAAATAAGCGTATTGCAGCGGCTTGTTCCGTTCGTACAGCAGCATGCCGAATGGGGTCGGGACATGTTCCAGCATCGGCCATACAACGTCCAGTTCCTCGGGCGGAAGCCGGGACAGCAAAAGGTTGCGGCATGAATGCACAATCGACGGCGCGGAATCCATCAGCTTGCCCAGGTTTGGCTGTAACAAACCCAAGCTTAGCAGCCGTCCCGGCGCCATCCTGAACACGCGTCAATGGATCGACTTACTGTTCATTGCCTGGTTTGACCAAGATAAAACATGGCGGGTTTATCAGCATCGGCGCTTGCCGCAGGATAGCGGACGAGCCCTCCTTCAGTTCAACCCGAGCAAAGCTTTGCGTGCCAGCAAGTCGTTCTTTTCGTTTTCTGCGGCCTGGTCGAGGAAGGCAGCGCTGTTGACGTTGGCGCGCACCGAATCGAGCTGCTCGCGCAGCTTTGCCAGTGCAGTCTCTTCACCATCGAGGCGCGCCTGCAGTTGCGCCATCTGCTGTTTGAGCACGTCGATTTCCGCCGCCAGGGCGTCGCGGCCTTGCTGGGTTTTTTCCAGTTCGCCCTCCAGCCGTACCGTCTCGGCAGCCACCATTTCGGGTGTGTGCTTGCCCGCCTTTTGCCGGGCGAGGTCGATGTCGCCAATATGCGTGCTGATCGCCAGCGACAGCGCTTCGGCACTGAACTGCTCGCGCAGCATGCCGTGCGCCACCTTGAGCCGGCTGATCTCGTCGGGTATGTAGTCCTTTAACTGATCGGCTGCCCGGCACAGCTGGTTATATGCAGACTTGCGCTCTGCCACCGTGCGCCGGAAGAACTGGACGATATCGCCGTAATTGGTGGGAAGCGCGGCCGGCGCCGGCTTCATACCCTCGCGCGCGAAACGCGAAGGCATGCGCTGCATTGCCGGCGCAGCAGCCGGCACAGAAGTGAGCGAGGGTTCCTTGAAGCGGTATACCGTGCCGTCATCGGCATGCAAGTCGCTGGACCGTGAAAAAAAATTGAGCATGATGCATTTATCTCCTGAGGCAGCTTTAAGACCGCAGCGAGCGAGGTCTGTTCTTGCTTCGAACGCGCCTTCTGCGCGGCAACAAAGTTGACTGTCAAGCCGGGGCTTTGAATCCAGAATAGCGTCAACCGCTGCGCCTGCGGGCTTCCGTGAAGCTCGGTTACACTGTTGTCCTGCGACTACCCGAGACCTTCATGACGCCCGCCCGCCCCGCTCCCTCGCTCAAGACCGTCTTGCTCGCCACCGGGGTCGTGCTGACTTTGGCCATGGGTGTGCGGCATGGCTTTGGTTTCTGGCTGCAACCCATCTCCCAAGCCCACGGCTGGACCCGCGAAACCTTCTCGCTGGCGCTGGCGCTGCAAAACCTTTTGTGGGGGCTGTTCGGTCCTTTTGCCGGCATGGCCGCCGATCGTTACGGCACCGCCAAGGTGGTGGTGGCAGGTGTGGCCTTCTATGTGGCCGGCCTGTTGTGGATGGCGCTGGTGGACCAGCCCGCGCTATTCGTCATCGGCGCCGGCACGCTGATTGGCGCGGCCATGGCGTGCGTGGGTTTCGGCGCAGTCACGGGTATCATCGGCCGCACGGCGCCAGAAAGCCGGCGCTCCTGGGCCTTTGGCATTTCCAGCGCCGCCGGCTCGTTCGGGCAATTCATCCTGATGCCGCTGGAACAAAACCTGATATCGGCCACAGGCTGGCAACACGCCTTCTTCTTGCTGGCCGGCCTGATGGTGGTGCTCATGCTGCCGATGGCGTGGTTCCTGCGGGAGCCGCCGGTGCAGCAAGCCAGCGGGCCACAGCAAAGCATCGGCAATGCGATACAAGAAGCCTTTGCCTACAAACCCTTCCTGCTGCTGGTGGCCGGCTACTTCGTATGCGGCTTCCAGGTCGTGTTCATCGGCGTGCACCTGCCGGCCTACCTGAAAGACAAGGGCATGGCAGATCCCAACCTGGCGGTGATGGCGCTGGCCTTGATCGGCTTGTTCAATATCTTCGGTTCCTACTATGCGGGCAAGCTCGGCGGCATGCTGCCCAAGCGCTATGTGCTGTCGTCGATTTATATCTCGCGCTCGGTCGTGATTGCGCTGTTCCTGCTGGCCCCGCTGTCGTCGTGGTCGGTCTACATCTTTGCCGCGGCGATGGGCATCCTGTGGCTGTCGACCGTGCCCTTGACCAATGGCGTCGTGGCTGGAATTTTTGGCGTCAAGTACCTGTCGATGTTGTCGGGGATTGTGTTCTTTTCGCACCAGGTGGGTAGCTTCCTCGGTGTCTGGTTGGGCGGCTACCTTTTCACCAAGCAAGGCAATTACGACATGGTGTGGATGATCACGATAGCACTGGGCGTATTCGCAGCCATGATCAACTTGCCCATCAACGAAAAGCCCATCCTGCGCGCGGCGCCGGCGGCAGCCTGAGCCCGGCGCTCGCCATGGGCATGCGCAGCGCAGCCTTGCGATGGATTGGCCTGGCACTGCTGGCAGCAGTGCTGGCGCTGGCTTTCGTCGGCTATCTGCAGCCCGGCTTCATCGTCGACCTGGCGAACCGCTTCGTGATGTGCTTCTGAGCCGGTCCATGGACATCACGCTGACCGAAATAGAAGACGCAATCAATTACTGGCGCGGGCGCTGCCCCTCGTCGGGCGAGGAGCGCGCGCTGTCGCCGGAAGTGAATGCCCTGGCCAAGGTGTATGCGTTGATGATTTACCAGCACAGCAAAAGCATCGCCGTCGAGTCGCTCGATGCGGCAACGGCGCGGCTGGTACAAGCCTGGCGCGAGCGCGCCGCCTGAAGCGCGACGCTGCGGGAATGCTGTTTCAGGCGCGCAAACGCCGCGCCTGGCGCTCCGGAATGGCGCCGCTTTCCTGTGCCGTTTTTTCCGCGGCCATGCGGCCTCCCTGGCGCCCATGGTCCTGGCCAAGGCAAAGGCGCGCTTCGTCTTCCTCGACGCCCTGCATCACGAGCCAGCGCATCACCAGGCCCGCCAGCCGGTCCAGCGCAATGCGGTGGGTGGCGTCAGTCACGCTGTACAGCCAGTCCGCCAGCGCCATGAAATTGGCGAATGGCGAACTCCCTAATACCAAAGGCAGCGTGCGTGCAAAGCGGCCGGAATTGGCTACCAGGTCCCAATAGCGCGCAAAGCGCACCAGCCGCTGCATGGTGGCGAAGTCGAGCGTGCTGGTGGCCAGTATCTGGTAAGGCGGCGCCGGGTCGAAGACCAGCGCATAGTCGTCAGTGTGGCGGATGATGGGCGTGCCGCGCAGCCGCTTCAGGATGCCGAACTGGATCTCATGCGGGTCGAGCGCCACCAAACGATCGAAACCGGCGGCAAAGCTTGCCATGTCTTCACCCGGCAAGCCCGCGATCAGATCGACATGCAAGTGCGCATGCGAATGCTGGCGCAACCAACGGATATTGTCGGCGGCCTTGTCATTGTCTTGCCGTCGGCTGATCAGCGCCTGCACTGCCGGGTTGAAAGTCTGGATGCCAATCTCGAACTGCAGCGTCCCGGGCGGGAACTGGCGGATGGAATCCTTGAGCGCATCGGGCAAGTGGTCAGGCACCACTTCGAAGTGCGCATACACCGGGTCGTGTGGATTGGCAGCCAGTTTGTCGAGGAAGAATTGCATGATGCGCAGGCTCGACTTGATGTTCAGGTTGAACGTGCGGTCGACGAATTTGAACAGTCGCGCGCCACGCGCATGCAGTTGTTCCAGTTCTGCCAGGAAGTGGTCGAGCGCAAAGGGCCAGGCTGTCTTGTCCAGCGCCGACAGGCAGAATTCGCATTTGAACGGGCATCCGCGCGAGGCTTCCACATACAGCGTGCGATGCGCCAGGTCTTCAGCGCTGTAGAGGGCATAGGGCAAATTGATATCGGCCAGCGGCGGTTGCAAGCCAGCATGGATTTTCATCAGCGGCTTGGGACCCTCGAGTATTTCGCGGCATAGCTGGGCAAAGCTGATATCACCCCATCCGGTAATGAGGTAGTCGGCCAGGCGCACGATTTCCTGCTGTGCCGGCTCATGCGAAACCTCGGGTCCGCCGAGCACGATCACGACCTTGGGCGCCAGCCGCTTGAGCAGCGCAACGATGCGCGTCGTTTCCTCCACATTCCAGATGTAGACGCCGAAGCCGATGATGCGGGGATTGTGCGCGAGCAGTTTTTCAACAATGTCAGTGGCGCGCGTGCCGATGACGAATTCCTGGATGCGGGTCTGCCCGGCCAGCTCCGCCATATTTGCCTGCAGGTAGCGCAGCCCGAGCGAGGCATGTGCATAGCGGGCATTCAGCGTGGTCAGCAGGATGGTCATTGCGAAGGGAGCGGCGGCAAAACCGCTATTCTAGTCGCCCGCCGCCAGCCAAGCCCTCGCAATTCCCTCGCATCAGGGAAAGCGGCGGCCGGCAGCGTCCACGCCGGCGCCGCCGATGCCATTGTTGGCGCCGGAACCGGACATGATTTCAGTGCCGGTGATGGGTACGCCTGGCGTGGGCACCGAGGTCACCGGTGGGAAGCCGATAGTGCCGGGCGGGGCGCTGTAGCCGGGCAAGGGCGTGGTGCCGGGCGCGGTATAGCCCGGAACGTTTGCCGAGGTGACGGAGGTAGGGCTGGCGACCGAAGACGTCACGCTGCTGCCGCTCGACAGGCCGCCCAGGCTGCTGCCTGCGCTACTGCCAAAAGACGGCTGCGGCACGCTGCTGCCATACCCGGGCCCGAGCGCAGACGAATTGGCAAGCGGCGGATGGGGGAATATCTGCGTGCTTGTTCCCGGCACTGTGGTGCTGCCCACCGGCGGCAAACCACCGCTGTCGACTGCACCCACTGGCCGCGGGAATTCCTGCGCGTAGCCCGTCGCAGTGGTGGCAGCAAGCGCAGTCAGCAAAAGTGCTTGCGACGCCCGCACGAAGCACGTCATTTCTGTCCCCCTTTTGTGTGCTGTCTTTAAGACCGGGCGTGGGCAGGGAAAAATCCCTGGCACGGGCCTGCTTTGCTGGCGCCACCTGTTCCTGGCTTGACTCAGGACAAGTTCAAATGACTTCTTTGCGCAATTTGGTGCGGCGCACAAGAAGAGGCTTGAAATGCCTGGAAGCGACCTTACAATAGGATATGTTGCGGCGCACAATACGGCGCCTTCGACCAAGTTTCACCCAACTGTCACAGGAGAGCCACCGTGTTCGCTGAACAATTTTCTACCGTCGCCAAATCCAGTTTCGAATCCCACGTCGCTGCCGCCAGCGCGCTGAATACCCAAGCGCTGGAAGGCTTTGCCCAACTGCTGGACCTGAACTTGAAAGCCGCGCGCGCCGGGCTGGAGGAATCCACCGCAGCAGCCCAGCAATTCCTGTCCGCAAAAGATCCGGGCGAATTTTTCAAGCTGATCAGCGCCCAAGGCCAACCAGCGGCAGCCAAGGCGGTCGAATGGTCGCGCAACTTGGCAGGCATCGCGTCAGCCACCCAGTCCAGCCTGGCGAAAACGGCCCAGGCCCAAGCCGCAGTGCGTACCGCCGAAGCACAAGCCTTGGTGGAGCAATTGCTCAAGAGCGCGCCTGCCGGCAGCGAACAAGGGGTCACGCTGATCAGATCAGCTATCGCCAATGCCAATGCCAGCTACCAACAGATCAACCAACTGACTGAGCAAGCCCAGCAATCCGTGGGCCAAAACCTTGGCAAGGTGTTTGCGCAGTTCGCCGTGCCGGTTGCGACCGCGGAAGCTGCCACGCCTGGCCGTCGCGCCCGCAAATAAGTCTTCCCCGGCCCGCCCGCGTTGCGGGTGGCCGGTGTCTGGACCCCTCGTCATTGTTCGATCAGCGTTTAACTGCGCCGCCACGGGCCAGCTTTTCCCTCGCACGAATCTCCGATTCAAACAATCTCGTCGATCGAGCGACCCGCTGCCTGATTTTTGACTTCAAACAAACTTCCGGGATGCGGCAATCGTATTTTGTGAGGCACCGAAGGTTACAGAAAGCTTACGCCGCAAATTCACATTGCTGGACAGGCACTATGCGGCTAAAGCGTATCCCTCGCCGGAGCAGTGAACCCACTGCCCTGCCCTCACCAATGAACGATGAAGGAGGTTTCAAGATGCGGATCCGCACGCTTTACGCAAACATGCTTTTCCTGGTCGCGATGCTGGCGTCCACCCACTCTTTCGCGCAGTCGGCGAAAGAACTGGTCGGTACCTGGAAACTGGTTTCGGTCGATAACGTGGTCGGTGGCAAACGTACCCCGCTATACGGGCCCAGTCCGAAAGGAATCTTTGTCCTTACGCCAGACAATAACTATGTCACCACAGTGATGAAGGCGGATTTGCCGAAGGTGGCTTCCAACAATCGCATGGCGGGCACGCCGGATGAAAACAAGGCCATCGTACAGGGCAGCATTGCGCATTACGGTACTTATACGGTGGACCCCGCCGCCAAGTCGATCACGATGAATGTGGAGGCGGCGACTTTTCCCAACTGGAACGGCACCAGCCAGAAGCGCAATTACGCGATCGCGGCTGACAAGCTGACCGTCACTGTTCCCGCCGCTTCCACGGGCAGCGGCATTTCTGAAATTGTCTACAAGCGGGTCACGCAATAGGTGATGCCTGTGGCGGGCATGCAGCAATAGTGGCATACAGCAAGCGCCAGGGGGTACAGGCGCGCCGCCTGAGGACAGTGGTTCCCGGCTTCAACCGGGGATTACTGTTCCAGCATCGACAAGGCAACTGCCTCCGCCACCCGGATTCCGTCGATAGCTGCCGACATGATGCCTCCGGCATAGCCAGCACCTTCACCGGCCGGGAACAGTCCACGCACATTCATGCTTTGCAATTGCTCGTTGCGCCTGATCCGGATCGGCGACGAGGTACGGGTTTCCACGCCCGTGAGCACCGCATCCTTCATTGCAAAGCCAGCGATCTGGCGGTCGAAGGCGGGCAGCGCTTCGCGGATTGCCTCGATAGCAAAGCCCGGCAAGGCGCTCGACAAATCGCAGGCCTGCACGCCCGGTTTGTAGGAGGGAACAACGTCGCCCAGGCTGGTTGAAGGGTGCCCGGCCAGGAAATCGCCCACCGTTTGCGCCGGCGCGCTGTAGTCGCCGCCACCCAGCTCGAATGCCCGCGCCTCCCATTGGCGCTGGTAAGCAATGCCGGCCAAGGGACCACCGGGAAAGTCGGCCGGCGTGATGCCGACCACGATGCCGCTGTTGGCATTGCGTTCATTGCGTGAATACTGGCTCATGCCATTGGTGACGACCATGCCTGGCTCCGAGCTTGCAGCCACTACCGTCCCGCCCGGACACATGCAAAAGCTATACACGGCGCGGCCATTGCTGGCATGGTGAACCAGCTTGTAATCGGCTGCGCCGAGCACGGGATGGCCGGCGCTGGGGCCGAAGCGGGCACGGTCGATCAAAGACTGCGGATGTTCGATGCGAAAGCCCAGCGAAAAGGGCTTGGCTTCAATAAACACGCCGCGCTCGTGCAGCATGTGGAAAGTGTCGCGCGCGCTGTGGCCAATGGCCAGCACGACATGGTTAGCTTCGATCACTTCACCGCTGGCCAGCGTGACAGAGGCCATGCGGCCATCGTGTATGGCGATGTCATCCACGCGGGCATCGAAATGGAATTCGCCACCCAGTTCTTCTATCGTGGCCCGCATCAGCTCCACCATTTTTACCAGGCGGAAGGTGCCGATGTGGGGTTTGCTGACATACAGGATCTCGGGCGGCGCGGCGGCCTTCACAAACTCGGTCAGCACCTTGCGCCCGTAATGGCGCGGATCCTTGATCTGGCTGTACAGCTTGCCGTCGGAAAAAGTGCCGGCCCCGCCCTCGCCGAACTGCACATTCGATTCCGGATGCAATTCCCGGCGGCGCCACAAATCCCAGGTGTCGCGGGTGCGCTCGCGTACGGCGCGGCCCCGTTCAAGAATGATGGGACGGAAACCCATTTGTGCCAGCAGCAGGCCAGCGAAAATGCCGCACGGGCCGGTGCCGATCACCACCGGCCGTGATTTCAGCTGTGCCGGTGCCCGGGCCACGAACTTGTACTCGGTGTCGGGCGTGGGCATGACGTTGTTGCGGCCCTGCAGCCGCCGCAGCACGCCCGCTTCGTCCCGCACTTCGACGTCGATGCTGTACACCAGCAAGATCCCGGACTTCTTGCGCGCGTCAAAGCCGCGCCGCGCAACGGTGAAGGAAACCACATCGGTCGCCGGCACGCCCAGGCGCGCAATGACAGCCTCGGCCAGCGCAGCTTCAGCGTGATCCAGCGGCAGGGAAATTTCCGTTAATCTCAACATCCTGGAGGGTGGGACTGGTCGGGAAGGGCGGCCATTTTACCTGCTAAACCGTGTCCTCCGGACCAGGCCGGTGCCGGTCTGCCCTGCTTGCGGGCCACCCCGCAGCATGGCTGCAAGGCTGGCCTGCGGTGATCAGCACTTCCACGAAAGGCGCTGCGCATACTGCCGCGGCACGCGCACAATGCCCGCTCCACCGCCGGCTTGACTGCCGGATTGAAGGCGCGCACTCACGAAGGGCCAAGCGCGCGTCGGCGCCTTGGCAAATTTTGCCGTGAGTTGTTACGCTCCTGGCGTTTAACTTGCGCGCATGACTGCCAGGCTGGGCAGGGCGAGGACAGAGTCAATTTCATTACCGTCCGCATCCTTCTCAGCAACCAGGTGAATCCAGCCCAACACTTCATCGATACTGGCCAGCCCGCTTAACAAGGCCGTGCGCGCAGTCTGGTAGACCAGCATTTCTTCTTTCTTGCTTTCGGTTACCGGCGTGCCGGAATGTTCCAGTTCGAGCAAACGACCTTCGACATCCACCAGGTCTTCAGTCAGCACCTCGCGCAGCGCGTTCATTCCGGAGACAGCATCATCCGTATCCGTTACGTTTAGGATTCCCATTATTCACCGCGCTTGTATTTGTCACCTATGCTTGACCCTAGGCGCTGGCAAACAATCGTTCGACCTCCGGACCCCTTGAGTTCTGTCAAAAATGCCGGGTCAGCCAGCGTCGTTGGCGGCCACCGGCGCCCGTACTTCGAGTATTTCGTATTCGAGCGCTTCCTGATAAACCTTGGCATCGCGTTGGGCGAAATGCAGCAGCAATTCGGGCGCTTTTTTGCGCACGATGCGCGGCAGCAGCAGGCCGATCACCACCAGCGGCAAGCCAGCAAGTGCATAGCCGGCGATAGCCAAGGCTGCGCCTATGCCGAGAATCGGCAGGCAGATCGTTTTGAGCATCAAGCGCGCCTGTATGTATTTCTGCGCGCGCTCGGGATTGACCACGACACGGTACAGTCCATGCGGCAAGCCGCGCTGGAATTGCGCGTGCGGCACGTCCGCCGTGGCGAATGAAGGGTCAGGATGGGCCATGGCTATCCGGTCAGGTGAAAGCCATGGATGCTAATTACTTTCCGTGTTGCTCACAAGTGCAAGCGCGGACTGACCCGGGCGCTGGCTCGCAGCGCCCGGGCAGGCAAGCCCTTAGCGGGCGATGTTTTTTGCCGTGCGGACTTGGTCGCGCAATGCCTTCACTTGGTCATGATTGCGTTGCACGCCGCCGAACTGGCGCTCGACAATGCTGCGTATGGCTGGCGGCAAATCTTTGCCGAGCGCATTGCGATAGCTCTTCATTGCGACATCCTCGCCGCGCTCGCATTCGTTCAGGATTGCTTCATCATCCTGGCCGGTGATGGCAGCCTTGATGTCTACCCAGCGGCGGTGCAGGCTGCTGGATACGCTGGTTGAGGTTTCCGGCTTGCCGCCCAAGGCAACGACTTGTTCCTGCAATTCACGTGCTGCCTGAGCGCAATGCTGGGCGCGGTCCATGAACAGCGATTTCAGCTTGCTGTCGCTGATGTCCTGGGCACAGGTCCGAAAGCCTTCCTCACCATCTTTGCTGGTTTCGATCAAGTCATTCAGGGTCGAGATGATGTCGTCATTGTCCATGTGGTTCTCCAGTAGTTTGTTTGCCTTGCTGATGCTATTCAGGCAAGGCCTGTGCCAAGCGCGGCCGGAGCGGCGGCTCGCCAATGAAAAATGCCGCGCACAGGACGGTTTACGATCCTGTGCGCGGCACAAACTACATTGTCTGGAGTAAGAAATTACAGGTGCTGGCCCTGCCTGCCGGAAAGGGTGGCTAAGGGAGGGTGGCTGGCCCTTACGCGTATTGGTCACGCTTTTCCACCCTGCAGTGCTTGGTCTGCGTGACAGCGCCACTGTCGTCGGCAGTCTGCAGCATCACATCGAAGCCCCACAGGCGGGCGACATGCTTGAGCACTTCGTCGGCCTGCCCATTGAGCGGCCGGCGCTGGTATTGGGTATGCCGCAGGGTGAGCGAGCGATCACCGTGGGTGTCGACAGACCACACCTGGATATTGGGTTCGCGCGTATGAAGGTTGTACTGTGCGGCAAGCTTTTGCCGGATGTCGCGATAGCCATTGTCATCATGGATTGCCGACACGGACAGTTTTTCTTCCTCGTCATCATCCAGCACGGCGAAGAAATGGAAGTCGCGGATCAGCTTGGGCGAAAGGAATTGGGCAATGAAGCTTTCATCCTTGAAGTTGCGCATCGCAAAGTCCAGCGTCTTTTTCCAGTCTGAACCTGCAATGTCGGGAAACCAGTAACGGTCTTCGTCGGTGGGCTCTTCGCAGATGCGGCGGATGTCGCGCATCATCGCAAAGCCCAGTGCATACGGATTGATGCCGCTGTAATAACTGCTGTTGATCGGCGGCTGGTACACCACGTTGGTGTGGCTTTGCAGGAATTCCAGCATGAAGCCTTCACCCACCACACCTTCGTCATACAGCTGGTTGATGATCGTGTAGTGCCAGAACGTGGCCCAGCCTTCGTTCATCACCTGCGTCTGGCGCTGCGGATAGAAGTATTGCGAAATCTTGCGCACGATGCGCACCACTTCCCGCTCCCACGGCTCCAGCAGGGGCGCAGATTTCTCAATGAAGTACAGCAGGTTCTCCTGCGGCTCGGACGGGAAACGGCGTGGCCCCGGCGGCGAGGCATGCGCCTGCTCGCGCCGCGGTATCGTGCGCCACAAGTCGTTGACCTGGCTCTGCAGGTATTGCTCGCGCTCACGCTGGCGCAGGTTTTCCTCGTGCATGGAAAGGCGGGCCGGCCGCTTGTAACGGTCGACGCCATAATTCTGCAACGCGTGACATGAATCGAGCAGCATCTCGACCGCTTCCACCCCATGGCGCCGCTCGCATTCCGCCAGGTAGTTCTTGGCAAACAGCATGTAATCAACGATGGCTTCAGCGTCGGTCCAGGTGCGGAACAGGTAATTGCCCTTGAAGAAGGAGTTGTGGCCGTAGGAGGCGTGCGCGATCACCAGTGCCTGCATCATCAGGCTGTTTTCTTCCATCAGGTAGGCGATGCAGGGATTGGAATTGATGACAATCTCGTAAGCCAGGCCCATCTGCCCGCGCCGGTAACTCTTTTCTGTCTGCAGGAAATGCTTGCCGAATGACCAATGGTTATACGAAACCGGCAAGCCGATCGACGCATAAGCGTCCATCATTTGCTCGGCGGTGATGATCTCCATCTGGTTGGGATAAGTGTCGAGGCCAAAGTTTTCGGCGACGCGGCGGATTTCCTCATGCGCCTGTTCGATCAGCTCGAACGTCCATTCGGACTGGTCGGGCAGGCGCCGCGGATTGGCGGCAGTATCCAGGAGTTTGGTCATGTGCGTGCGCTACTTGGGCTGCTTCTTGAACAGTTCGCGGAACACCGGATAGATATCGGCCGGCGACTCGATTTTCTGCATCGCGAATTGGGGATGCATTTCCGCCACACTCAGGTATTCGTACCAAAGGTTTTGCGGTTCGCCTTCGGTGATTTCTACATAGGCGTAGTACTGCACCTTGGGCACGATGGTTTCCGACAGCAACTGACGGCAAGTGACGGAATCCTTGTCCCAGTTGTCGCCATCGGAAGCTTGCGCGACGTAGACGTTCCAGTCGCTGCTGCTGTAGCGCTCGGTCAGTATGTCGTCCAGCATGTGCAGCGCCGAGGAAACGACCGTCCCGCCCGATTCGCGGGAATTGAAGAAATCATGCTCGTTGACTTCGGTCGCTGCCGTGTGGTGGCGAATGAAAACGAGCTCGATCTTTTCATAAATGCGGTTCAGGAAAAGGTAGAGCAAAACAAAGAAGCGCTTGGCGATATCTTTTTTCTGCTGGTCCATCGAGCCTGACACGTCCATCAGGCAAAACATCACGCATTGGCTGGAAGGCTTGGGCACCTTGATGCGGTTGCTGTAGCGCAGGTCGAAAGGGTCGATGAAGGGAATCGATTTAATGCGGCTCTTCAGCGCATCGACCCGTTCGCGCGCCCTGGCCAGTGCCGGGTCGCTTGCAGCCAGGATCAGCTGCAATTGTTCCAGTTCCTGTTCCGCCGCTTCCAGTTCCTGTGCGGGGCCGGCGGTGACTGCAATCCGACGCGCCAGCGCGCCGCGCAGCGAACGCAGCACGTGGATATTGGCCGGCGTGCCCGACACTGTGTAACCGGCGCGCTGCTGCTTGAATTCCACCGTCGACGCCAGCTGCTTCTTGATCATGTTCGGCAGCTCGAGGTCTTCGAAGAAGTAATTCATGAATTCTTCGCGCGACAGTTCGAACACGAAATCGTCTTCGGTCGTTTCCTCGCTATTGCCGGCGCCGCCCTTGCCGCGCCCGCCGCCTCCCTGGGGCCGGGCAATCTTGTCGCCCTTGACGAATTCCTTGTTGCCCGGGCTGACCGACTCCCAGACGCCGCCGTGGGCATGTCCAAAATTTGGCTCGTTCAAGTCACGGGCCGGAATCGAAATCTTTTCGCTGCCGGCGATTTCCGTGATCGAGCGCCCCTTGGCAGCGCGCTCCACCGCTTTCTTCACCTGCTCCTTATATCGGCGCAGGAAGCGCTCGCGGTTGACTGCAGACTTGTTCTTGCTCTGCAGGCGCCGGTCGATTAAGTGAGTCAATATGTGTCTCCCTTGCTGCAATGTGCGGGGACGGACGCTGCTGCGGCCATCCGCGCATTCCGGCAAGCCTTGCGGCTGCCGGAGAATCCCTCAAACATTACGACGACTTGCGCACCCGCAGGTACCACTCACACAACAGCCGGACCTGTTTGGCGGTATAGCCCTTGTCGACCATGCGCGCCACGAATTCCTTGTGCTTGTTGGCATCTTCGGCGCTGGCTTTGGCATTGAAGGAAATCACCGGCAGCAGTTCCTCCGTGTTCGAAAACATTTTCTTCTCGATCACGCTGCGGAATTTTTCGTAGCTGGTCCAGGTCGGGTTCTTGCCATTATTCTGGGCCCGCATCCGCAGCACGAAATTGACGATCTCGTTGCGGAAGTCCTTGGGGTTGGAAATGCCGGCCGGCTTCTCGATCTTTTCCAGTTCGCTGTTGAGCGCTTCGCGGTTGAAGCTTTCGCCCGTGTCCGGATCGCGGAATTCCTGGTCCTGGATCCAGAAGTCAGCAAAGCTCACATAGCGGTCAAAGATATTCTGGCCGTATTCAGAATAGCTTTCCAGGTAGGCGGTCTGGATTTCCTTGCCAATGAATTCGACGTAGCGCTGCGCCAGGTATTCCTTGATGTAGGCAAGATAGCGTTGCTCAGTCTCGGGCGGGAACTGTTCGCGTGCGACCTGCTGTTCCAGCACGTACAGCAGGTGCACCGGATTGGCCGCGACTTCGGAACTGTCGAAGTTGAAGACGCGCGACAGGATCTTGAATGCGAAGCGGGTCGACAAGCCATTCATGCCTTCGTCCACGCCGGCATAGTCGGCGTATTCGGTGCGCGACTTGGCCTTGGGGTCCGTATCCTTCAGGTTTTCGCCGTCATAGACCTGCATCTTGCTGTAGATGCTGGAATTTTCCGGCTCCTTCAGGCGCGACAGGATCGCGAACTGGGCCATCATTTTCAGCGTGCCGGGGGCGCAGGGCGCACTCGACAGCGAGGAATGGCGCAGCAGCTTGTCGTATATGTTGATTTCATCGGACACGCGCAGGCAGTACGGCACCTTCACGATGTAAATGCGGTCGAGGAAAGCTTCGTTGTTCTTGTTGTTGCGGAAGGTTTTCCATTCCGATTCATTCGAGTGCGCCAGGATCACGCCATCGAAGGGAATGGCGCCGAAGCCCTCCGTGCCCTTGTAGTTGCCTTCCTGGGTCGCAGTCAGCAGCGGGTGCAGCACCTTGATCGGCGCCTTGAACATCTCCACGAATTCCAGCAAGCCCTGGTTGGCCAGGCACAGGCCACCGGAGAAGCTGTAGGCATCCGGGTCGTCCTGCGAATAGCTTTCCAGCTTGCGGATATCGACCTTGCCCACGAGCGAAGAAATATCCTGGTTGTTTTCGTCGCCCGGCTCGGTCTTGGCCACCGCAACCTGGCGCAGTACGGATGGATAGCGGCGCACGACGCGGAATTTGTTGATGTCGCCGTTGAACTCATTGAGCCGCTTGACTGCCCACGGGCTGGGGATGCCACGCAGGTAGCGGCGTGGGATGCCGAAGTCTTCTTCGAGGATCGTTGCGTCTTCAGCCGGGTCGAACAAGCCCAGCGGCGACTCGTTCACGGGCGAGCCCTTGATCGCATAGAAAGGGATCTCTTCCATCAGCGATTTCAGCTTTTCGGCGATGGAAGATTTGCCGCCGCCGACCGGTCCCAACAGGTACAGGATCTGCTTGCGTTCTTCCAGGCCTTGGGCCGCATGCCGGAAATAAGACACGACTTGCTCGATGACTTCTTCCATGCCGTAGAACTCACGGAAGGCGGGATAAATCTTGATGACTTTGTTGGCGAAAATGCGCGACAGGCGCGGGTCATGCCGGGTGTCGAGCAGCTCCGGTTCGCCGATGGCCGCCAGCATGCGTTCAGCGGCGGAAACATAGGTCAGCTTGTCGCGTTTGCAGAGTTCCAGGTACTCCTGCAAGGACATTTCCTCCTCGCGGGTTTTTTCGTAGCGCGAAGCATATTTATCGAAAATTTTCATGAGGGCCGGGTCCTTAAAATCCTTCCAGATCAGCTGCTGGATCAGTCGCGGCCCGTGAAGGTCGCGATTTCATAATACGCCGAAGAAAAACTGCTGAACGGGAAAATTGCTCCCTTCAAACAGATTTCTTCACCACTTGTTGCGCTGACGTAAGTTCAAGATAAAATCACTGTTTCCAGTACGTCATTTCTTTTGCGATTTCGCAGTGCCGCGCGCACCCTGGCGAGCGTGTTTGCACCGTGATCGCGCATCCCCATTTCCTATCTTCCTGAAAGCCCATCGTCATGAGTCGTGCAGCAGCAAAGACAACAAAGCCTGTTGAGATGATCGCCGTGCGCCATTCAAAAGTGCATGGCAACGGTGTGTTCGCGACCCGCAAAATTGCGGCGGGTACGCGCATCATTGAATACCAGGGCGCGCGCATCACGCAGCGCGAAGCGAACAAGCGCAGCGGCCAGGATCCCGACAATCCGTTCCACACTTTTTTCTTCAGCCTCGAAAGCGGCAAGCTGATCGATGGCGGCGACCAGGGCAATGACGCACGCTGGATCAACCACAGTTGCGCCCCGAACTGCGAAGCCCAGGAAGAAGACGGGCACGTGTATATCCACGCCTTGCGCGACCTGCGGCGCGGCGAGGAATTGAACTACGACTATGGATTGATTGTGGAAGAGCGGCACACGCCGGCCGTCAAACGGGCTTATGAATGCCGCTGCGGTGCGCCGGAATGCCGGCACACGATGCTGGCGCCCAAGCGCCCGAAGCGCAAGCAAGCCTGAGGGGCTGCGGCAGCAAGTGGCGCGGCTCGTCATATTCACGAGAAGCATATCTGGTATGGCTAACGCGAATTGGATCGAACAGGTGCGCCTCCCTATACTTGCACCTGTCTCCTCTATGTCTCCTCCTTTGATATAGATTTAGCCCGCTCCCTGAGCGGGCTTTTTTTTTGCCCCGGCGCCTTGCCGTGGCCTATCGTTGAGCCGGAGTTCGCATCGTCCGCTTGGGCGGCGCTTGCAAGAGCTTGGCTGCACGGGCACACTGCCGGGCTTGACAACGAACGAAAGCCCTGATGGCCGGACAACCTGAAATCACCAACCTCGCCCTGTTTTGCGACTTTGAAAACGTGGCGCTCGGCGTGCGCGACGCAAATGTCGCGCAATTCGACATCCTGCGCGTGCTCGAACGCCTGCTGCTCAAGGGCAGTATCGTCGTGAAGAAGGCGTATTGCGACTGGGACCGGTTCAAAGAATTCAAGAAGACGATGCATGAAGCGTCGTTCGAACTGATCGAGATCCCGCACCTGCGCCAGTCGGGCAAGAATTCAGCCGACATCCGGATGGTGGTCGATGCGCTCGACCTCTGCTACACCAAGTCGCATGTGGATGCTTTCGTCATCATCAGTGGCGACTCTGACTTTTCGCCGCTGGTTTCCAAGCTGCGCGAGAACAACAAGTATGTGATTGGCATCGGCGTGCGTAGCTCGACTTCTGACTTGCTGGCGGCAAACTGCGACGAATTCATTTTCTACGACGACCTGGTGCAAGCGCAAAAGCGCAAGCGCCGCACGCCGGAAAAGAAAGCGCCGCGCGCCCCCGCGCAGGAGACGAAGGCGCAAGCGGTTGAGCCCAAGGCAGCGGCGCCAAAGCGCGAAGAGCCGCGCGAGGAAGACAAGCGCGACGACGACAAGCAGCACCTCGCGCAGGAAGGCCTGGACTTGATGATGGAAACGATCGAAGCCTTGATAGAAGAGCGCGGCGAGGAAGAAAAGCTGTGGGGGTCGATGGTGAAGCAAACCATGAAGCGGCGGCGGCCGGGCTTCAATGAAACCGCTTACGGTTACAGGAGCTTCCGCCAGATGCTGGAGGATGCGCAGAAACACAACCTGCTCCATATCCAGCGCGACGACAAATCCGGCCAGTACATGGTGCGCCTGCCATCTGGTGAGGAGTAAGGGCAGGCACTGCTCGCGCCCAGGTGGGCAGGTGCTTACTCGCGCGCCAACGCCAGGAATTCCGTTCGCATCGCAAGGTTGGGCTGCAGTTCACCCAGCATGGCGGAAGTGACGGTTTCCTCGCCCGGCGTGCGTATGCCGCGGCTTTCCATGCACATGTGGCGGCAGCGCAGCACGACGCCGACCGCCTTCGGTTGCAGCGCCGCCATCAGCGCGTTGGCGATCTGGCTGGTCATGCGTTCCTGCACCTGCAAGCGCTTGGCGAAACAGTCCACCAGGCGCGTCAGCTTGGACAAGCCGACGATGCGGCCGTCCGGCACATAGCCCACCGTGGCGGTCCCGAAGAAGGGCGCAAGATGGTGCTCGCAATGGCTGTACACCGGTATGCCGCGCACCACGATCAATTCGTTGTATTCCTCCGCGCCATCTTCGAACGACTTCAGGATCTCATCTGGATCCTGGCGGTAACCGGAGGTCCAGTGTACCCAGGCGCGCGCAACCCGCTCCGGCGTATCGGACAAGCCGGGGCGATCCGGGTCTTCGCCCAGACTAAGGATGAAACGGCGCCAATCACCAGGTGAGAAGCTGGCATCGTGGATCATGATTTCTCCGCCGCGGTGTGAGCAATCGGGGCGCCGCCCGCGCACAGCGCAACGGCGGATATGAGCGGTCCGCCCAGGCGACTTTGCACCGGACGCGGCCAGGACCGCGCCCGGTACATGCCGGGTCAGTGGCGCGCCGCAGGGCGACGTGACTTGCTTTTCGTGTCCTTGGCGGCCAGCAGGTTTGCGCCCTGGCTTTCCTTGGACTGCAGGATTTCCTCGCCCAATGCCTCCATGTCCACTTTGGCTTTCTTTGCCTTGGGGAACATCTCCTTCTCTTCTTCCTTCACATGGTGGTCGACGTATTCGCCCAGCACCGTTACTTTGGCGTCGTACATCGGGTCGGACGGGTCCATCGCCTGGATCTGCTCGATCAAGTCCTTGGCGCTGGCGTGCTCGACCTCGGCTTCATTCATCAGGTCGTCTTCCTCGATTGCCTCGCGCACGGCCGGATAGAAAATCTCTTCCTCCACGGTCGTGTGCATGATCAACTCGGCGCAGATTTGCTCGACCAGTTCCTGTTTTTCTTCAGGCGACGCGTCTTCATGCATTTTCTCGAAGTCCTTGAACATCTTTTTCACTTTCTTGTGGTCTTCGGTGAGCAGATCGATTGCGTCGTCGCCCGCTTTTTTGCTCGCAGCCATGTTGATTCTCCATTCCTGGTTGAAAGACTTGTTGGAGCCGCTCGCCGCCCCCGGCGTTCCCCCTGAACCGGGTCGGCAAGCGCGTCAATGCCAGGCCGCACGACATTGCTCAAGTGGGCGCGGGCGTTTGGCGAGCCGCCAAGCGGTTCAGGAAACTCCAGGGACTGGCCAGGGTCGGTTTCAGCTGGAGGACGGCATATGCAGGCAGGCAAACAAAAATGGCCCCAACGTATCTGGGTAGTGCGGCATGGCCAGAGTGCGGGCAATGTCGCGCGTGACGAAGCGGAGGCGGCCGGCGTGCCGCATATCGACATCGCCACCCGCGACATGGACGTGCCGCTGTCGGCCCTGGGAGAACAGCAGGCGCGCGTGCTCGGACGCTGGTTTGGCGCGCTGCCCGAGGCTGAAAGGCCGGGCGTCGTGCTCTACTCGCCCTATACACGAGTGCGCCAGACCGCCGACCTGGTGCTGGCGGAGGCCGGGCTGGACAACGGCGCGCGCGTGGTACGGATTGCAGACGAGAGGCTAAGGGAAAAGGAATTCGGGGTACTCGACCGCCTGACTCGCGTGGGCATATTGCAGACCTGGCCTGCGCTCAGCGAGCAGCGTTCGCATGTGGGCAAGTTCTATTTCCGTCCCCCGGGCGGGGAAAGCTGGTGCGATGTGATATTGCGCCTGCGCAGCATGCTTGACACCATCATCCGGGAATACGCGCGTGAAAACGTGTTGATAGTCGGCCATCAAGTCATCGTGAATTGCCTGCGCTACCTGTTGGAACGGCTGGAAGAGCAGGAGATCATGGCCATCGACCGCCGGCAAGACGTGCCGAACTGCTCGGTCACTTCCTACGAATTCGATCCCCTGCTCGGTCGCAATGGCAAGCTGGCGCTGCGACTGGTCAATTTTGTCGCCCCGCTGGAAGCCGCGGGTGCCTGCGTGACCAGCGCGCGCGACATGCCGGCAGCACCGAAAAGCTGAAAGCTGGAAACCTGTCGCCAAAAACGGGTATCTTTTTGCATGGAACCGATCTTCGCCCGCCGTTACATACCCGGCTCAGTAGCAAGATTGACGTTGCTGCGTGTCCATAGAAAAAGGAGAACCGTCATGACCACCAGGATTCCCGCCCAGCCGCCAAAAACCCCCGTGCTGCCAGCACAGGCGGGCCCTACCCTGATCACCGTTGCGCCCCTTCCGTCGAGTTCGCCGGTGGTCTCCAGCAAGCCGCGCCCCAGCCTGCCCCAGCTCGGCGGCATGAACAATGCGCTTGATAATGATTTCCTTGAGATGAGCCAGTCCGATACGACGGCCCTCGTGGAAATGCTTTCCGGAACCTTGGCCGAGATTGAAGGCGAAGGCAAGCCAGCCCAAGGCGCTGCCCGCGAGCGTCCTGAGGTGCGCGCCGCCTGCCACCGCATGCGCAGCTTCATGGCAGCTTACCTGATCGGCCCGCGCGCCATGAAAGCCGAAGATCATGCCTTGCTGTCGCAATTTGCCAAACTGTGGACCCATCCAAGTACTGTGGAAAAGCGGGCGCAAGCCAAGCAAGAGTTCCTGCAAAACGCCAAAGGTGCGAACCTCGATTTTGGCGCCGGCTTCGACAACTTCGTCGCCAGTCTCCTGCGTCAAACTGGGTCCTCCGGCGTGACCATGTCCAGCCGCAGTACTCCTAACCCGAGAAATTGAACGACAAATAAAGTCCGTTCATTGGTGAACATGTTCGATATTGGAACCGGAATCCGGGTTTTGTTACTCAGATGATGGTGAATTGGCGATGCCGCGCCCTGGCTGGCCAGCCAGGGGTGCGGTAGCCGCCTTCCGATAAGAACCACTCTGCGAAGAGGAAGAACATGTCCATCAGTCTCGAGCTGACCCAGATGCTTATGCAGGAACTGGGTCCGCAAACGCCGGAAATCGACGCCGTATTGCAGCAAGACGATAGCAACTGGGTATTGGTTTTCGAGGATGAAACCTCGATCGTCGTCGAATGGGCTGACACGCCGGCGCGGCTGGTCCTGACATCTAGCCTGGGGCGCGCGAACGAGGATGCGCAACTGGGCATTTACGAGACGCTGCTTTCCTACAACCTGCTGTGGCAGGAAACCGGCGGTGTGCGCATGGCCATCGATGGCCCGCAAGGTGAAGTGATGATGATCTACGACCTGTTCGACGATCACCTGACTGTCGCCGACCTGCAGACCGTGGTGCTGAACCTGACCAGCATCGCCGGCATCTGGCGCGACTATGTGCGCAAAGACCCGCGTAATTCATCGCTGCCGCCGATTGGCAACGAAAGCGTCCACCTGCGCGCGTGAAGCCATGAGCCAGATCTCGAATCCAGCAGTCCAGCCCGGCGCCCCGGCGCGCAGCCTTGAGAAGCTTGCCGATACCGGCCCCTTGCGCATTGCCGACACCACTGTCAAGCCTGCCGAAGAGCCCGCCGTCTTCGAAAGGCCGCGCCTGCACAATGCCTACCAGATGCCCGTTGCCCAAGACCCCGGGGATGAGGACGGGCCCAAGGTCGCTCGGGTCGTGCTCAGGGGGCGGCCCGGCCTGACTGCCGGACTGGAATGGATGGGCAGCCTGATTGACCACCTCGCCAAACCTGTTCCCGACAATCCCGGCGAGCAAGGCTGAGTCCCGCGCCGGCGCGCCGCGCCGGCAGCATTGCTAGCGATCGATACCGTGAGCAAAGAATCCCTTGTCGATCGCCGTCATGATGGCGTCGATCGCGGGATGCTTGATTTTCCTTTCATTGGAAATCGCATAGAACTGTTCGGTCACGCGCGACATTTCGCCGACCGGACTGGCATTGAATTGTTCGAGCACATCCTTGGCCAGGGTTGATGGCGCCGGGAACAAACCCAGCCCGTTGCGACCGAAGGTGTTTAACAAGGCATTGTCATCGAACTCTCCCACGATATCCGGCCGTACCTCGTTCGCCTCGAACCAGTGGTCAAGCCTGCTGCGCACCGCGTTGTTACGGGTGGGAAGCAAGACTGGCGCGCCGTTGATGCTGCGCGGGAAGTCGTCCCGGTATTGACGCGCCAGCCGTTCCACGCCGAACAGGCTGATCTCGCTTTCCCCGAGCAAGTGGCTGAACACCCGCAAGGTGGTTCCATGCGGTACCGGGCGGTCAGTCAGCACCACGTCCAGCTTGTGCATCGACAGGTCGCCAAGCAGCGATTCAAAATTATCTTCATGGCAGACCAGCTTGACCTTTTCCGGCAGGGTCAGCGCCGCTTCCAGCAGGCGCGAAGAAATCAGCTTGGGCAGGGAATCCGAAATGCCGACGGTGAGGCGGATCGTGCGCTCGATGGACGAGCTGCCAAGTGCATCCACCAGCTGGCCGCCAAGCAGGAAAATCTGGTCCGCGAAACCAAGGGCTACCCGGCCTGCTTCAGTCAAGACCAGGCGCCGGCCCTGCGGCGCGAGCAGGGCCCGGCCCAGCGATTGTTCCAGCATCGACAGTTGCGCGCTGATGGTCTGGACGGCGACGTCGAGACGTTCGGCGGCGCGCGTGACGCTACCTTCCTTGGCCACGACCCAGAAGTAATACAAGTGGCGATAATTGAGACCGGTCTGCTTGGACATGCTTCGGTTTTTACGAAATCAAACTTCAATTATCTTCGCTTTTACAAAAAATGGAAGCGGCTTAGCATACAAGCTCTTATCGGACGTTTGATCTCAAGTCCGCACCATGCCGGGACGCGGCTACACCTGTCCCGCGCCTGCCCACCTTTTCTCAGGAGCGACCGCCTGCGCGCGGCCGAACAATATAACAATGGAATTGCTGACCGATCCGCAAATCTGGATTGCCTTCCTTACCCTGACTGCGCTGGAACTGGTGCTGGGCATCGACAACATTATTTTCATCAGCATCCTGGTCGACAAGCTGCCGCCGGAGCAACGCGACCGCGCACGCAGGCTGGGCCTGTTCTTCGCCATGTTTTCGCGCATTGCGCTGCTGCTGGTGCTGGCCTGGATCGTCGGCCTGACCGCAACGCTGTTCACCGCCTTTAACCAGGATATTTCCGGCCGTGACCTGGTGCTGATCGTTGGCGGGCTGTTCTTGTTATGGAAGAGCGTTGGCGAAATTCACGAAACCATCGAAGGCGGAACGCATCCCACCACTGTTGCGAGCGCAGCGCAGGCCGGTTTCGCGGTGATCCTGATGCAAATCCTGGTGATCGACGTCGTGTTCTCGCTCGATTCGATCATTACCGCCGTGGGCATGGTCGATGAAGTGGAAGTAATGATCGCGGCGGTGATTGCCTCGGTCTCGCTGATGATGCTTTTTGCTGGCGCCATCGGCCGCTTCGTCTCTGGCCACAAGACCATCAAGATGCTGGCGCTGGCTTTCCTGGTCGTCATCGGCATGGTGCTGATCGCCGAAGGATTTGACCATCATGTGCCGAAGGGATACGTTTATGCAGCGATGGCTTTTTCCCTGGTCGTGGAAATGCTCAATATCCGCATGCGCAAGAGTACGGCGCCGGTGAACCTGGTCGAGCCGGCCGAAGTCGCGCGTGCCGAACGTGGAATTCGTCGTGGGGCTGCTCCAGCCGACAGCTGAAGCAGTGCCGTTCGTAGCAAGGAAGCCGTGGCGCTTCCATATTTTCCAGGAGAAAACATGAGGCTGGATATTTACCGTCGTCCGGAACAAGGGGGTCGTTATTCTTACCTCGCAGTGCCCGCCACCAGGCGCATTCCCGAGGAAGCCAACGCCATCGATTGGGAAAAAATGCATGACAGTGTCGATTTCGCCGACAGCGACGCCGCTCTCGGAGAATTCCTCATCGATGACCCGGATGAACAGATTCGCAGCAAGGGTTACGCCATTACCAGCGTGCGCAAACTGGGCTTGATGGGCGCGCATCCGGAAACCTGAGGGAAACCTGAGATACGCCATGCAGTGACGGCCGCCCCCGGCTTCCGGGGCGGCCCTGAAGGCAGCAGGTTTTGGAAACATGCCTGCGCCGCCTTCACTTTCCTCATCGGTCCTGCCTTACACCTGCCCCCGCGCTGCCAACTCGCGTTTTATGTAGGCATAGAGCACGGGCGCAGCGATCACACCCGGCAAGCCAAACATCGCTTCCATCAGCAGCATGGCGCTCAGCAATTCCCAGGCATGGGCATCGATCCTTGAGCCAATGATTTTAGCGTTAAGAAAATATTCCAGTTTGTGGATTACCACCAGGAAGCCGAGCGCAGCTGCGGCCACGGTGAGCGAATACGACATTGCAATGACGACGATGACAACGTTGGATATCAGGTTGCCCACCACCGGCAGCAAACCGACCACGAAGGTCACGATGATCATTGTCTTGCGCAGCGGCAGGTGCACGCCGGCCATCGGCAGCGCCACCAAAAGAAAGGCTGCGGTGAAGATGGCATTCAGCGCCGCAATGCGCACTTGGGCAAACACGATGCGTTCAAACGCATCGCACAGCGTGTCTACCCTGGCCTCGAGCGCAGATGTCAGCGGCGCACCGTCGCCGGGATCGGCCGAGTCGTAAGTTGCCGCCATGGCGCCGATGATCATGCCGACCAGGATATGCACCAGCGTTCGTCCTGCCTGTTCGCCAAATGTGCGCGCCCAGGCTGCATGGTCGCGCATCAATTCCATCAACTTCTGTTCCAGTTCTTCGACGCCGTAAGGCAGGACTTGGCGCAGCCATTCCGGAATCTCATTGCGCGAAGCAGCGATGATGTCCGCCATTTTTTTCAGCAGCACCGGCAGGCTGCCGGCTTCACTGCTGAAGAAGGTGATCAGCGCCCATACGGCCAGGCTGAGTACGAGCACGATCAATCCAGCCAGCACACCAACGGCCAGCAACTTCGCGCGCCGGGTGCTGGCGCGCCGGCCCCAGGCGGGCGCCATCATTTGCACCAGTGCATTGACAAGCAGGCCGGCGAACAGCGCCGCCACCAGGCCAAAGCGCAGCACGAGCAACAGCGCCGCGAAGGCCAGCAAGTAAGAAGCGATTTCCGGCGCGGTCAGTCTGGTTCGGGATTCCATTTTTCAAAGGTAAGGACGGTTGCGTCGGCGTGCAGCGATGAAGGCTGCGCAAGTGCCACGATGGCGAACATAGTACCTTGGCCGGCGCCGAGATTCCGCATGCTGTATCGACGGCAACAACGGCAAGCTGCGTAGGCGCAATTCGCGCGCTGGCGTCCGGACTGCGCAAGGTGGGGCCAGGCAAGCTGGCGCATGATCGCTTTTGCTTCGTCCGCTCACTGAACAGAATGAACCAAGTTTCTCCTGATATCACGGAAGCGATCGCTTACGTATTCCTGCCTTGGCTGGCTTTGGTCCAACATGTGCCCATGGTGGCGATTGCAGTGCAAGCCCTGCTCGCCTGGATTGTCGTATTCGTGCTGCATCGTTTCGGCACCCGGGTGCTGGCGCGCATGGCGGCCCCCTTTCCCTTTTCGCGCCGCATCGTGGCTTACGCCAACAAGGCGCTGCGGCTGGTCGCCTTCCTGCTGCTGTTGCAGGTCATATTGCGCAATAGTGCTGGCTCGCGGGCTGAAATGCAGACGCTGCAGCACTTGTCGGCATTGTTCCTGATCGCCTCCATTACTTGGCTGGCCGTGCGCACGGTGCGTGCGATCTCGGACTCGATCGTCGAGCTCAATCCAGCCACTGGACCTGACAACCTCGAGGCGCGTCGGGTGCAGACCCAGGCCAAGGTCTTGTCGCGCTCGGTGATGGTATTGATCCTGCTGATTGGCGCCGGCATGGCATTGTCCACTTTGCCGATGCTGCGCCAGCTGGGCACCAGCCTGCTGGCTTCGGCGGGCGTGGCGGGCTTGGTGGTGGGCTTCGCCGCCAAGCCCGTCCTGGGCAACCTGCTGGCCGGTATGCAATTGGCCGTGACCCAGCCGATACGCCTGGACGACGTCGTCATCGTGCAGAATGAATGGGGCTGGATCGAGGAAATCACCGGCACGTATGTCGTGGTCCGGATCTGGGACCAGCGGCGCTTGATCGTGCCGCTGCAATGGTTCATCGAAAACCCATTCCAGAACTGGACCCGCTCCAATGCCGAGTTGCTGGGCACGGTCGAGATCTGGGTCGATTATTCCCTGCCGGTCGAGGAAATCCGCCAGGCCGCCGTGCGTTTTTGCCAGGCCGCGCCGGAATGGGATGGACGCTTGTGCCTGACCCAGGTCATCGATGCCAGCGATCGCGCCATGCGCCTGCGCGTGCTCGTGAGTGCACCGGATGCGGGCCTGTGCTGGGATTTGCGCTGCCGTATGCGCGAGCAGTTGCTCACTTATATCAACGAAAAGTATCCGGGCGCGCTTCCACGCATGCGCACAACGACCATCGGCGACCCGCATGACTGACCTGGCGCACTGTCGCCCGTTTGCGCAGCCCGCCTAGAACAATCCCGGCGGCGGGCTTGGCTCTTCGGCTTCGGGCAGCGCAACGGCTGCTATCAAGTCGGGGCCTTCATTGCCGGCATGATTCACGCGCTTGCTGACTGGGTACCAGGCAAATTCATCGGCCGGCCGGCTCATGCTGCGCGCAAGCTGTTGCGCCGGTTCCGGCGCCAGGTCGGGATCGAGCCAGAGCGCTGCATCGGCAGCATCCAGCACCACCGGCCGGCGGTCGTGCACGTCGACCATGCCGGCGTCGGCTGCGGCCGTGACAATCGCAAAGCCGCTGCCCTTGGCCGGGTCGCGATCAGGACGCAGGTTGGCCAGCGCGGCCAGGAACATGGGTTTGTCGTTTGCGAGCTTGATGTACCACGGTTGTTTGTGCCCCGGCTTGCCGGTCCATTCATACCAGCCATCGGCTGGCACGATGACGCGGCCCTTTTTCCATAGGCCAGCAAAAAAGCGGCCGCTGGCCGCTTTTTCAATCCGCGCATTGATGGCAAAAGGCATACCTTTATCAGCCGCCCAGTGCGGCCGGTAACCCCAGTGCAGGCGGTCGACATGGTTAGCGCCATCGGGCAACTGGTGTAGCAACAGGGGTGTGGTGCCGGGAGGCGTGTTGTAGCGCGGGGGACCGGCCAGTTCCAGGCCATCGGCTGCGTCCCAGCCGATGGCGTGCATGTATTCGTCCGGCGTCCTGCGTTGCGAGATACGTCCGCACATGCTGGCCCAAGCCTTGATGAGTGTCTGACCAGGCACAGGCTAACCCGTGCGCCGCCAGCCTACAAGTATCTGCACCGCTGCGGTGCGGTGGTTCGGACTGATGCAGCGCAGTGTGCACTCAGTTGACGCTGTCGAAGTCCCCCAGCAAATCAACGACCACGACCAGCATGCTGGTCACGATGGCGGCAACCGCCATGATCAGGACAGTGATGACGACGGAATTCATGGTGGCCCCCCTCCCGGAATTTTGCACTGGTGCACAAAACGTTTTCATTATTGGCACTGTGCACGGGAACAAAATTGCGGCATCTCAACTCCCATCTATACGTGTGCGCTGATTCACGGATACAACACGCAGGCTGAGCTTGCCTGCGTGCGGGTGAGTGCGATCGGACGGGGGCTAGGGCTCTTGTTGCACATCAAAGAATCGCATGGTTGCAGGAAATATGGAGAAACCATCCTGTCCCTAGGTCAGCACAAGAAATAATTCCGAAACTACATCGAAAGCGAGAATCCATGACCTCCGAAAACTTGACTAGCCAAGAGTCGTACAACCCGAACCGGCTGCTGGATATCCTCATCGAAAAGCTGAACCTGAAGAACGATGCAGCTTTGTCTCGTGCGCTCGAGGTCGCGCCGCCGGTCATCAGCAAGATTCGTCATCGGCGCTTGCCGGTGGGTGCATCGATGCTGATCCGGATGCACGAGGTGAGTTCTTTGTCGGTACGCGAGCTGCGTGACTTGATGGGAGATCGCCGCACCAAATACCGGTTGTCCGATGCCCAAGGCAAACCGAAACCTGGCATGGAAGCGGGCATGCAAGCGCAGCCGCAGGGGCAGCAACCCCAGCAGCCGCAGCAAAATCCGCCGCCTGGTCACCACCACACGCATTCCCGTTAATAGCCGCGCGCAATTCGCGGCCTGCGGTAGGGCGGGAATGCAGTAAGCACGACGGTGCTGGATCGTCTCCGTTCCCGCGACGGGGACGGGCACGCTCCATCGCCGCACTGGTTTTATTCAGGAAGTTTGCCTGCCGCAAGGTGGCGCGACTGGCAAGATGCGCTGCGCCGCCCTGCCGTTGGGCAAGAGCGGCTTTTGTCTGCAATAGCTGGCCGGGGCGTCAGCTGCTTGCCCTGGCTGGCGCGGCATCTGACGCGGGCTTGGGCTTGGCTTTGCTTTCTTCCTACTGCGCAACCGGGGCGCCGAATTTCCCCGCCTGGAAATCCTCTACCGCCTGCAACAACTCTTCCCGTGTATTCATCACGAAAGGGCCGTATTGCGCAATCGGTTCACGCAGCGGTTTGCCGGCAATCAGCAGGAGCCTTGCTTCTTCTTCCGTGCCGGCGACGATTTCCACACCCTGCGCCAGCGGATCGTTGTCCAGGATCGCCATCTGCCGGCTTGCCACCTTGCTGCCTTGCACCGACACGCTGCCGCGGTAAACATAGACGAAGGCGTTATGCCCGGCCTCGAGGGGCTGGCTGAAACGCTGGCCAGGCGGAAGCACGATATCCAGGTAAAGCGGCTCGGTCGTGTCGCGTTGCACGGCGCCTTGCACGCCCTGGCTGGCGCCGGCAATGACGACCGCTTCTACGCCCCCGGCGCTGTGAACGCGCGGCAGTTCGGCAGCCTTCAAGTCGCGGTACCAGGGAGCGCGCATCTTGTCGCGCGCCGGCAGGTTCAGCCACAACTGGAAGCCTTCCATGCGGCCATCTTCCTGCTCCGGCAATTCTGAATGCACGACGCCGCGCCCGGCAGTCATCCACTGCACGCCACCGTTTTCGAGCAAGCCTTCATTGCCGGCGCTGTCGCGATGGCGCATGCGGCCGGCGATCATGTAAGTGACCGTCTCGAAGCCGCGGTGCGGATGGTCGGGAAACCCGCCGATATAGTCTTCGCGCTGGTCGGTGCCAAACGCATCGAGCATCAGGAAGGGGTCGAGCCGTTGCTGCAGTTGCTGCGTCAACACCCGCGTCAGCTTGACGCCCGCGCCATCCGAGGTCGGTACGCCCGTCACTAGCCGCTCCACGCCGCGCGACACGAAGGCCTTGTTTGCCTGTTCCATTTCCATCCTCCTTTTCAAGCCGGCGCCACCCGGCGCCGGCCGTTATCTGCAGTCAAGCACGCAGGGCTTCAGGCTGCGACCACGTCGATCTGCGCGCGTGCCGAGGCCAGCGCCGACTGCTCTGCTTCCGGGCCCATGGCCAAGCCTTCGGCGTAGACAAATTCAATGTCCGTCATGCCGAGAAAAGCGAGCACCGTTTTCAAGTAGGGCACTTGCGAATCCGAGGGCGTATTGCGATACACGCCGCCGCGGGTCAGCACGATATAAACCTTCTTGCCCTTGAGCAGGCCTTCGGGACCGTTCGCGGTGTACTGGAATGTTACCTTTGCACGCGCGATGGCGTCGATCCAGTTCTTCAGTTGGGCCGACACGCCAAAGTTATACATTGGCACACCCAGCACCACGATGTCCGCTGCCTGGACTTCTGCAATCAGCGCATCGTCCAGCGCCACCCGTGCCGCCTGTTCCGTGCTGCGCGACTCCGGCGCCGTGAACAGTGCCTGCAAGGCTGCTTCATCGAGCGCGGGATGCGGGTTGCTGGCCAAGTCGCGCACCGTCAGTGCGGCGCCGGGGTTTTGCTGTTGCAGGCGTTCTACCAGCAAGCGCGCCAGCAAGCTGGATTGCGAGCCGTCGACGCGGGCGCTGGAATTGATTTGCAGGATATTCATCTGGGACTCCGGTTCGGTGATGTTTCAGTACAACCAGTGTAGTCGCCCCATAATCAAGTCGGAAGACTGGAATCTGGATATCATTGTTCCACTGATGAGCCAATGAGCGCCACCAACTTCCCGACCCAAGGCCCGGCATGACACTCGAACCGAATGACTTGATGCTGTTTGCCCATGTGGCCGAAACCGGCAGTTTCAGTCGCGCGGCACAAAGGCTGGGCATGCCGAAGTCGACCGTGTCGCGCCGCCTGGCGCAACTCGAGGCGCAGCTGGGTGAACGGCTGCTGCTGCGCACGACGCGCAAGCTGACGCTGACCGATTTCGGCCTGGGCGTGCTGGAACATGCGCGCGGCGTATTGCATGAAGTCGAGGCGGCGCGTTCGCTGGCGCAGCATCGCCAGGTCGAGCCCAGCGGCCGGCTGCGGGTATCGATGCCGGGCGACCTGGCGGGCCTGGTGTTGGCGCGCATGCTGGCCGACTTTATCGAACGCTATCCCGCCATTACGCTGGAGCTGGACCTGTCGCCGCGGCGGGTTGATTTGATCGGTGAAAATTTCGACTGCGCGATCCGGATGGGTACGCTGCCCGATGACGCCAGCCTGGCAGCGCGCCGGGTTGCCGTGTTCTCTTCCGGTTTGTATGCGGCGCCGGGCTATCTGGCCCGGCATGGCGTGCCCGGCGAACCGGAGGCGCTGATGCAGCATCGGGTGCTGCAGCTTTTGCGCCGCGGCGGCGAAGCTGCGCATTGGTTGCTCAAGCGCGGCGACCAGGCTTGGGAGGGTGCGCCGCCGGCGCGCGCAATCGTCAATTCACCTGAACTGCTGATTCGGCTGGCGCGCCAGGGCGCTGGCATCGTGGGCGTCGCCGACCATTTCGCCGAACCCTATGTCGAAAGCGGCGAACTGCAGCCGGTGCTGGTCGACTGGAGCCTGCCGGTGGATATTGCCTGGGCCGTATTCCCGGGCCGGCGCCTGATGCCGGCGCGAACCCGTGTTTTTATCGATGCAATCCAGGCCGAATTCGAAGGGCCGGGTTGCCAGGCGGTCCAGGCGCGCCTTGCCCAGGCGCGCGCACGGCAGCTGCCCGGCCCGGTCCCGGCGCCGGCCCCGGTTGTGGCAGGCGCGAAGGCTGCGCCGAAGAGCAGGCGCGGCAAACCTCAGCGCACGATATCGTAAGGACCGCCCCGCTCGAGTGCGCGGACATAGGCGGGACGCGCATGGATGCGCGCCAGCCATGCGCGCAAGTGGCCCTGCCCGGGACCGAGCCCGGCACGCGAAGCCGCAGCTTCAACCGGAAAACTCATCTGGATGTCGGCCGCGCTGAATTGGGCGCCAGCAAACCAGGGCGCGCGCGTCATCTCGGCTTCCATGTACTCGAGTTGCGACTTCAACTGCGGCTCGATCAGGCCCAGGCGCACTTTCCCCGCAACTGCGCGCGCTACCGGTTTTACAAAGAACGGCATCGGTGCGGATTCTATGCGCGAAAAGATCAGCGACAACAGCAAGGGCGGCATCGCCGAGCCTTCGGCGAAATGCAGCCAGAACGTATAGCGCAGGCGCTCCGGACTGCCTGCGGCTGGCCGCAAGCTGCCGTTGTCGTATTTGTCGATCAGGTATTCGATGATGGCGCCCGACTCCGCCACCGTCGTCCCCTCGTCGGTAATGACAGGTGACTTGCCCAGGGGATGCACCGCGCGCAGCGCCGGCGGCGCAAGCATGGTCTTCGGATCGCGTTCGTAACGGACGACTTTATATTCCAGGCCGAGCTCCTCCAGCAGCCACAAGATGCGTTGCGATCGTGAGTTGTTCAGGTGGTGGACGACAATCATTGCGGCTCCTGGAACTGGTAGCGCGACACGCGCTTGGCATTCATTCGAGTGTAACCGCAGGCTGCGGCTTGGCGCCAAGGAACGTTCAAGCGCATGACGTGTCTTAACGCGGCTCATCATTCATCCATGCAACGCCGCTACGACAGGGACATGACCACTATCCGCCTGCCATCCCGCCTTATTCAAACAAGCCGCCTGGCGCTCACCCGGTTTTACTTTTTTTACGCACTCCCTCGCCGCAGCTGGCGCCGACTGTGCGCTGCCTGCCTGTGCCTGCTGCTGGCAGGGGCCGGTTGCTCGCAGCTGGAACGGAAGGAGCGCGAGCTCGTGTTCAGCATCGTGCCCGGTGAAGCATCCTGGTATGACGGCCGGCCGGATGGCGTTATCGACAAGCGCATTGCCGTAGCTGGCAGTGAACGCCTGCATGCATGGTGGTGGCCGGCCGCGCGTGCGGATGCGCCAGCCCTGCTCTACTTGCATGGCGTGCGCTGGAACCTGACCGGGCAGTTATTCCGGATCGAACAACTGCATGAGCTGGGCTTTGCCGTTCTTGCCATCGACTACCGCGGCTTCGGTGAAAGCGATGGCGCGCTGCCTTCGGAGCAGACGGTGTACCAGGATGCGGCAGCCGCATGGCAAGAACTGGCGCGCTTGCAACCCGACCCGCAGCGGCGCTTGATCTATGGCCATTCGCTGGGCGGCGCGGTCGCGATCGACCTGGCTGCGCGCATCGCGCGCAAGGCTGCGCCGGGCGCCGGCGGCCTGATTGTCGAATCCACTTTCACCAGCCTGGCCGACATTGCGCGGTCCTTCACCTTTGGCTGGTTGCCGGTCCAGTTGCTGCTGTCGCAAAAATTCGATTCGCTGGACAAGATTGCTTTGGTCGACATACCGGTGCTGATTGCGCATGGCACGGCGGATCAAACGGTGCCATCTGGCTTCAGTGAAAAATTGTATGCGGCTGTGCACGCAAAAAAGCGGCTGCTGCTGGTGGAAGGCGCCACGCATAACAACAGCCTGCGCACCGGCCTGCCGGCCTATCGCCGCGCGCTGTCGGAATTGTTCCGGCTGCGCCAGGCCGACGCGGGACCCGCGCCAGTGCAGGCCGCCGGTTGATCAGGGCCGGTTAAGAGGACCAGTTAAGCGGACCAGTTAAGCGGACCAGTTAAGCGGTCTCGCCCAGCCACCAAACAGACCAGTCAGGCGCGGCCGGGCCCAACCGGGTCGGCAGTTGCAGCGCGAGCGGCCTGTCCGCGCTTGCGGCCCGGCAGTCTGGCATCGACGCCTGTCACTTGTTCCAGCAGCGTGGCGCCGTTTGCCAGCAGGAATTCGCGAAAGGCCTGGGCCACGGGCGGCAGGCGCTTGTTGCGCCGATGGACCAGGTACCAGTTGTACATCACCGGCAGCTCGCGCACGTCCAGTATCACCAAGCTGCGCGCCTGCAGCTCCAGGCCAATCGTATGCGCAGACAGGAAGCTGATGCCCATGCCGGCCATTACGGCTTGCTTGATGGTCTCGGTACTCTTGATTTCCATGACAATATTCATTTGCGGCAGCGGTGTGGCAAGTTCCTCTTCCATCACCTTGCGCGTGTCCGAGCCCCTTTCGCGGATGATCCAGGGTTCATCTGCCAGCGCCGCCAGTGGAATGCGCTTCTTCTGCGCCAAGGGGTGCGTTGGCGGCGCCACGATTACATACGGATGGGCGGCGAAGGCTTCGTTGATCGTGTCCATGTCGGCTGGCGGGCGCACCATGATTGCCAGGTCGGTCAGGTTGTCTGCCAACTGGCGCAGCAATTCTTCCCGGTTATGCACGGTCAGGTTCAGCTTCACGCCCTGGTGGCGGCCGGCAAAATCCACCAGCAGCCGCGGCAGGAAATAATCGCCGGCACTGATGACAGCCACATTCAGGCGACCGCCGGTTACGCCCTTGAATTGGGTCATCGCTTCTTCCGCTTCCTGGAAGTGCGCGATGATGGCCCGGCTGTGATAAAGCAGTTCGGTCCCAGCCGGGGTCAGG
Organism: Paucimonas sp.; assembly: GCA_028292545.1. Classification (GTDB taxonomy): domain Bacteria; phylum Pseudomonadota; class Gammaproteobacteria; order Burkholderiales; family Burkholderiaceae_D; genus Lacisediminimonas. The sequence continues at coordinate 63,223 of JAQGMC010000118.1, forward strand.
TAAATCTTTTTGCCGAGTTGTTCGAACAAGGGCATGCCGACATGCCCTTCGAGCGTTTTCACCTGGGTTGAAATGGCGGGCTGGGTCAGGTGCAATTCCTCGGCGGCGCGGGAAAAGCTGGCCAGGCGCGCGACCGTTTCAAAGACTTTCAGCTGGCGCAGGGTGGCGTTTCTCATTTCGAAAGCGATGCATAAAGACGTCGAAATGATTATGCGAACTATCTTCAACAAATACTAATCAATTTTTGTCCCATGCCTGCGCTTCGCCGCCATCACGGCTACGCCTGATCACGGCCCGCATCTGCTCTCCCCGGGCAGTGCCGGGCATGCTTGGCAGCGTCACGCATTCACTGTTCCTGTTGCGGAATTCCTGTCAAAATGCCTTTCCAGTGGCACAAGCAGGAAGCATAAAGATGGCCTGCAAGCAAGCAGCTACAGCCTGATAAATACTGCGCCCCCGTGACAGCAGCCATCCTTAAGGCCGCCGCGCAAGCTCGCATACAATTACCGACCCAAATCTTGAAAAATTGACTTCGGTCAATCGAGATTCAGGCAAAGATGTCGCAGTATTCCCGTAGGCGAGTGAAGTCACGTCCCGCTGCCGCAGGCAAAGCCCTGCCGCATCGACGTCGTGATCCACTGCGCCATAGAAAAATCCAGTGGCGCCCAAGGCCCACACCAAAGGAGCGAATTAGTCATGATGGAAATGCTGTACAGCTCCCAGTTCTGGGTAGCGTTAGCCCAAATTATCGGTATCAATATCGTATTGTCGGGCGATAACGCCGTGGTGATTGCGCTTGCCGCACGCTCACTGCCTCCGCAGCAACAAAAGAAAGCGGTCATCTACGGCAGCCTGGCGGCCATCGTCATGCGGATCATCCTGACCGTGGTTGCGGTCAGCCTGCTGAGCCTGCCTTACCTGAAACTGGTCGGCAGCATCCTGCTGCTCTGGATCGGCATCCAGTTGCTGCTGCCTGAACAAGAAGGCGACGAGCACGCTTCCGCCGCTTCCAACCTGAGCGCTGCGATCCGCACCATCCTGATCGCCGACCTGGTGATGAGCCTGGACAACGTGCTGGGCGTGGCCGCCGCCGCCAAAGGCAACATGGCCCTGCTGATCATTGGCTTGGCAATCAGCATCCCGCTCATTATTTTCGGTAGCACGATCATCCTCAAATTGATGGAACGTTTCCCAGTCATTATTACGATTGGTGCGGCGCTGCTCGGTTATGTGGCTGGCGAAATGCTGGTAACCGACCCCGCCCTGGCGAACTGGTTCGCGCAGCAGCCGGCGGCCTTGCATCATGCCATTCCGTATGTCGGCGCTGCACTGGTGGTCGTAATTGGCAAGATGATTGGACGCAGCCGGGCCAGGCGTGCTGGCGTGGAAATAGAAAGCAAGGCGCGCTGAACCGCGGCTGCCGGACTCTCCACGAACCGATACACAGACACGCAAAGGAAGGCCAATGATCAAGCTTATGATTCCCGTCGATGGTTCGGAATGCTCGGTGAAGGCCGTGCAATACGTCATCAAGAACATCGCGGTCTACAAAGACCCGGTAGAGATCCACCTGCTCAACGTGCAGCACCCGATTGCCTCGGGCAATGTGCGCCACTTCATTTCGCATGACGAGCTCGACCGCTACTACCGCGAGAGCGCCGATACGGCAATGAAGCCGGCGATCGACCTACTGCAAAAGGCTGGCCTGCATTTCATCACGCATACGGCGCTGGGCGATCCGGCCGAAACGGTGGTGCAACTGGCGCGCGAGAAGGGCTGCCACCAGATCGTGATGAGTCCGCGCGGCCTGAGCAACATGACGGGCATGCTGATGGGCTCGGTCACGAGCAAGGTCGTGCACCTGGCCACCATGCCTATCCTGCTGGTGAAGGAGTAGCTGCAGGCGGGCACGGCGCCGCAAGGACGACACTGGTTTTCCAGAAAAGTAAGTGGGTTGATAAAAAACAGCCACCAGCTCCGTCAAAGAGAGTGGCCAGCCCAGCAAGATCCGGCCGCCGGCTCGCAATTCCAGCGGCTGGGCAATATCGGCATCCAAGCATTTAATAAAGGAGACATTATGCAAAAAGCACCGATCCCGTTTCTTTCAAACGGTTTGAAACGCGCACTGACGGCAGGCCTGGTGGCCGGCGCGTTTGCTGCCATCGCTCCCTCCGCCTTCGCAGCATGGGAGCCGACCAAGCCAGTTGAATTCGTGATCCCGGCCGGCACCGGCGGCGGCGCCGACCAGATGGCGCGCCTGATCCAGGGCATCATCGTCAAGCACAACCTGATGAAGCAGCCGCTGATCGTGGTGAACAAGTCCGGTGGCGCGGGCGCCGAGGGCTTCCTCGACGTCAAGAACCACAAGGGCGAGCCGCACAAGATCATCATCACCCTGTCCAACCTGTTCACGACCCCGCTCGCAACCGGTGTTCCTTTCAACTGGAAGGACATGACCCCGGTGTCGATGATGGCGCTGGACCAGTTCGTGCTGTGGGTGAATGCAGAGACTCCGCACAAGACTGCCAAGGACTTCATCGCTGCAGTCAAGGCTGCAGGCCCGAGCAAGATGAAGATGGGTGGCACCGGCTCCAAGCAAGAAGACCAGATCCTGACCGTGGGCATGGAAAAAGCCACCGGCACGAAGTTCATCTACATCCCCTTCAAGGGCGGCGGTGAAGTCGCGGTCCAGCTGGTAGGCAAGCACATCGATTCGTCGGTGAACAACCCGATCGAAGCCGTCGCCCAGTGGCGTGCTGGCAAGCTGCGCGCCCTTTGCGTGTTCGACGACCAGCGCATGCCGTACAAGACCAAGGTCACCGACACCCAGTCCTGGAACGATATCCCGACCTGCAAGGAATCGGGCGTGCCTACCGACTACACGATGTTGCGCGGCATCTTCATGGCCCCTGGCGTGACCAAGGACCAGACCGACTATTACGTCAACGTACTGAAGAAAGTGCGCGAGACCCCGGACTGGAAAGAATTCATGGAAAAAGGTGCATTCAACCAGACCGCCATGACTGGTCCTGACTTCGTCAAGTGGCTCGAAAAAGCCGAGCAACAGCACAAGACGCTGATGCAGGAAGCCGGCTTCCTGGCCAAGTAAGCGCTGCACCGCGAGGCCGCGGGAGATTGCTTCCGCGCCCTCGCACTCCTTATCCGCAATACAGCTGGAGTCTTCTCAAATGGATCACCATCCAGAAGCCGGTGAAGTACGCACCGGCGTGCCCACTTACGTCATTGAGGCCGTTGTCGCCGTCATCGTGCTGATACTCGGCGCGACGGTCATCTTTGGCAGCCGCAAGCTCGGTTCAGGCTGGACCTCTGACGGTCCGGGGGCCGGCTATTTCCCGTTCTATATCGGACTGATCATCTGCATTTCGGCCGTCGGCATCTTCTGGCAGGCCGTGTTTGGCAAGGACCGCAATACCGAAGTGTTCGTCGATAACGAACAGCTCAAGCGCGTGTTGTCGGTGCTGATCCCGGCGGCCATTTATATCGGCGTGATCCAGGTGCTGGGGCTGTATATCGCATCGGCGATCTACATCGCGCTGTTCATGATCGTGCTCGGAAAATATTCAGTGCTCAAGAGCGTGGTGCTTGGCATTGTGATCAATGCATTTTTCTTTGTGCTGTTCGAAGTGTGGTTCAAGGTCCCGCTGTACAAGGGCATGGTGAACCTGCTCGGATTCACTGGATATTGAGCCGGCTCACTGGCCGACTCTCATAACGAGGTGCTGGAATGGAAGAACTAAACGCCCTTTTCACGGGCTTTGCAACGGTGCTGACGCCGATGAACGCCCTGTTGATGGTGGTTGGCATCGTGCTCGGCGTGCTGATTGGCGTGCTGCCCGGCTTGGGCGGCGCCAACGGGGTGGCAATCCTGTTGCCGCTGACTTTCACGATGTCGCCGACCTCGGCGATCATCATGTTGTCATGTATCTACTGGGGCGCGCTGTTCGGCGGCGCCATCACGTCGATCCTGTTCAACATACCCGGCGAACCCTGGTCGGTTGCCACCACCTTCGACGGTTACCCGATGGCGCAACAAGGCCGGGCCGGCGAAGCGCTGACCACTGCCTTCACCTCCTCCTTCATCGGCGCACTGTTTGCGGTGATCATGATCACATTCATGGCGCCGCTGGTTGCAAAGTTCGCGCTCGAATTTGGCCCGCCGGAATTCTTCGCTGTCTACCTGCTGACCTTCTGCAGCTTCGTCGGCATGGGCAAGGGCTCGCCGTTCAAGATCCTGGCTTCGATGGCTATCGGCTTCGCGCTGGCTGCAGTGGGCATGGACACCGTCACCGGCCAATTGCGGCTGACCTTCGGTTTGCCTGACCTGATGCGCGGCTTTGACTTCCTGATCGCTGTGATCGGCCTGTTCGGTATTGGCGAGATCCTGCAATCGATGGAAGAAGGCCTGGCCTTCACCGGCAAGACCGCCAAGATCAATCCTGCCGTCGTGCTCGAAACCTGGAAGAAACTGCCCACCTACTGGGCCACCTCGGTGCGCAGTTCGCTGGTAGGCATCTGGATGGGCATCACGCCGGGCGGCGCCACGCCGGCGTCGTTCATGAGCTACGGCCTGGCCAAGCGCTTCTCCAAAACCGGCAGCCGTTTCGGCACCGGCGAGATGGAAGGCGTGGTTGCGCCCGAAACCGCGGCGCATGCCGCCGGCACCAGCGCCCTGCTGCCCATGCTGGCACTGGGCATCCCGGGTTCGCCCACGGCTGCCGTGCTGCTTGGTGGCTTGCTGATCTGGGGCCTGCAACCTGGTCCGCTGCTGTTCGTCGAGCAAAAAGACTTCGTCTGGGGGCTGATCGCCAGTATGTACCTCGGTAACCTGGCTGGCCTGATCGTCGTGCTGACCACGGTGCCGCTGTTTGCATCGATCCTGCGCATACCGTTCTCGATCATTGCGCCGGTCATCATCGTAATCTGTGCAATCGGCGCTTATACCGTGCATAACGCGATGCTCGACATCTGGTTCATGCTGTTGTTTGGGATCATTGGCTATATCTTCAAGAAACTCGACTATCCGCTTGCACCGCTGGTGCTGGCACTGGTGTTGGGCGACAAGGCCGAGGATTCGTTCCGCCAGGCGATGCTGGTTTCGCAAGGGCAGCTGTCGATCATGTGGTCCAACGCATTGGTTGGCGCCATCACGACGCTGGCACTGCTGATGCTGTTCTGGCCGCTGATCTCAAAAGTCCTGGCCAAGGTACGGCCACCGAAAGTCGACGAACTGGCTGCGCAAAGGCCGGTGGATTGAGAGCCTGACACTGCTCTTGCCGGGCATCCGGCGAAGCAGCACAATCCGGTCACGACGCAACGCCGCGCTTCGCAAGAAGCGCGGCGTTTTTCATTGGCGAAACGCGATGGGAGAGTCAATACGGGCTAGCCGCAAAATCAGTAAAAAAATTTGGCCGGTCGTTTTTAAAACTTAGCACGCGTCAAGGATTCGGGATTTCGCTTTGCATGAGAATCGGCGCGACGTCGAGATCGTCGTCCACGTGCCCCGCCACCCGGCAACAAAAAGTATGGCGCAGCATAAAAACCGGCTCGTACGGATGCTTGCTGAAGCATCCGTGGTGCGGAGATATCTTGAATAGCAGGTGATTTTCTGGAGCATAGACAAATGGCAAGTGCAGGCGCAGTGACATTGGGGCGTTCGCCTTATTTCCGGTGGGGACAACTGGTACTGGGCATTATCGCGATGGCGATGATTGCCAACCTCCAGTACGGTTGGACCCTGTTCGTCAATCCGATCGCGGACAAGCATGGCTGGAGCCGGGCTGCGATCCAGGTCGCTTTCACGATCTTCGTGCTGACCGAAACCTGGCTGGTGCCAATCGAGGGCTATCTGGTTGACCGCTTTGGACCGCGTCCGGTTGTGCTGGGCGGCGGCATCCTGTGCGGCCTGGGCTGGGTGCTGAATTCATATGCCGACTCCCTCACCCTGCTCTATATCGCAGCAGCCATCAGTGGCGTGGGCGCGGGCGCTGTGTACGGCACTTGCGTGGGCAATGCGCTGAAATGGTTTCCGGACCGCCGTGGCCTGGCAGCGGGCCTGACCGCGGCCGGTTTTGGCGCAGGCTCGGCCGTCACCATCGTGCCGATCTCGATGATGATCAAGGCCCAGGGCTATGAAGCGGCATTCCTGTATTTCGGCATTGGCCAGGGCATCATTGTGTTGCTGGTTGCGCTGTTCCTGGCGCGCGCGCCAGAACACAAGCGTGGCGAAGGCCCGGTTGCCCACGTCCAGCAAAGCCGCATCGACTACAAGCCCAGTGAAGTGCTGAAGCGCCCGGTGTTCTGGGTGATGTACGCAATGTTCGTCATGGTCGCCGCCGGCGGCTTGATGGCGACTGCGCAGCTGGGACCGATTGCCAAGGACTTCAAGATCGATGGCGTGCCGGTTGAAATCATGGGCCTGGTGCTGCCGGCCCTGACTTTCGCGCTGGCGATCGACCGCGTGCTCAACGGCCTGACCCGCCCCTTCTTCGGCTGGGTCTCGGATCGTATCGGTCGCGAGCAAACCATGTTCGTCGCCTTTGCCGCTGAAGCCGTCGGCATACTTTGCCTGTACCAGTTTGGCCAGAACCCGGTTGCATTTGTGATCCTGACTGGCCTGGTGTTCTTCGCCTGGGGCGAAATCTACAGCCTGTTCCCGTCCACTTGCGCCGACACCTTCGGTTCGAAGTATGCGGCCGCAAATGCCGGCATGCTTTACACCGCCAAGGGCACGGCTTCGCTGCTGGTCCCGCTGTCGTCTGCACTGAGCGCCGCAACCGGCAGCTGGCATGCAGTGTTCATCGTCGCCAGCATAATGAATGCGATAGCGGCGTTGATGGCCTGGTTCGTCTTGCGCCCGATGCGCCGTGCCCAGATGGATGCGAGCAGGGTAGACGGCGTGCCGGCAGCGTCGGTTGGTGCGAGCGCGTCACGGGTTTAGTACGGCATGACTTGCAGCGCCGCGAGCGGCGCTGCAGGCAGCAGCAAAAGCGGCGCCTTCGGGCGCCGTTTTTTTCACCCGTGGCCTTCGCGTCTGCGGCGCGCCTGCACCAGCAAGAGCGGCTCTTGCGACGCAACATCGCGGCTTTTGCCTGGTTTACGTTTCTCTATCCGGAATGAAATTTCTCATAGTGAGTATGCGCGATTTATCTGCGCATTTCGCATTGCAGCAAAGGTGCGCCTTCGGCAGAATGAAACTTTCAATATAGCCGCGTCATGACGAGCAACGTCGCATGTGCGGATACCTACGGGAAGGCAGTGATGAAGATAGCGATAGTGGGGGCGGGGGGCATCGGCGGATTCGTCGGTGCGAAGCTGGCGCTGGCGGGTGAAGATGTCACCTTCATCGTGCGCGGCGCCAACCTTGAAGCCATCGGCGCCAGGGGTATCAAGCTGGTGTCGCAGGATGGCACGGCGCAGGTGGCCACTAATGTGCGCGCTACCAACAACTACAAGGAAGCAGGGCCGCAAGACCTGGTGATCCTGGCGCTCAAGGCACACCAGGTGGAAGCCGTCGCCAACGACGTGCCCGACCTGTTTGGACCGGAAACCGTCGTGCTGCCAATGCAGAACGGCATACCCTACTGGTATTTCCACCAGCATGGCGGCGAACTGGCAGGCAAGCGGGTCGAGTCGGTCGACCCGACCGGCTTGATCGCAGCGAAGATACCAGCCGAACGCGTACTCGGTTGCGTCGTCTATCCAGCCTCGGAACTGGTCGCACCGGGCGTCGTCATGCATATCGAGGGTGAACGTTTCCCGCTGGGGGAGCTCGACGGATCGGACAGCGAGCGGGTACGACGCGTAGCCGATGTCTTCGTGCGTGCCGGCCTGAAAGCGCCGGTGCTGGACAATATCCGGGCCGAGATCTGGCTCAAGCTGTGGGGCAACCTGACATTCAACCCGATCAGCGCGCTCGCGCATTCCACGCTGGTGGACATTTGCCAGTTTCCGCTTACGCGCGAGCTGGCGGCCAACATGATGTCGGAAGCACAGGCAGTCGCCAACAAGCTGGGAATTGAATTCCGCGTCACGCTCGAGAAGCGTATTGCAGGCGCGGAAAAGGTGGGCAAGCACAAGACATCGATGTTGCAGGATGTCGAAGCCGGCCGTAGCCCGGAAATCGATGCGCTGGTAGGCAGTGTGATTGAATTGGGGCGCCTGACCAAGACGCCGACGCCCCACATTGATACGGTCTATGCGCTGGTCAAGCTACTGGGGCGCGCCATGGATGAGAAACACGGCCATGTGCGGCTGACCCCAAGCATGCATTGAATCAAAAACGTGTGGGACAAGCGAGCGCTTGTCCCGGCGGGGAGGAACGGCTTACAGGCCCCAGAGGTAGGCGCCTTCTTCGCGCTGGTCGCGTGCGACAGCTTCACGCAATTCAACGGCGAACAGCGTGGCAAACAGGCCGCGGATCTGGAAGCTGGGTATCTGGGTCAATGCAGTAACGAGTGCGGTCATGGCTGGAACTCCTTGGGAACAATCGGTTGATGAAAGCGATTGTAGGTGTGGGGGAGTTATAAATCCAATTGCGCGTTTCCATATGAGGTATAGCCCTGGATGATATCTGCTGCGGCTGCATCGCTCGAGCGCCCGGGCTCGAGCGCCTCAACTCCTGGAGAGCCGAGGCGCCTGCGTGACCCGCCGCAGATAGCGCGACGCCTCGCCGCCGGCCAAGCTCAGATCTTGCCTTGGTGTTTCAACCGGCTCAGCGTTTCCGCGGACAGGTTCAGGTAGGTTGCCAATTCCTTCTTCGGAATCCGGTCGAACAATTCCGGATGCTTGCGCAGGAAGCGATGCACGCGACCGGGCGCGTCGAGCAGATGGAGGGTAATGGTGTGGGCCATGATCTCGCTCATCAAGTGCATCACTTCATATTCGAAGGTTTGCTTGACCGCGGGATGGCGTTCCATGAACGCGATCCATTGCATGAGCGGCAACTTGGCCACGCGTGACTTGGTCACTGAGACGATGCTGTAGGGCGTGGGAGTTTTAAGGCGCCAGGCGGCATAGCTGGTCTCGATATCGCGCGCTTCGGCAAAGCGCAGGATCATTTCATTGGCTTGCGCATTTGTCACGACCCGCTTCAGTAAGCCGTCGAGGATGAAATATTGCTCCATCTCGTGCACACCCTGGTGCAGCAGGAATTCACTCTTGCTCGAGTCGACGATCAGGAGCAATGGCTCAAGTTCTGCCCATTGTTCTTCTGTCATTGCCTTGAGGACGAGGTTCTGCCGCAGCTGGACGCGGATGATATTGCGTTCGGGATGGTCTGCAACAGCCGACATTGAGCCTCGAGTTTTTGCTTTTTTAAGGGTGGGGCACATGATCCGGTACAAATTGACCGCGGTCAATGAGAAGCCAGCGCGCGCTTACCTATGATATCGCCTCCTGCAAGGGACCGCAGACCGCATCAAGTCCGGCAAAAGCGGAATATTTGAAAATTGACCGCGGTCAATGGTGAAAACGAGAGGCGGTTTCTATGATACCGCGACAGTTTCCGCAGGCCCTGCGCATCCGCCGGCATTGCAACCGCCAACCCTATTCGAAAGACGAGACCAGATCATGACTACCGAGACGCAAGGACGAGAGCTCACCGACGGCTTTAACGTACTGATCGACGCCCTGCAGGCGAACGACCTGAACACGATCTATGGCCTGGTTGGCATTCCCATCACCGACCTGGCTCGCCTGGCGCAAGCACGTGGCATGCGCTTCATTGGCTTCCGCCACGAAGCCAACGCCGTGAACGCAGCCGCCATTGCCGGCTACCTCACGAAAAAGCCTGGCGTGGCAATGACCGTGTCCGCCCCCGGCTTCCTGAACGGCCTGGTTGCGCTGGCCAACGCCACTGTCAACTGCTTCCCGATGATCATGATCTCGGGTTCTTCCGAGCGTGAAGTGGTCGACCTGGCACAGGGCGATTACGAAGAACTGGACCAGCTCAACGCCGCCAAGCCGTACACCAAGGCTTCCTACCGCATCAACCATATCGAAGACATTGGTATCGCCGTGGCGCGCGCCATCCGCGCTGCCGTGTCCGGCCGGCCCGGTGGCGTCTACCTGGACGTGCCCGCCAAGCTGCTGGGCCAGGCCATGGATGCCGTCGCCGCCCAGAAGTCGATCGTCAAGGTGGTGGACCCGGCTCCGGCCCAGTTGCCTGCACCAGACGCCATCGCACGCGCGCTGGATGTGCTGAAGAATGCCAAGCGCCCGGTCATCATGCTGGGCAAGGGCGCTGCCTACGCCCAGGCTGACGCTGACATCCGCGCCTTCGTCGAAAAGACTGGCATCCCCTACCTGGCCATGTCGATGGCCAAGGGCCTGCTGCCTGACACCCATCCGCAAGCCGCCATCGCCGCCCGTTCCTATGCGCTGAAGGAAGCCGACTGCGTGATGCTGATCGGCGCGCGCCTGAACTGGTTGCTCTCGCACGGCAAGGGCCCGACCTGGGGTGGCAAGGATCACAAAGACTGGGCACAGAAGAAGTTCGTGCAGATCGATATCTCGGCCCAGGAGATGGATTCCAACGTGCCCATCGACGCCCCGCTGGCTGGCGACATCGGCTCGACCGTGGCGGCCCTGCTGAAGGAAATCGAAAAGAATGGCTTCAACAAGCCGGACGCTTCGTGGACCAACGCCATCGCCGAGAAGAAGGAAGCCAACGTCGCCAAGATGGCCAAGACGCTGACGGCCAAGTCGTCGCCGATGAACTTCATGACCGCGCTGTCGGCCATGCGCGACTTGCTGAAAAAGCGGCCCGACGTCTACCTCGTCAATGAAGGCGCCAACACGCTGGACCTGGCCCGCTCCGTGATCGAGATGTACGAGCCGCGCAAGCGCCTCGACTCGGGCACCTGGGGCGTGATGGGCATCGGCATGGGCTACGCCATTGGCGCTGCTGTTGAGAGTGGCAAGCCGGTTGTGGCGCTGGAAGGCGACTCGGCATTCGGTTTCTCCGGCATGGAAGTCGAAACCATCTGCCGCTACAACTTGCCAGTCACCGTTGTCATCTTCAATAACAACGGCGTCTACAAGGGCTGCGACGTGAACCCGACCGGCCATGCTGACCCCGCGCCGACGGTGTTCGTCAAGGGTTCGCGTTACGACATGCTGATGACCGCCTTCGGCGGCGTCGGCGTCAACGCCAACACCCCGGAAGAATTGTCCGCTGCGCTGGCCGAAGGTATCGCCTCTGGCAAGCCGACGCTGATCAACGTCGTCATCGACGAGCAGGCCGGTACCGAAAGCGGACGCATCTCCCACCTGAATCCGAAAAGCGCTGCAAAGCAGTAATCAGACACTAGAAGACGTTGATAACCAAGGAGCTATCCACATGAACAAACCCCTGCAAGGCATCAAGATCATCGACTTCACCCACGTCCAGGCAGGTCCTGCCTGTACCCAGATGCTGGCCTGGTTCGGCGCTGACGTGATCAAGGTCGAGCGTCCTGGCTCCGGCGACGTTACCCGGGCCCAGCTGCGCGACATTCCCGATGTCGATGCCCTGTACTTCACGATGCTGAACAGCAACAAGCGTTCGCTGACGCTGGACACCAAGACCGCTGCCGGCAAGGAAGTGCTGGAAAAGCTGATCAAGGAATCCGATGTCATGGTTGAAAACTTTGGCCCGGGCGCGCTGGACCGCATGGGCTTCTCGTGGGCCCGCATCCAGGAACTGAACCCAAAGATGATCCTCGCTTCGGTCAAGGGCTTCTCGGACGGCCATCACTACGAAGACCTGAAGGTCTATGAAAACGTGGCGCAGTGCGCCGGCGGCGCTGCTTCGACCACCGGCTGGTGGAAAGGCGAGAATTCGGAGCCGACGATTTCGGCTGCGGCACTGGGCGACTCCAACACCGGCATGCACCTGGCCATCGGTATCCTGACCGCCTACATCGGCCGCCAGCAAACCGGCCGTGGCCAGAAGGTTGCCGTGTCGATGCAGGACGCCGTGCTGAACCTGTGCCGCGTGAAGATGCGCGACCAGCAGCGCCTGGAGCGCGTGGGCTACCTGGAAGAGTATCCACAGTATCCGCACGAAATGGACGCTTTCAAGGATAAAGTCGTGCCGCGTGGCGGCAACGCCGGCGGTGGCGGCCAGCCGGGCTGGATCCTGAAGTGCAAGGGCTGGGAAACCGACCCCAATGCTTACATCTACTTCACCGTCCAGGGTCATGCCTGGGGTCCGATTTGCGACGCGCTGAACAAGCCTGAGTGGAAGACCGACCCGGCCTACACCACGCCGCTGGCACGCCAGCCGCACATCGATGAAATCTTCGCCACCATCGAAGACTTCATCAAGGACAAGACCAAGTACGAAGCAGTCGACATCTTCCGCAAGTTCGACATTCCTTGCGCACCGGTGTTGTCCATGGCCGAACTGCTGCGCGACGAATCGCTGCGCAAATCCGGCTCGATCGTCGAAGTGCAGCATCCGACCCGCGGTTCGTACTTCACCATCGGCAGCCCGATCAAGTTCTCGGACCTGAAGCCGGAAGTTACCGCTTCGCCGCTGCTGGGCGAGCACTCGGCTGAAGTCCTGAAGGAACTGGGCTACAGCGAAGAGCAGGTCAAGGCACTGGCTGGCGACAAAGTCATCTAAGCTGGCTTTGGAAGGACCGGGGCCGGGCAGGATAGGCCCCGGGTAGGGCATGGACGGCGTTCGGAAAGGAGCGCCGTTCTTGCTTGCAGGCCATGACAACAATGGGGAAGCCATGCAGACATCGATTGATACCAAGCAGCTGGTTGAAGCCGTCGGCGATGCAATCATGGCCGCTGACGCGAGCGGCGCCATCGTGATGTGGAATCCGGCTTGCGAGCGCATGTTCGGATTCACTGAAGCCGAAGCGCTGGGCAAGTCGCTGGACCTGATCATTCCGCAGCGCCAGCAGCAACGTCACTGGGATGGTTATCACAAGACCATGGAAACCGGCATCACCCGCTACGGCAACGACGTGTTGCGGGTGCCGGCCGTGCACAAGGATGGTCACACGCTGTCGATCGCTTTCACCGTCGCGCTGATCAAGGAAGGCGATGGCAAGGTCAAGGCAATCGTTGCTGTTGTGCGTGATGAATCGGCTCGCTTTGCAGAAGACCGCGCGCTGCGCAAGCGCCTGATGGAACTGGAAAGCCAGTCCGCAAACCAGGCCAAGCCAGCCTGATCAACGCTCTTGAGCAACCGGACGGCAAGGCAGGGTGAGTTAACATAGGGTAGTTCACCAACTGCCTGCAGGAGATTTCATGAGCAAAGCGTTAGACGGCGTCAAGATCCTCGACTTCACCCATGTCCAGTCGGGGCCGACCTGCACCCAGTTGCTGGCCTGGTTCGGCGCCGATGTGATCAAGGTGGAACGCGCCGGCGAAGGCGATGCCACGCGTGGCCAGTTGCGCGACATACCTGGCGTGGACAGCCTCTATTTCACGATGCTCAACCACAACAAGCGTTCCATTACGCTGGACACCAAGAAGCCGCGCGGACGCGAAGTGCTCGACCAGCTGATCAGGGAATGCGATGTGCTGGTCGAAAACTTTGCGCCGGGCGCGCTCGACCGCATGGGCATCACCTGGCAACACATCCAGAGCATCAACCCGCGCATGATCCTGGCGTCGGTGAAAGGCTTTGGCCCCGGTCCTTACGAAGACTGCAAGGTGTATGAAAACGTGGCCCAGTGCGCGGGTGGCTCGGCCTCGACCACGGGTTTTGACGATGGCCCGCCGATGGTGACAGGCGCGCAGATCGGCGACAGTGGCACCGGCCTGCACCTGGCTTTGGGAATCCTGGCCGCGCTGTACCAGCGCACCATGACGGGCCGCGGCCAGAAAGTGCTGGCCCCGATGCAGGATGCCGTGTTGAACCTGTGCCGGGTAAAACTGCGCGACCAGCAGCGCCTGGAGCGCACGCATTCGCTGCATGAATATCCGCAATATCCGGATGGCAAATTTGGTGATGCCGTGCCGCGCGCTGGCAACTCGTCGGGCGGCGGCCAGCCGGGGTCGATCCTGAAATGCAAGGGTTGGGAAACCGACCCCAATGCCTATATCTACTTCATCACGCAGGCTGCGGTGTGGCCGGCGGTGTGCAAGGTGATTGGCGAAGAAGGCTGGATCGAGGACGAGGCCTACAAGACGCCGCAGGCGCGCCTGTTGCACCTGAAACCCATCTTCGATCGCATCGAGCAATGGACCATGACCAAGACAAAGTACGAGGCCATGGACATATTGAACCAGTACGATATTCCCTGCGGCCCGATTCTTTCGATGAAGGAAATTGCAGAAGAGCCGTCGCTGCGTGAAACCGGCACCATCGTCGAGGTGGACCATCCAACGCGCGGCAAATACCTGACGGTAGGCAACCCGATCAAGCTGTCCGACAGCCCGACTGACGTAACCCGTTCGCCCCTGTTGGGCGAGCATACGGAAGAAGTGCTGGCCCAGCTTGGTTTCAGCGCGGACGAAATTGCGCAACTGCGCGAAGAACGCGTGATCTGAACCAGGACAAAGCATATTCCATGAATCAAATGATCATCCCGATCGCGGTGCAGGGTGCAAGCAAGCAGCGCAAGCGCGAGGCGCCCAAGGGCCGCCGCGTCGATCCCGTCGCCCTGGCGGAAGTCCAGGCCTTGCTGGGCGATGCCTCGCGCAGCGCCGACATGCTGATCGAGCACCTGCACAAGATCCAGGATCGCTTCAATTGCCTGTCGGCAGCGCACATGGCTGCGCTGGCCCAGGAAATGAAGCTGGCGCAGACCGAAGTCTATGAAGTCGCAACCTTCTATCACCACTTTGACGTGGTGAAGGAAGGCGACAACCAGCCCGAAGCGCTGACGGTGCGCGTTTGCGACGGCCTGTCTTGCGAAATGCAGGGCGCGCGCGACTTGCTGGCAAAACTGCCGGCGATCCTGGGCAAGGAAGTGCGCGTCATTCCCGCGCCCTGCGTCGGCCGCTGCGAACAGGCGCCGGTTGCAGTGGTGCACCAGAAGCCGATTCCCAATGCGGATGTGGAGCAGGTGGCGGCAGCGGTCGCGGCCAAAGAGACCAAGCACGTGCCCGAGCCGTACAAGGATTACGACGCCTATGTCGCCGAAGGCGGCTACGCACTGCTGGACGCTTGCGTGAATGGCGGGCGCGATGTGGAATCCGTCATCAAGGCGATGGAAGATTCCGGCTTGCGTGGCCTGGGCGGCGCCGGCTTCCCCGCCGGGCGCAAGTGGCGCATCGTGCGTGCCGAAAAAGGTCCGCGCCTGATGGCGGTAAACATCGACGAAGGCGAGCCCGGCACGTTCAAGGATCGCTACTACCTCGAACGCGACCCGCACCGCTTCCTGGAAGGCATGCTGATCGCCGCCTGGGCGGTGGGCATCGAAGCCATCTACATCTACCTGCGCGACGAATACCACGGCTGCCGCAGCCTGCTTGAAACCGAACTGGCGAAGCTGGCGCAGCATCCGCTGCTGGCGCGTCCGGATGCGCCGCAGCTCCCGGTGCGCCGCGGCGCGGGCGCCTATATCTGCGGTGAAGAGTCCGCGATGATCGAATCGATTGAAGGCAAGCGCGGCATGCCGCGTTTGCGCCCGCCCTATGTGGCGCAAGTGGGCCTGTTTGGCCGCCCGACGCTGGAACACAATTTCGAAACCCTGTACTGGGTGCGCGACATCCTGGAAAAAGGTGGCGCCTGGTTCACTTCGCATGGCCGCAACGGTCGCAAGGGTTTGCGCTCGTTCTCCGTCAGCGGACGCGTCAAGAACCCGGGTGTGAAGCTGGCGCCGGCCGGCATCACGATCCAGGAATTGATCGATGAATATTGCGGCGGCATGCTCGACGGGCAAAAGTTCTATGCCTACCTGCCCGGTGGCGCCTCGGGCGGCATCCTGCCCGCCAGCATGAACGACATACCGCTGGACTTCGACACGCTGCAAGCCTATGGCTGCTTCATCGGCTCGGCTGCGGTAATGGTGCTGTCCGACCGCGACACTGCAGTCGACGCGGCCCGCAACATGATGAATTTCTTCCAGCATGAATCCTGCGGCCAATGCACGCCTTGCCGGGTCGGCACGGCCAAGGCATCGGCCCTGATCAACCAGCCCAAGTGGGACCTGGACCTGCTGGCCGACCTCTCCTTCGTGATGCGCGACGCCTCGATCTGTGGCCTGGGCCAGGCAGCGCCCAACCCGGTCGATTGTGTCGTGAAGTACTTCCCGCAGGAACTCGCTTGAGCTTTGCCCTTCGTGGGCAGTGAGAAAACATGAACGCGATTACACGAAACGAGATGGCCCAGATCGACGTGCCCGTCGTCAGCTTCGAGCTGAACGGGCGCGAAGTGAGCGGCCGCGCCAATGAAACGATTATCGAGATTGCGCGGCGCGAGGGCGTGGATATTCCCCACCTTTGCTACAAAGAAGGCCTGGACGCGGTCGGCAACTGCCGCGCCTGCATGGTCGAGATCAATGGCGAGCGCGTGCTGGCCCCATCCTGCTGCCGCCATCCGAGCCAGGGCATGAAGGTCACGACCGACAGCGAGCGCGCGCTCAAGGCGCAAAAGCTGGTGCTCGAATTGCTGCAGTCGGACATGCCGGAAACGGCATACACGCGTGACAATGAAGTCGACCAGTGGTCGCAAAAACTGGCAGTGGGCAAGCCGCGTTTCGAAGCGCGCGCCCATACGCCGCAAGACCTGTCGCATCCGGCAATCTCGGTCAACCTCGACGCGTGCATCCAGTGCACCCGCTGCGTGCGTGCCTGCCGCGACGAGCAAATGAACGACGTGATCGGCCTGGCCTTCCGTGGCGCCGGCGAAAAGATCGTGTTCGACATGGATGACCCGATGGGCAATTCCACCTGCGTCTCTTGCGGCGAATGCGTGCAGGCTTGCCCGACCGGCGCGCTGATGCCGGCGCGCGACGTCGCGCTGCAGGTGCCGGACAAGAACGTGGATTCAGTCTGCCCGTATTGCGGCGTCGGTTGCCAGATGACTTACAACGTCAAGGACAACAAGATCCTTTACGTCGAGGGACGCGATGGCCCGGCCAACCGTGGCCGCCTGTGCGTGAAGGGCCGCTACGGTTTTGACTATGCCCATCATCCGCATCGCCTGACGAAGCCACTGATCCGGCGCGCCGATGCGCCCAAGTCGGGCGACTTCACCATGACGCCCGAAAACGTGTTCGACGTATTCCGCGAAGCGAGCTGGGAAGAAGCGCTGGAATTCGCTGGCGGCACGCTGGCGCGCATTCGCGACACCGTCGGCCGCCAGGCGCTGGCCGGCTTTGGTTCGGCCAAGGGCAGCAACGAAGAAGCCTACCTGTTCCAGAAACTGGTGCGCACCGGCTTCAAGACCAACAATGTCGACCATTGCACGCGCTTGTGCCATGCCTCGTCCGTCGTGGCGCTGCTGGAGGGCATCGGCTCGGGCGCGGTGTCGAACCCGGTGATGGACGTGATGAAGGCCGACGTGGCTATCATCATCGGCGCCAACCCGACCGTGAACCATCCGGTTGCGGCAACCTGGATCAAGAATGCAGTGGCCAATGGCACCAAGCTGGTGGTAATGGATCCGCGCCGCTCGGAACTTTCGCGCTTTGCGCATCGCTACATGCAGTTCAAGCCCGACACCGACGTCGCGCTGTTGAACGCCATGATGCATGTGATCGTCAACGAAGGCCTGGTCAACGAAGAGTTCATCGCTTCGCGCACCATCGGCTATGACGAGTTGAAAGCCAATGTGGCCGACTATTCGCCGGAACGGATGGCGCCGATCTGCGGCATCGATGCCGAAACCATCCGTTATGTGGCGCGCCTGTATGCGACTTCGAAAGCCTCCATCATCCTGTGGGGCATGGGTGTGTCGCAGCACGTGCATGGCACCGACAATGCGCGCTGCCTTATCGCGCTGTCGCTGATGACGGGCCAGATCGGCCGTCCCGGCACTGGCTTGCATCCGCTGCGCGGCCAGAACAATGTGCAGGGCGCCTCCGACGCTGGCCTGATCCCGATGAGCTTCCCGGATTACCAGCGCGTGGACAATGGCGAAGCGCGCGCCTTTTTTGAGAAATTCTGGGGCGCAGAGCTGGACGACAAGGTCGGCCTGACCGTGGTCGAAGTGATGAATGCAATCGATGCCGGCACGGTGAAGGGCATGTACATCATGGGTGAAAACCCCGCGATGTCCGATCCGGATGCAAACCATGCGCGCCATGCGCTGGCCTCGCTGGAACACCTGGTGGTGCAGGATATCTTCCTCACCGAAACCGCCTACCTGGCCGACGTTGTGCTGCCGGCTTCGGCTTTCGCCGAGAAGGATGGCACCTTCACCAATACCGACCGGCTGGTGCAGCTCGGCCGGCAGGCAATCGACCCGCCGGGCGACGCGCGCCAGGATTTGTGGATCATCCAGGAAATCGGCAAGCGGCTTGGCCTGCCCTGGGATTACAAGCATGTGTCGGAAGTGTTTGATGAAATGCGGCGCGCCATGCCCAGCATCGGCGGCATTACCTGGGAGCGCATGGTGCAGGAAGGCGCCGTCACTTACCCCTGCATGAAGGAAGGCGATCCGGGCGAGCCGGTGGTGTTCGTCGATAGCTTCCCGCGTCCTGACGGCCGCGCGCGCTTCGTGCCGGCGGATGTGATACCGGCTGCCGAGCGTCCGGACACTGAGTTTCCGATGGTGCTGATCACGGGTCGCCAGCTTGAACACTGGCATACCGGCAGCATGACCCGGCGCGCGCTGGTGCTGGATGCGCTGGAGCCGGACCCCACCGCCCTGATCCATCCGCTGGACATGGAACGCTTCGGCATCAAGCCAGGCGACGTGGTGACGCTGGAATCGCGCCGTGGCAAGGTCACCTTGTATGCACGGGCTGAAGATGGCACGCCGCAAGGCTCGGTGTTCGTGCCCTTTGCGTATTACGAAGCGGCGATCAACCGCCTGACCAACGATGCCCTGGACCCGTTCGCGAAGATACCGGAGTTCAAGTATTGCGCGGTCCGTGTTTCAGCAGGCGGCGCAGCGCCGGTGCAAACCACTTACGGCGGCGGCCAGATCCTGGAGCGCACTGTGAAGCGGGAGTTGGCGTCATAAGCGCCTGAACTGCACCCTGCAAACCTGTATCAGGCAGCGGCCGCCCTTGGGCGGCCGTTTGCTTTTCCGGGCTCGGCCGGCAGCGCGGGCGGCTGCGGCATGCGCTGCCGCGATGTCGATCCTGCCGCCGGTCTTCGCGCGCCGGCCCCGATTTGCGCATTACCGCATGCCGCGTCGTTAGTCTGAACTCCGCAGCGTGCCTGTTCTCCAATTCTGGTAGAGGTGATTGTGCCAGCAACAAGGAGAACACCGATGACCCAGCAAAATGGCAGCAAGGATGAACCACTCACGGAGCGCTCTGGCACCAGCCAGACCAAGCCGGGCGACGGCGTGCCGCATGTAGGCCGGCCGCTCGATGGCAGCGAATACCTGGACGTCGTCGAAGAGCAGGCCTATGCAGACCGCCCGCCCAGCCCCGAAGAGCGCAAACGCCAGCACGAGAAGACTTGACGGCACTCGTGTGGCTTGAGCAGCGGCAAGCCGTGCCAATGGCGCTGCTGCTAGTTTGAACTCATCCGACTTTTACCGCGCACCGATGAAACTGCCCATCACTAAAACCATAGCCGGCGCTGCCGGGCTTGCCAGCGTCGCCTGGGTCAGCATCATGGCGGCCATCGTTGCGCGCCAGACCAGCATCATTTTCAACCCCGTCACCGAGCGTGAAGTCGAGCATCCGCAAAGCGATGGGCACCGCACGCGCCACATCGTATTGCGCACTGCCGATGGCGAGCGCTTGTGCGGCTGGCTGATGACGCCGCATGCGCCAGGCAAGCATCCCGGCGTGCTCTATTTTGGCGGGCGGTCCGAGGAAGTGAGCTGGGTGGCGCGCGATGCGGGTCGCATGTTCCCCGGCATGACGGTGCTGGCGATGAATTACCGCGGCTATGGCGGCTCCAGCGGCACGCCCGGCGAGCGCGAATTGCTGGCAGACGCGGAAATGCTGTGGCAATGGCTGGCGGCCTACTACCGGGTCGATGCCGAGCGCATTGCTGTGGTCGGCCGCAGCCTCGGTTCGGGCGTGGCGGTGCAGGTGGCGGCCCAGCATCCGGTCACTTCACTGGTGCTGGTTACGCCCTATGACTCATTGGTGTCGCTGGCCAGGCGCCGTTTCCGCACGATGCCAGTCCACTGGTGGATGCGGCATCGTTTTGAATCGGTAAAGTTTGCCGCGCGCCTGCAGACACGCACGCTGGTGCTGCGCGCCGAGGAAGACGATATCGTGCCGGCCGCGCATACCGACGCTTTCGTTGCCGGCTTGCCCGTGGCGCCACTGGAGCAGACCATCGCCGGTTCCGACCATTGCAGCATTCCTTACCTGGAAGCCAGCCAGCAAGCAATTGCCGGCTTCCTGCAAGCCGGCTTCCAGCGCCTGCCGGTTACGACGCCGCTGCTCGAAGAGGCGACAGCAGTCGCCGCCGTGTCGGCCGTGGCCAGCGCCAGCGCGACGGCGGCAGCTGCGGCTGAAGGCAGCGCCAGCGCCATTGCCGGCGCCCAGGCCGTCACCGATGCGGCCGCGCTTGCCACGGCTGCTGCAGCGGCGCGCGCTGCAGCAGCGGCGGGCGTTGAGTTGCCCCGGGCATCCTGAGCGCAGCAAGGGCGTTGCTGCGCTCGCGGTTGAATCACAAGATCGTCTTCTTGACCTTATGCAGCGCGCGGGTCTTCAAGGATCTCAAGCGCAAGGCGAGCCACTGATCCAGGCCGGCCGCCGGGTCGTCTTTGCAGAAGGCTTTCAGTTTGCTTAACTGGGCGGGTGAGATAAACCGGAATTCACCGCTGGCCAGGCCTTCATCAATTTCGCGCAGCAGCGGGCAGGGCTCCTTGGGCTTATCGAGATGGCAAAGCCATGCCACGAAAACAAGCGGCCAGGGTGCGTTTTTGGGAAAGTCGGCCGCCCGCGATTTCAGATCGCTTCGCGAGAGATAGGGATGGGCCTTGAGGCGCGTGCGCAATCCGTCGTTCATCAACTCCCGCATCGGCTTTGGAATTTCGAATTCAACGCGTGTTGCGGCAATATGGCAGGTTTGCCAGAGCAGCATCGACAGGTCGGGATGCCGGCTTGGGTCGAACAGGCTGCCGTTACTGATTGCAGCCGCTACCTGCTGCACCACCATCGCCCAGACCTTCGGCTCACGGTCGTCGTAATAGTTTCGAGGGATGGGTGGTACGTGGTGGCGCACCATGCAACAGGCAAGCGCCCACCGGTTCTCTGCCGACATGGCGTTGAACGCAAGCGAGATCCTTTTCAACAGTGGCTCCTGCAAGTAATTCTCGGGCGCCGTCACACTCTTGAAGGCCACGAGGGCGCGCAAAACATCGATTTCATCCACCTTTTGATTCGACTTCGCCCGCTCGATGCCGGCCTCGTCCACCAGTGTCTCGAGAGCGAACATCGTTGGCACGGCCTCGCAGTAGTCACGCGACGAGTGGACCGCCCGCTGTATGAATTCCACGGCGTCGGAAGGACTGTCCCAGAGCGCCTCGACGATGAGGAGCGGAGCCTCAATCGCAAGGCTGTCGTCTATCTTTCCCCTGGCTTTCTGGATGAATCGGAAGGCGGAGGCGATGATGTTGGCTATCCTCTGGTCAGGATCGAGCAACTGCGCCGCATCCCGCGCGGCTGCACGTACCAGGAGTAGCTGGATATCCCGATCGTTCGTCGCGTCGAACGTGGCCCGCCAAGCCGCGGTTTCCTCTTTGTCAGCGCAGTCGCAGCGGTTGTTGAGGAGACGCAGCACGGGTTCGGACGCCTGATGGAACTGCCTGTCGACCATGGACAGGGCGAGCACGTCCTCCAGGCGGCGTGAGCGGATAACCAGCCGCACCAGGATTCCTGCAATGTCGGCTGGTAGTTGCAGTGCTGGCGCGAGGACGGGAGCGTGGACCGAATTTGCGTGACGAACGGTGGCTTGGTAGGGGGCTTTGATCAAGGGAGGCTCCTGTGTGGGCCGGATGGACAGTTGGTTCAAGAGATCGAACGCAAGCTTGCTGGCTAGAAAATGTGCACTTATTTCCGACAAAGATGTGAATCCTTGGGCGGTAGAGCGACTCGAGAACGGGCCTTGGCGGTCAATGCAGGAACCAGCGAGTGGCGACTGCCTTCCCGCGGACTTGCCGCAGCGGCGCGGTGGAAAGCCGCCCGCTCTACCCGAATTTTTTGTCAAGCGTGCTCTGTGCACGGGCCGGCCATGATCTGGTGCGAAAATCTGTCCAGTCTCGCAAGCCTGTTGCCGGGTGGTGCACGCAGCATGTTTTCAGCTTTTGAAAATGCGCAGACTTGATAAACCGGATCGACTTGTCGGCAATGCTTCGCTCAATTTCCTGGAATAGCGCGCTTGGGTTTTTCGGTTCCTCGGAATGGCAAACCCAGGCCAGGAAAATGAGGGGCCAGGGTGCGCTTTCCGGAAAAGGATCCATCCGTGATACCAAATCGCTTTTCGAAAGATACGGGTAAGCGCGAAGTTGCTCGCGCACGCCTGCATCCATCAGCTTCGTCAGCCAGTTTTTGCTCAAGTTGGTACGCCGTGATTCCGCGATCCTGCAGCTTTGCCACAGGATGAGCGACAGGTCGGAATGCTTGTCCTGCTCGAACAGGCTGCCGTCCTCGAGCTTGGTCAGGACTTGCCGCAGGACGTGGTTCCAGACGGCGCGCTCCCCCTTATAGCAAGAGTCGTCGTCATCAGGACATTCGTGATGACGAATCAGGCAACGTGCGAGCGTCCACTTGTCATTCGGCGGCATGACCTTGAAAGCAAGCGACAGCTTGGCTCGCAGAGCCAACGGTAGTGCTTCGCCGGGGTGGCTCCAGGATGTGAATGCGATCAGCACGCGAAGGATGTCGAGCTCGCGATCCTTCGACATCATCGTCATCATCTTGGGAATCCCGTGTTCGAGCCGGTCGGAAAGTTCTTCGCTTACATCGGACAAGCCCGACATGTAGGCGTCCTTGACCACACTCAGGATAAAATCCGCGCAGTCGGACTGATTTGGCCACAGTCCGTCAATGATGAGGCGCGGTGCTTCCGGCGCAACGCTCTGGTCCACCATGCCCGTGGCGTGATGCATGAATCGCAGCGCGGAAATCATGCCCCGCCGATCTTCCAAGTTCGTCCGAATCGCGCGGGCAGCATCAAAAGCGGCAGCGCGAATCATGTAATGGCGCTGTTCCGGATCAGACGTAGCGTTGAATTTTTTTCGCCATTCTTCAAGGACTACTTGTACGCAGAAGTCATGTCGCCGGGACAAAACACGCCAGATCGGCGTTGACGCGACGAGGAACTGCTTGTTCACGCTGGACAGTGCGAGGACATCCTCCAGGCGACGCGTGCGTACGACAATCCCGACTAGCGTGTTTGCAATGTCCATTGGCAGTTCCGGTGATTGCCGGACTGGAGGAACGGGGGACCGACTTTCGTCGTAGAAGGTAACTTTCATACTTGGCTTCTATTCAATGTGAAAAAAGCGATGGGTGTCCGGCACGGTAGGGTGGTTCCTCCAGTTAGACGCGCAAGTCGACTCGCTGCAAGAAATCACCGTTTCTCGCACGAAGGTCCGATAAGCCTGCTTCGGATCATTGATTGCAGTGCTGGCGCAAGGGCGGGAGCGTGGACCGAATCTGCGTGACGAACGGTGGCCTGGTACGGGGCTTTGATCGAGCGAGGCTCCTGTATGGGCCGGTTGGCCAACTTGGTTCAACAGATTTTGGAACCCTGCTGGCTACAGCGCCGCTGTGGCAAGCAACTTTCTGCTGACGCGGCAGGCTTGGGACAGCCGCAGCCCCGCTGCATGCGCCCGCTTTAGCCGAATTTTTTGTCAAGCGTGCTCTGCGCACGGGCCGACCATGATCTGGTGCGCAAATCTATCCAGTCTCTCAAGCCTCTTGCCGGGCTGTACACGCAGCATGTTTTCAGCTTTTGAAACTGCGCAGACGTGATAAATCGGATCGACTTGTCGGCAATGCCTCGCTCAATTTCCTGGAACAGCGTGCTTGCGTTTTCCCGTTTGTCGGCATGGCCAACCCAGGCCAGGAAAACCAGGGGCCAGGGTGCGCCTTCCGGAAAAGAATCCCTCCGTGATATCAAATCGCTTTTCGAAAGATATGGGTAAGCGCGAAGTTGCTCGCGCATGCCTGCATCCATCAGCCTGGTCAGCCAGGTTTTGCTCAAGTCGGTACGCCGTGCTTGCGCGATCGCGCAGCTTTGCCACAGGATGAGTGACAAGTCGGGATGCTTGTCCTGCTCGAACAGGCTGCCGTCCTCGAACCTGGTCAGTACTTGCTGCAGGACTTGATTCCAGAGGACCGGCTCCCCCTTTTCGTAAAGCTCATCCACAGGATATCTGTGATGACGCATCAGGCAACGTGCGAGCGTCCACTTGTCATTCGCGGGCATGTCCTTGAAAGCAAGCGACAGCTTGTGTAGCAGGTCGAACGGGAGAGCTTTGCCGGGCAGACTGCCGCATGTGAATGCGACCAGGACGAGAAGGATGTCGAGCTCACGAGCCTTCGACATCATCATCTTGGGAATCCTGTGTTTGAGCCGGTGGGCAAGGTCTGAGCTCACATTGGACAAGCTCTCGCCGCAGGCTTCCTTGACCGCATTCTCGATAAAAGCGACGCATTCCAACGGATCTGGCCACAGTCCCTCGATGATGAGGCGCGGTGCTTCGGGCGCAACGCTGTGGTCCATCATGCCCGTGGCGTGATGCATGAATCGCAGCGCGGAAATGATGCCCGGCATTCTGGGCTGGTTCAGCTGAATCGAGCGGGAAGCATCAAAAGCGGCAGCGCGAATCATGAAATGGCGCTCTTCCGGATCAGTCGTTGCATTGAATTTTTTTCGCCATTTATCACGGACTTCCGGTAAGGCGAAGTCATGGTGCCGGGACAAAACACGCCAGATCGGCGTGGTCGCAACGAGGAACTGCTTGTTCACGCTGGACAGTGCGAGGACATCCTCCAGGCGACGCGAGCGCACGACAATCCCGACCAGCGTATTTGCAATGTCCATCGGCAAGTCTGGCGATTGTCCGACGGGAGGAACAGGGGCGCGGCTTGCGTCGTAAAAGGTAGTCTTCATACTTGGCTTCGATGTGAAAGAAGCGATGGGTGTCGGGCACGGGAGGGTGGTTCCTCCAGTTAGGCGCGCAAGGCGACTCGCTGCGAGCGATCACCGTTTCTCGCACGAAGGTCCGATGAGTCTGCTTCGGATCATTGACAACCGGATGCTGGCTTGAGGAGGCCGCCAAGAGCGCTGCGACGAGCCGAACGCGGCGCGCCAAGCCGCGGTTTCCTTTAATGCAGGAACCAGCGGGTGGCGAATGCCTCGCCGCGGGCTTGCCATAGCGGCGCAGGGCCAAGCCCATACCACTTTCTGCTGACGCGGCAGGCCTGGGATCGCCGCAACCGCGATGCATCAGCCCGCTTTACCCGAATTTTTTGTCGAGCGTGGTCTGTGCACGGGCCGACGATGATCTGGTGCGCAAATCGATCCAGTCTCGCAAGCCTGCTGCCGGGTTGTGCACGCAGCATGTTTTCAGCTTTTGAAACTGCGCAGGCTTGATAAACCGGATCGACTTGTCGTCAATGCCTCGCTCAATTTCCTGGAGTATCGCCTTCGCGTTTTTCGATTCGGCGTAATGGCTAATCCAGGCGAGGAAAACCAGGGGCCAGGGTGCGCCTTCCGGAAAAGCATCCCTCCGTGATATCAAATCGCTTTTCGAAAGATACGGGTAAGCGCGAAGTTGCTCGCGCACGCCTGCATCCATCAGCTTGGTCAGCCAGGTTTCGCTCAAGTCGGTCGGCCGTGCTTGCGCGATCTCGCAGCTTTGCCACAGGATGAGCGACAGGTCGGGATGCTTGTCTTGCTCGAACACGCTGCGGTCCTCAAACTTGGCCAGGACTTGCCGCAGGACGTGGTTCCAGACGACGCGCTCGCCCTTATAGCGATCGTCATCCTCCACAGGATATTGGTGATGACGTAGCAGCCAACGTGCAAGCGTCCACTTGTCCTTCGGGGGCATGAACTTGAAGGCAAGCGACAACCTGAGTACGAGACTCCCCGGTAGTGCTTTGCCGGGCAGGCTGCAGGATGTGAATGCGATCAGGACGCGAAGGATGTCGATCTCGAGAGTCTTTTTCATCATCCGGGGAATTCCCAAGTTAAGCAGCTCGGCAAGTTGTTTGCTCGCATCGAAAGCACTCTGGCCGCAGGCGGCCTTGACCGAATTCAGGATAAATCCCCCGCAATTGGACGGGTTTGACCACAATCCGTCAACGATGAGGCGCGGTGCTTCGGGCGCAAGGCTCCCATCGATCATGCCCGCGGCGTGATGCATGAATCGCAGGGCTGAAATGATGGCCGGATTTCCTCTCTGGTTCACGTCAATCGAGCGGGCAGCATCAAGAGCGGCAGCACGAACCATGAAATGGTGATGCTCCGGATTAGTTGCCTTGAATTTTTTTCGCCATTCTTCACGGACTTCTTGTAAGGCGAAATCATGGTGCGCGGACAAAACACGCCAGATCGGCGTTGCCGCACAGAAGAACTGCTTGTTGACGCTGGACAGCGCGATCACGTCCTCCAGGCGACGCGTGCGGATGACAATCCTGACCAGCTTGTTTGCAATGTCCATTGGCAGGTCTGGTGATTCTCCGACGGGAGGAACGGGGGCGCGGCTTGCGTCGTAAACGGTAACTTTCATACTTGGCTTCTATTCAATGTGAAAGAAGCGATGGGTGTCCGGCACCGGAGGGCGGTTCCTCCAGTTAGGCGCGCAAGTCGACTCGCTGCAAGGAATCACCGTTTCTCGCACGAAGGTCCGATCAGTTTGCTTCGGATCATTGACAACCGGATGCTGGCTTGAGGCGGCCGCCAAGGGCGCCGCGGCGAGCCGAAGGTGGCGAAGATAATTCGAATGACTAGAGCCCGGCTGGCTCGCTGCAACCGCACTGGACAACGCACACCAGTGGTAAATTCGCAGGGCTTCCCACTTTCCACACACCGTCATGCCAAAAGTCGCACGCATCCTGGGCATCAGCCTTGCCGCCCTGCTGGTCCTGGCAGTGGCCGTGGCTGGTTTTATCGCCGCCACCTTCAATCCCAACGACTACAAGCCGCAAGTCATTGCGCTGGTGAAGCAAAAGAAGCAGCGCACGCTCGACATTCCGGGCGAGATCAAGCTTAGCTTCTTCCCGAAAATCGGCGCCGACCTGGGCCGGGTCAGCATTTCCGAGCATGGCGGCAGCGCTGTCTTTGCCAGCGTGGAAAAGGTCAAAGTCTCGCTGGCGCTGCTGCCCCTGCTGCGCAAGCAATTGATCGTCGACCATGTGGAAGTGCGCGGGCTGGATGCAAATATCCGGCGTGAGCGCGATGGCACGACGAATTTCGATGACTTGCTGTCCAAGGATGCAAGCAGCAGCGACCAGCAAGTACGTTTTGACATCGACAGCATCGCAATTGAAAACGCCCGCATCGCCCTGGACGACCGCATGGCGCAGCGCAAAGTGGAAATCACGGCACTGCAACTGCAGACCGGCCGCATTGCCAATGCCGTGCCCGGCAAGGCCAGCCTGGCGGCGCACGTGAAGGCCAACAACCCGACGCTGGATGCGGCGGTCAAGCTCAAGACTGGCTTCAGCTTCGACCTGGAGCAAAAGCGTTATGCCGTCAACAAGCTCGATGCCGAACTGAAGGGCCGCGCGCTCGATATCACTGACCTGGTGCTGAAACTGGCCGGCGACGCCGACCTGCAACCGCAAGCTGGGCGTATCGACTTGGCCGACCTGAAACTGAACGCGAGCGGCAAGCAAGGCGGACAGCCGCTGGAAATCAACCTCGACTTGCCCAAGCTGGCAGTCGGCGACAGCAAGGTCAGCGCCAGCAAGATAACGGGACTGGCCAAACTGGCGCCGGGCGGGCGCACGATCAGCATTGCGTTTGCCATTCCCGGCCTGGACGGCACGCGCCAGGCTTTCAAGCTGCCTGCGCTTACACTTGACGCCACCCTCAAGGATGCGACAACGGATGCGCGCGCCAGGCTCGAAGGCAGCCTGGTGGGTGACCTCGACAAGATGCGCTTCACGTCGCCAAAATTGAATTTGACCCTGTCCGGCAAACAGGGCGCCACCGCGATCGACGGCACGCTCGCCAGCGCGCTGTCGGCAGACCTCGCCAGCGGCAACATCGACTTGAGCGGCATTGCCGCCAACATGAACCTGCCCAATCCCGGCGGCGGCAGCATGAAGCTGGCGTTGGCAGGCAAGGCGGGCGCCGACCTGAACAAGCAAAGCGCGCAGCTGAACCTGCAAGGCAAGCTCGACGAAAGCACTATCGACGCAAAGATCGGGCTGGCAAAGTTCTCGCCCGCCGCCTACACCTTTGACATCGCCATCGACAAGCTGGATGCCGATCGTTACCGCGCCCGGCCGCCGGTCGCGGCGGCACCCGCCGGCAAGCCGCAGCCCGCGGAAGCAGAAAAGCCAATCGACCTGTCGGCGCTGCGCACGCTGCAAGCCAGCGGTAGCCTGAAGGTGGGTAGCCTGAAGGCGGAAAACCTGCGCTTGTCCAATGTGCGGCTCGATTTGCGGGCGGCCGGCGGCAAGCTCGACATCAACCCGCTCAGTGCCAGCCTGTACGGCGGCACGCTGGCCGGTTCTGCATCCGTGAATGCTGCGGCCCAGCCGCGCTTTGCCTTGCGCCAGGCGCTGGCTGGCGTCAATGTCGGGCCGCTGCTGAAAGATGCAATTGGCAAGGAGCCGGTCGAAGGACGCGGCAACGTGAACCTCGACATCACGACCGAAGGCGCGCTGGTGTCGCAGTTGAAGAAGAGCCTGGCGGGCACGGCGCGGCTGGAATTGCGCGACGGCGCAGTCAAGGGTTTCAATATTGCCGAAGTCATCCGCAACGCCAAGAGCCGGCTGGGCAATGCCGCCGGCGGCGCACAGGCCCAGGCTGGCACTGGCTCCGCATCGCAGCAAACCGATTTCAGCGAACTCAGCGGCAGCTTCAAGATCGCGCGCGGCATTGCCCACAATGACGACTTGCGCGCCAAGTCGCCCTTGCTGCGAGTGGATGGCGCCGGCGACATCGACATTGGCGCCGACAAGCTTGACTACCTGGTCAAGGCCACCGTGGTCGCCACGCTGCAAGGCCAGGGCGGGCCGGAACTGCAGGCGCTGAAAGGATTGACGATACCGGTGCGCCTGTCCGGGCCGTTCACCGCCATTGGCTACAAGGTGGACGTCAGTGGCATTGCAACCGACCTGGTGAAGAAGCAGCTCGACAGCCGCAAGGATGAAATCAAGGGCAAGGTCGAAGAACAGTTGAAGGGGCAGTTCAAGGGCTTGTTCGGGCGTTGAGCGTGGCCGCCTCCCCCTTGATCAGGGGAGACGGACTTACCCGAGCTGGTGCGGGCTGAAGAGTGTCAGGAGGGCAGGATTGCCGCCGTTGGTCGTGTGCGCTCGCGCCAGTTGTTTTGTTCAAGGGCACGCGCTTGGCAGGGTCGAGCCCCCGTAGTGGCCAACTTGCGCCCATTTTCCAACGCCACCGCGAAAGCCGCCTCAGCTGAGCGCGTACGGATTGGCCTGCAGCGGGTCGTCGGGCAACTGGCGCAGCATGCTGGTCAGTTGTTCGGTGGTGATTGTTCCCGCGCCCTTGTTGACCAGCACATGGAGCAACGCATCCCACTCGTGAGCCGAGAAGAATTCTGCTTCACGCAGCTGGGCGCCAAGTACGTCGATCTGTTTGACGCCCAATCCAGCCGGCACCTGGCCGACCAGTACGACGAGTGCAAACACCCAATTGCAATGTCCGGGCTGGTTGTCGATCCAGCGTCGCTGTGGCAGCAAGGCCAGCGCCTGGCCAAAATCGTGGAGGCATGAATGATTGCAGGCGCTCTTGTCGCGGGCAATCATTGCGATCGCATGATCGAGCGCGGCAAAGACTTGCTCCTTGTGCGGCGCCAGGTCGGGAAGCTCAAGATGCTTGTTATAGCGCTGATCGAATAGTACGTGCACCAGGGTCACGAATTGTTTTGAAGCCGCGCCATCGGCCACAGCGCCCTTGCCGGCCCATTCATTCATAAGGGCGAGCCGCGCGGCTACGGAGAGGGAGCGCAGTGACTGCAGCAGCTGCACATTGCTGGAATCCGCCCGAGGACGTTGGCCGGGCGATGCCGTATTCCTGCTGGTCTGATCAATGTAGGTCCTGCATCCGTCGAACGTGGTGGCAACCAGGCTCGTGTCGTTTGACAGCTCGGCAGCGAATGCATTGAGTAGCAAATTCAGCCGCCCTCGTTGCAACAAGGCGGATTCGCGCAGACGGGTGCTTGCCTTCTCTTGCCTGTCGCTGGCGTGCTCACCGATCGCAAACCAGGCCAAGTCCATGAACAGGTTGTCGTCTTTCTTTTTTTCATTCAGCGTCGCCAGGTGCAGCGTCCAGCTGTCCTCACTGACGCGATCGCCAAATCGCTTCTGGATCTTCACGGTTTCTGCCAGGCGTAACGGCCGGTCATCCCTGTCCGCGGCAGACTCCAGGTAGGCGCTGGCCCATTCTGCCGGGCGCAGGAAGGGTTCGGAACAGGCGTGGAAAGTCTTGCAGGTTCGGGAAAATGCCGACAGCGAAATGAGTCCGGCCCGGTTCTCGAGGTGACTCAATACGCGGGGAATGACGTCGGTGGGCGTGGTAACGAGGGTGAAGGCGCTTTGCGGCCCGGGTTGCTCAGTGAAAGGTACAGGCGATAGCGGTGCGGGGCAAAGCAGGGTCATGGCAAGCGACTTCCGTGGTTGGAATGTGAAGTGGTGGTAGTCACACTTCAATCACGGTGGTTCACTTCCCACCCTTAACGCCCGACTAATTTTTCCATTTGCCCGGCGCTTGCAGGAAGCGCGCCACGGGTTCGATCTGCTGCGGGATATTCAGGCAGGGTGCATGGCCGCAATCGGGCACCGTAACCAGCTCAGCCATCGGGCCGCAGCGCGTCATTTCAAGTGCCGTATCGGGCGCCAGCAAGTCTGAATGCTCGCCACGCAACAGCAGCGTCGGCATGTCCAGCGAGCGGTACTCTTGTTCGAGCATATAGTCGTCAGGATGGGCAAAAAACTGGCGCACCATGTTCGGGTCGTAATGGGTGGTGATCCTGCCGTCGGGCAGGCGACGCGCGGAGCTTTCGGCCATGCGCCGCCACTGCGCATCGCTTTGCCAGCCATAGGGCTTGTAGACCGTGCGCAGGTAAGTTTCCAGTTCGGTGACCGTGTCGAATTGCGGCGGATTGCCGGCATAGGATTTGATCCGGTCAACGGCAGCCTGCACGATGCGCATGCCGATGTCGTTCAAGGCCAGGTGCGTGATACGGCCCTTGAGCGTCGTGGCCGCTGCCTTGATGCCGATCGCGCCACCCATTGAGGTGCCAAGCCACGCAACCCGGTCTAGGCCCAACTGGTCGATCAGAGAACGCGCCAGGCCGGCATAGAAAGCCAGGCAGTATTCTTCGTCCGGTTTCTGGCTCCATTGGGAAAGGCCGCGCCCAATCGTATCGGGGCAGATGATCCGGAATTGACCGGCAAGTGCCGCTGCAATGTCGTCGAAGTCGCGGCAGGTGCGCGCCAGGCCGTGCCACATCACCAGCGGCGGCGCGTCTTCAGCGCCCCATTGCAGGAAATGGATTTCACGATCGAGGCAGCGCAGGTAATGGGACGTGGGAAGGGCTTGCATCGCATCTTTCCTTTATTTCCGGGCCCGCAAACGGCCGACCATGCCGGTCGGGAAAAAGTACACCGACAGCACGAACAGCACACCCAGCCACAGCAGCCAGCGGTCCGGCGACAGCAACGCCGACAGCCAGGCGATGCTTTGCGTGGCGTTGGCGCCGATCGCCATCAAGTCTTGCAGGTAGCTTTGCGCCAGCGTGAAAATCGTGGTGCCAATGACAGCGCCATACATGGTGCCCATGCCGCCGATGACCACGATCAGCAGGATGTCGATCATGATCTCGAACGATAGCGAAGCGTCCGGGCCGTTATAGCGCAGCCAGATCGCGAGCAATGTGCCGGCAAGCGTGGCGAACAGCGCCGCCAGCACGTTGGACAGGGTGCGGAATACGACGGTGCGATAGCCTATCGCTTCGGCGCGAAAATCATTTTCGCGTATCGCTTGCAGCACACGGCCGAAGGGCGAATTGACGATGCGCAGCATCGCCAGGAACAGCAGCACGGCGCTGGCGAACACGATGTAATAGGTGATGAAGCGGCCGTCCAGGGACGCATGCAATATCGGTTCTTCGGCGAACTGGAAAGCCGGCGACAGCACTTCCGGTAGCTTGAAATTCAAGCCATCCTCCCCGCCGGTAATTTCCGATAACTGGGAAGCCAGGGTCTGGAAGGCAGAGGCCACGGCCAGCGTGATCATTGCGTAGAAGATCGCCCTCACCCGCAGCGAGAACAGGCCGATCGCCAGCGACAGCAGCGTCGACAGCGCCAGCGCGCCGGCAATGCCGATTGCCAGCGACGACCAGCTCCCGCCCAGCTTGGCGCTGGCAATGGCAACACCGTAGGCGCCGATGCCAAAGAACATCGTATGCGCGAAGGACACGATGCCGGTATACCCCAGCAGCAAGTCATAGCTGGCCACCAGCACGATGAACACCAGGATCTTGGCCGCGACGTTGAGCGCCTTCGAGCCGGGAAAGATGAAGGGCGCGAAAGCCAGGCACACCAGCACCACCAGCAACATCGCCGTCAGCCAGCGGTTGCGCGGCAAGTCGTGGGAAAGCAGGCGCGAAATCATGCGCGCACCTTGATCGGCTGGCAAACATGCCCGGGCATTTCATCGCCTTGCATCATGCATTCTCCAGAATCTTCACCTGCGTGCAGCGCAGCTTCCAAGGCTGCGCGGGTCACCTGTCGCTGTCAGCGATTGGCGACCGGGTACAGTCCCTGCGGACGCCACAGCAGCACGGCAGCCATCAGCAGGATGTTTGAAAACAGCGCCACCTTGGGCGCCAGGAAACCAGTGTAATTGGCCAGCAAGCCCACCAGCATCGCGCCCAGGAAGCAGCCGCCGGTCGAGCCCAGGCCGCCGATGATGATGACGATGAAGATCAGCACATTGACCCGGGCGCCCATTTGCGGCACCACGCCCTGCTGGTACAGGCCCCACATCACGCCGCCAAGGCCAGCCAGCGCTGAACCGGCGACGAATACGCCCACGAACAGCCGGCGGATCCGGTAGCCCAGGCTTTCCACCATCTCCCGGTCTTGCACGCCGGCCCGGATCAGCAAGCCAAGCTTGGTCCGGTTCAATACCAGCAGCATCGTAATGAAGACGACCAGGCCGACCAGTACCGCAAGCAAGCGGAATTTCTCGATCGCGGCATCGCCAAAAATCACGGCGCCGCGCAGGCTGGCCGGCACTTCCAGCGCAATCAGTTGCGGGCCCCAGATCATCTTGATCAGTTCCTCGCCCACCACCATGCCGCCCATCGTGATCAGGATCTGCATCAGGTGCTGGCCATAAACGCGCCGCACCAGCACCCGTTCAAACACATAGCCCAGCACGCCGGCGCCGGCCATGGCGACCACCGCGGCAATGGCAATGGCCGCGATATTGAGGCCGAGGTTGTTGGCCGTGGTCCAGTCCGGCATTTGCCCCAGCACGGACACCGCGAGGAAGGCGCCGAGCGCGATGAATACGCCATGCCCGAAATTGAGCACGTCCATCAGGCCGAAGATCAGCGTCAGGCCGGAGGCGATGATGAAAATGATCATGCCCATCGCCAGCCCGGCGGCAGTGAGCGTGATCCAGGTGGGCAATGAGCCGATGAAAGGCAGGGCCAGGCCGGCCAGGGCCGGCACCAGCAACAGCGGCAGCCAGTCCGGCGCGAGTGCCGGCGGCACGGAGGATGCAGCCGCAGCTGGCGCGGTTGCAACGGGAGGCGTAGTCAGATGCGCGCTCATATCGTCCTCATTGGTGCTGGCCCAGCGACAGGCCCAGCAGCCGCGCCTGCAATTGCTCGTCTGCGGCGAGTTCGGCCATCGATCCGGCATGCACGACGCGGCCATCGTCCATCACGGCCACCGTATCGCCAAGCTGGCGCGCGAAGTTGAAGTTCTGTTCAACCAGCAGGATCGTGGTCTGGGTTTGCTTGAGTTCGCGAAATGCCGCGATCATGTTGGCGATGATGGCCGGTGCCAGGCCCTTGCTCGGTTCATCGATCAGGATCAGCTTGCGCGGCTCGACGATGGCGCGCGACACAGCCAGCATCTGCTTCTGTCCGCCCGAAAGCTTGCCGGCCGGGTAAGCCCAGAATTTGCGTATCGCCGGGAACAGCCCGTAGATCCATTCCAGCCGCGCCGGGTCGATGTCTTCCACCCGGCGCGCGCCGCGTGCGGCCAACAGTATGTTTTCGCGCACCGTGAGGTCGGCAAAAATGCCCGTGTTTTCCGGCACGTAGGCAATGTCGCGCTGGGCGATGTCGGGCGTGCCCTTGCCGCGCAGGCTTTCGCCATCGAAGACGATCTCGCCCTGCGAAGCCTGCCACAAGCCCATGATGGTGCGCAGCGTCGTGGTCTTGCCTGCGCCGTTACGCCCCAGCAGCATGGTCAGCTGGCCGCGCGGCACCGCCAGGTCGACCCCATGCAGGATGTGATAAGCGCCGATGTGGGTATGCACACCGGACAGCTTGAGCAGCGGCTGGTTCATGTCGTTTCCTCCACCGGGGCCATGCCCAGGTAGGCTTGCTGCACCAGTGGCGACGCGATCACAGCTTCTGGCTCGCCATCGGCCATCAGCGCGCCGTTGTGCAGCACGATGATGCGGTCGGCCAGTTCGCGCACCACATCCATCTTGTGCTCCACCAGAAGGATTGTTTTGTCGCGCTGCTTCTTGAGCGTGCGTATCAAGTCCAGGATGACCGGCACTTCGTCCACGCTCATGCCGGCTGTGGGCTCGTCGAACATGTAGACCGCCGGCTCCAGCGCCATCAGCATGCCGACCTCCAGCTTGCGCTGGTCGCCGTGCGGCAGCGAGGCGGCGCTGGCATCGCGGCGTGACTGCAGCGCCACGGCTTCCAGCACTTCCTCGGCGCGCGCAACGAGCGCCTTGTGATGACTCCACACGTGCAGCAAGTCCAGTCCGAGCCGCTGGCGCGACTGCAGCGCCAGGCGTATGTTTTCCAGCACGCTCAGGTGCGGGAACAGGCTGGTCAGCTGGAAGGCCCGGCCCAGCCCGGCATGGGTGCGCGCCGATACCGGCAGGCGGGTGATGTCGCGCCCATTGAGCAGCACCTGGCCCGCGCTCGGTGCAAGCTGGCCGGAGACCAGGTTGAAATAGGTCGTCTTGCCGGCGCCGTTGGGGCCGACGATGGCCGTCAGCGTGCCCGGCTGGAAGGCGCAGGACACCGCATTGACGGCGACGTGGCCGCCGAAACGTATTGTCAGCTCGCGTGTTTCCAGGGAGGGAGTAGGCATGATGGCCTTGGATGGGACGTCGGGGCTACGGTGCACAGGCAGCACCGCCGGTTGCGGTGCTGCCTGCGTCTCGCATTCCAGTCTATGGCAGCTTTATTGCAGGGCTGTTGAAGCTGGGTTGCAGCGCGGTTGCAGCTCAGCGCTTGTTGCGGATTGGGATCGCCATTTCTTCCGGCTTGATCTCGCGCACCAGTTCCGGCACGCCCCACGGGAAAGCCGGGTCGACCTTGATCTTGAAGTGATACATCGACTGCATCGCCTGGTGGTCTTCCTTGCGGAAGGTCATCTTGCCCTTGGGCGTATCGAAGCTCATGCCTTCCATCGCCGCAATCATTTTTTCGGTATTGGTATTGCCGCCGGTTTTCTTCAGCGTTTCAACCAGCGCCATGCCAGCCGACATGCCGCCGGCGGTAAAGAAATCGGGCGGGTTTTTGTAGCGCTTGTAGTGTTCCGTCACCAGCCAGTTGTTGGCCGGGTTCTTTGGAATGCCGAAGTAGTAGTAGGCCGCGCCTTCCATGCCAGGGAAGTTTTTGAAGGCCGTCATCGCCGGCAGGATGTTGCCGCCGCTGGCGATCTCGATGCCATAGCGCTTCGGATCGAGGTCGGCGATCTTGAATGGATTGCCGCCAGCCCAGATGATGAAAATGATCTTGCGGCCGGGCTTGTCCTTGAGCGAATCGAACAAGCGTTGTGCGCCAGCGGTGAAGTCAGTGGTATTGCCGGGCAGGTATTCTTCATGCACCAGCTTGGCCTTCTTCAGCGCTTCCTTGAAGGCTTTCACGCCGTCGCGACCAAAGGCCGTGTCTTGCGCCATGGTGGCGATGGTGACGCCAGCCTTGTCCAGCGCAACGGCATTGGAAATTGCATCTTGCGACGAATTGCGGCCGGTACGGAAGATGTAGCGGTTCCACTTGTCGCCGGTGATGGCGTCGGCCACGGCCGGCTCAACCAGCAGGATTTTCTTGTATTCCTCTGCTACCGGCAGCATGGCCAGCGCCACGCCCGAACTGGTCGGGCCGACTGCGATATCTGCCTTGTCGTCGGCGAATGCTGCCGCCAGCTGCGCCTTGCCCACGTCTGGCTTGCCCTGGTTGTCCTTCTCGATCACAACCAGCTTGTTGCCATTGACCTGCATGGTGCCGCCAGTGGCATATTCCAGGCCCAGCATGAGGCCGATCTGGGTTTGCTTGGCATAGGCTTCGAGCGCGCCCGTCTTGTCGTAGACGTGGGCGATCTTGATGTCCTTGGCTTGGAGGGACGCAGCGCAGCACAACAGCGCAGCTGCGGCGAGCAGGCGGGTTTTCATTTGTCTCGTCCTATTATTGGCTTCAATCGGGTTTCCCCAGCGCGAGATTACTCCAAAGCTTGTCGCTTGGGTAAGTGGTAGAACTACGGTTTCGCCCAAGCCCGTTCACGCATGGAATGCAAGCCGCATCCGCGTGCAGGCGCCATGCCGCAGCACCTGGCAGTGCTTGGCGACTGCGAGCTTATCCAGGCCGAATGCTGGCCATGCCTGGCGCTAAGTCCGCTTGCAGGCGTCAACAGCCACATGCGGCAAAACACGCTGGTCAATGCAGCTGGAACAAATAGAGGGGGAGGTGTAAAGCAGACGCGGCGCCTGGCGTGCAAGCAGGAACTGCTCGCGCGCCAGGCGCCGGCAAGACGGTTTACTTGGTCGTGGTGCCGGAAGTGGTCGGCTCCTTGACTGCAGGATTGCTGCCTTTCTCTTTCGCGCCGACTTCACCCGGTTGCGGATTGGCTGCGGCCGGATTGGCGTTTGGATTGGCAACGCTGCCCGAGGTCATCGACGAGCCGGAAGAGCCGGTGGACGAGGTGCTCGAGGCGCCCATCGAACCGGTCGAGCTGCTGCGAGCCCGGTCTTGTTGCATTTGTCCGCAAGCGCTCAGTGCTACTACACATGCCAAAGGCAGTACCCATTTAATCATGTCAGGCTCCTAGAAAAGTTGTAGATCAACCGCACGCAAGGTCTCGAAGAAGCTGAAACATTGTCGATATGTGCCTCTGATAGAAGGTTTGCGAAGACCTTTGGTTCCTGCAACTTTGACAAAACTCTGGGAGAAGTTGATTTTTCTCAGCTTCTTGAGGGCAAGCTTTGGATACCCGAAATGGGCTGCGCAAGCGCGCAAGCGGGCTGGCTTTTGAAAGAAAAATGAAAAAGGCCTGGCCCGGCCAGCCCACAGGCAGGTCCGGGCCAGGCCCACTGCGCCAAGCTCAGGCGGCTTTCTTGGCGATCGCCTTGCGCGCTGCCGGCGCCTTGGCGGCGACCGTCTTTTTGGCAGCCACTTTTTTGGCCGGCGCTTTCTTGGCGGCCGTTTTCTTTGCCGCTACCTTGGAAGCTGCCTTGACGGGTACGGCTTCCGCCACGCCGTCGTCTTCCTTGGCTGCCGCCTTGGCAGCTGCCTTGGCCGGCGCGCCCGGCTTGGCCTTGCGTTCCTCGAATTCGAAGCTCACCTTGCCATCCTTGCCGCGCACGAGGAAAGCTTTGAATGGACGCCGTGTGCGTTGCGATACGAAGCCCGGCAGCAGGTCGGTCTTGCCATCGTTAAGCAGCTTCACCATCTGTTCCGGCAGGATTTCCTGTTGCAGGATGATGCGGCCGCTGCGGAAGTCGCAAGCCTTCGGCCTTTGCACCGTGCGCTCGCAAACATAAGCCAGGCCCATCTCATACACGCCGCTGCCGCATTTCGGGCAGGGACCCAGCACGGTCTGGCCAGTAAAGTCGATCGGCTCACCGCCCTCGCCTTCGTCATCATTCTGGCCAAAGTCGAACTCGAGCTTGAAGTTGTTCAGGTCTTCATCGCGCACGATGCGCAAGATGGCGGCGAAGGGGCGGCCCATCTTGGAGCGGAATCCCTGCAGCGGACCGATGGTGCGGTTCTTCAGCAATTCCTCGACTTCGGGCACTTCAAACTGGCGGCTGCCAGGCGTTTTGCTCATCGAGAAATCGCAGCGGGTGCAGGCAAAGCGGCGGTAGTTTTCCTTCACCACGCCAGCGCAGTTCGGACACGGCGTTTGCAGCGTCGCATAGTCGCCGGGAATGGTGTCGTTGTCGTATTCCTTGGCGCGCTTGACAATGACCTGAGTCATTTGCGCAATCTCGCGCATGAACTCATCGCGGCTGATTCGCCCGCGCTCCATCTGCGACAGCTTGTATTCCCATTCGCCGGTCAATTCAGGCGCGGTCAGTTCGGCCACGCCCAGGCCACGCAGCAAAGTCATCAGCTGGAAAGCCTTCGCGGTGGGCATCAGCTCGCGCCCCTCGCGCAACAAGTACTTCTCCGACAGCAGGCCTTCTATGATGGCCGCGCGCGTGGCTGGCGTGCCCAGGCCCTTGCCAGCCATGGCGTCGCGCAGATCTTCATCTTCGAACAGCTTGCCCGCGCCTTCCATTGCCGACAGCAGCGTGGCTTCTGTATAGCGTGGCGGCGGCTTGGTCGCCAGGCCGTTGGCCTTGACGCTTTCGGTGCGCACTTTTTCATTCGGCGCCACGGCCACCAGCATGCCCGCGGTTTCGCCATCTTCCTTGGTCGCCATCGCTTCGCGTCCGTACACTGCCATCCAGCCGGCGCTGGTCATGACCTTGCCTTCAGTCTTGAAGCGGTGGCCCGACACTTCAGTCATCCGGGTCGTGACCTGGAATTCGGCGGGTGGGAAAAAGATCGCCATGAACCGCCGTGCCACCATGTCGTACAGTTTTTGTTCCGGCTCCGACAGGTTCTTCGGCGCCTGGGTCGTGGGAATAATGGCGAAGTGATCGCTGATCTTGCTGTTGTCGAAGATGCGCTTGTTCGGCTTGACCCAATTGCTCTTCAAGATCTGCGAAGAGAAAGGCTGGTAGTTATTGCTCTCGCCCAGCACCTCAAGCGTCTCTTTGACCGAGTCAAGATAATCTTCAGGCAGGTGGCGCGAATCCGTACGCGGATAGGTCAGCACCTTGTGCCGCTCGTACAGCGACTGCGCGAGGCCCAGCGTGTTCTTGGCCGAGAAACCGAAACGCGCATTGGCTTCCCTTTGCAAACTGGTCAGGTCGAACAAAGCCGGCGCGGCCGACGAGGTCGGTTTCGATTCCTCGGTTACGGTGCCGGTCTTGCCGCGGCATGCGGCGACGATGGAGTCGGCCGCAGCCTGGCTCCACAGGCGTTCGGCCCGTTTCTCGGGATCGTTTTCGTCGCGCTTGAATTGCGGATCGAGCCAGCGCCCTTCATACATGCCCGCTGCGCAAATGAATTCGGCGCGCACTTCCCAGAAGTTGCGCGACACGAATTGCTTGATCTTCTCTTCGCGCTCGACCACGATCGACAGGGTCGGCGTCT
Source organism: Paucimonas sp. (assembly GCA_028292545.1). Taxonomy (GTDB): domain Bacteria; phylum Pseudomonadota; class Gammaproteobacteria; order Burkholderiales; family Burkholderiaceae_D; genus Lacisediminimonas. The sequence continues at coordinate 103,115 of JAQGMC010000118.1, forward strand.
GCACCCGGCCCACCGTGGTCAGGTAGAAGCCGCCTTCCTTGGAATTGAAGGCAGTCATGGCACGGGTGCCATTGATGCCAATCAGCCAGTCGGCTTCGCTGCGGCAACGAGCGGCGTCAGCCAGCGGCATCATTTCCTGGTCGTCGCGTAGTTGCTTGAACGCTTCGCGAATCGATCCGGGCGTCATCGATTGCAGCCACAGGCGCTTGATCGGTTGTTTCGCCTTTGCATACTGCGCAATCAGGCGGAAGATCAGTTCGCCTTCACGCCCCGCGTCGCAGGCATTGATCAGCATGCCGACATCTTTGCGCTTGATCAGGCGGTTCAACACTTTCAAACGGGACTCGGTCTTGGCGATCGGATTCAGGTCGAAGTGCGGCGGGATGATGGGAAGGTGGGTAAAGGACCACTTGCCGCGCTTGACGTCATATTCTTCCGGCACGGCGATTTCGACCAGGTGGCCGACTGCCGAAGAGAGCACGAAGTCGTCGGATTCGAAGTACTCATCATGCTTGGTAAAGCCGCCGATAGCCTTCGCGATGTCGTTCGCGACCGAAGGCTTCTCAGCGATGATGAGGGATTTGGTCATAGTCAGGTCTCAGTTTCCACGGCGAAATAACGGCGTGGTGTGTCGGCACCGAATTGCGGCGCTTTGATCAGGGCGGCGTCAGGGCGACCGCGGGCAAGTCCGCGCCGGGTGACGGAAATGCGGCCAATGATAAGCGCGTTATCGCGGCGGCTGCAAGCAATGCTGCAATGCGAATGTTGCACCACTTCCCGCCATCGTGCTGACGGGAAGCTGGGCTGGGGGGTGGAAAAGGTGATGCCGGCGGACGCTTGGATAGCAAGCGCTTGCGCGGTCAGTGTAACTGTCGGGGGCCGGCGTCTTCGTCTTCGTCAGCGAACAATTCGTCGAAGATCAGACCGTCGGGTTCCTTGCCTTGGCTCCACAGCACCATCAGGACAATGACTTTCAATTTATCGAGTGAGATCTGGGTCTCGCTCGCCGCAAGCGCCCGCTCGATAACAATCTCGCGTTGTATTGAATTGATCAGCTTGGCCGATTCCAGGAACTGGATGAAACCTACGGCAGCCGAGCCGAGCAAGTCGATTTCGCGGTCGACGTAAATGCGAAATCCAAAGGATTCGCTTTCAACCGGACGCGCGGAAAGCGCGTGGGTGGTGGCGGTCAGGTCGGTCAGCCAGCCCAAGGCTTTCGAAATCTCGTCCTGTTCAAATCCGACTGCCGATAATTTCTTGATCAGCGCGTCGGCTTCAGGACAGGCGTCGGGCCGGTAGTACGTTTCGTAGAGGTAGACGAGGACATCAAACATAGGGCCTACTGTAACGGTTCGCAGGGGGCGGCACAAGCGCAGAAAAGGCAAATTTGGAGGGAAAAGTGGCGGAATCAGGACACTTTTGCGCAGTTATGGTCAATCCATTCTCATTTTTGTGAGCGCCCGGTCAAGTCTTCCGGCGCATCGGTTCGCTTTCGCCAACGCAGCTGGACGCATGCAGGTCGTCAGGACAAGCGCCGGTAGCGGGCACCCGGCAGGGCTTCGACAACAGCCTGCATTTCCAGGGCAAGCAACTGCGCCGCGACGCTGGCCGCATCAAGTCCGGCACGCTCGGCCAGCACATTGACTTCAACCGGGTCGTGGCCCATCACGTCCAGCAAAGCCTGCAAGCCGGGTTCGAGTGCGACAGCCGCGTGCGTTGCAGGCGCGGCACCAGCGCGCCGTGGCGTCGCTTGCGAGGGACGCAATTCTTCCAATACGTCTTCTGCCGATTCAACCAGTTTTGCACCCTGCTTGATCAATTGATGACAACCCCGGGACAAGGGCGAGTGGATCGAGCCCGGTATCGCAAACACATCCCGCCCCAGTTCGTTGGCCAGTCGTGCAGTGATAAGCGAGCCGGATAGCGCGGCTGCCTCGACCACCATCACGCCGCGCGAAAGACCGCTGATGATGCGGTTACGGCGGGGAAAATTGCTGGCAATGGCCGGCGTGCCGAGTGGGTATTCGGAAAGGAGCAAGCCGGCTGCAGCAATGCGGTGGGCCAGCGTGCGATTGCGAGCCGGATAAACAATGTCCGCGCCGGTGCCAATCACGGCAATCGTGGATCCAGCTTGAACGCCCTCCGCTTCCAGCGCGCCTAGATGGGCCGCGGTATCGATGCCCTGCGCCAGTCCGGATACGATCGTGATGCCAGCCTCGGCCAGGGTGCGGGCAAAGCCTTGCGCATCCTGCATGCCTTGGACGGTCGCATTACGGCTTCCGACCATGGCCAGCGCCGGCCGCTGCAGCAAGTCGATATTGCCCTTGGCGTACAGGAGTGCGGGCGGATCGGCGCTATCGAGCAGGGCTGGTGGATAGGCCGCGTCGCCCAAGGTGAGGATATGGTTGCCGGCCTCGCCGCACCACTGCAGGGTTTTGTCGGTCAGCGCCGTGACTCGTTCGCCCGGTGGCGCCAGCAGGGCCCGCGCGAGCGCTTCGGGCACGACCTTGCAAAGGGCGGAAAAGCCGCTGGCAAAGATTTGCTGCGGCAGGCCGAAGTGCACGAGCAAGGCGCGCGCCGTGACGGCACCCACGCCTTCGGTTTCAAGCAGGCGTAACCACGCGGACAACTCTTCGTGGTCTGGCGCCAATGCCGTTGCCTTACTCAGGTGAACGGACGACGTCGTTGACGCCGACCGTGTCGGTGACTTGCATGACCAGGGCGTAGGATAGCTTGTCGAAAACGCGGAATACAAACATGCTGCCATAGGAAGCATCCGGGATCTTGACCGGCGCCGCATCACGTGCGGCGAGCGGGTCGCGCGTCAGGCGTCCAACACGCACCAGGCTCAGCACCGTGCCGGCATCGATGCCGTGCTGCGCACCCCGGTTGATCACGACCACATTGTTGCGTCCCGCCTGCGACAATCCGTCGTAGATCGACACCACGCGGCCATCGATTTCGGTGGCCGGGCGATGCGGCACATAATTGACCAACTGGCGCTTGGGTACGGGCAGCAGGCGCGCGCCGACGCCAATCTCTTCGCGTCCCATGCTGACCACGAAGCGATGCGCTTCATTGTCGGCGCGGGCTGCGCGGTCGAGCTTGACGACGCCAAGGTAAGCAGCTTCATATCCCAGCACGGCGCCGGTGATCGGATCTTTCAGCGGTCGCGCCGCGCGGAAAGCCTGGAAATTGGTTTCACCCTTCAAATCGCCGCGCACAAATATGCGGTCGCCAGTACCGGCGCTGATATGGCCATCGTCAGCAGAAATCACATGCGGCGCTTGCTGTATCGCCACTGGATCGACGATCAGGGGTTGCGTCAGGAAAGGATCGATGGCTTGGGCCGGAATGCTTGCAATCGCCTGGTTACCCATGGCTTCCACCCTTGCCTGCGGGCTCAGCCTGACTTCAGGCAAGGCGCCGCCAGCCTCGCTGCTGCCGCCGGCGGCACCCAGGCGCAGCTTGCCCGCCTTGCGGTCGAACACGACAACCTGGCCGGGATAAATCCAGTGCGGGTCCCGGATCTGGTCGCGGTTCAGGCCCCAGACTTGCGGCCAGCACCAGGGATGGTCGAGGAAGCGGCCCGAGATATCCCATAAAGTGTCACCCTTGGTGACGCGGTGCTGGTCGGGTGCGTCAGCACGGAAGGCGCATGCTCCGGCCGGGGCGTCAGGCGCGCCGGCTGCCTGCGCCGGCAGGCAGGCCAGCTGCGCTGCAATCAGCGCGGCGGGGAGGGCGCGAACGGCTGTGCTAAACTTTTTCATGGGTGTTCCGGTCGATGGCACAGCAAAATTTCTTGCCAAATTGAATCAAATTCTGCCGATAAACACTTGAAGTCGCAAGACAAACCGCCATCTGACCCTTATCTCCTGTTGCACAAAAGCCGTATGCCGCTGCTGAATATCCTTCGTTTTCCCGACCCGCGTTTGCACAAGATTGCAAAGCCAGTTGCTGTGTTCGATGACCGTCTAAAAAAGCTGGTCGCCGACATGGCTGAAACCATGTACGAGGCGCCAGGTGTCGGCTTGGCCGCGACCCAGGTCGACGTGCATGAGCGCGTGATCGTCATTGATACTTCTGAAACGCGCGATGACTTGCGCGTATTCATCAACCCCGAAATCGTCTGGGCCAGCCCTGACAAATGCCTGTACGAGGAAGGTTGCCTGTCCGTGCCCGGCGTCTATGATGGCGTCGAACGGCCTTCGCGGGTCAAGGCGCGCGCGCTCGATGTCGAAGGCCGGCCTTTCGAAGTGGAGGCAGATGGCTTGCTCGCAGTGTGCATCCAGCATGAAATGGACCACCTGATGGGCAAGGTATTCGTGGAATACTTGTCGCCTTTGAAGCGCAACCGTATCAAGCAAAAGCTGCTCAAGGAAGAGCGCGAAGAGAAGCGCCAGGCGCAAAAGGCAGTGGCGCGCTGAAGCCTGCTGTGCCCGGCGCTGCGATTGCCGATGCCATTGCGGCGCGACCCTCCTGGCGCAACGGCTGCTGGCGCAACGGCTGCTGGCGCAACGGCTGCTGACGAAACCGCTGCTGGCGAAACCTGATAACTACAATATCGCCATGAAAGTCATTTTTGCGGGTACGCCCGAATTCGCTGCGGTTGCGCTGCGCGCCTTGCACCAGGCCGGCTTCGAAATTCCATTGGTGTTGACCCAGCCGGATCGCCCGGCCGGCCGCGGCATGCAATTGCAGGCGTCGCCAGTCAAGCAATACGCGCTGGCGCACGGCATGCCGGTCGCACAACCCGCCTCGCTCAAGCTCGACGGCAAACATAGCGAAGCGGCTGCCGGTGCCCATGCGCTCTTGCATTCCACGCCGCATGATGTGATGGTCGTTGCTGCCTATGGTTTGATCCTGCCGCCGGCGGTGCTTGCAATTCCCCCCTTGGGTTGCCTGAACATCCACGCCTCGCTGCTGCCGCGCTGGCGCGGCGCTGCGCCCATCCACCGCGCCATTGAAGCCGGGGATGCAGAGACCGGCATCACGATCATGCAAATGGAGGAAGGACTCGACACCGGTCCCATGCTGTCCTCGCGCAGCATGCAGATAGAACCCGGCGACACGACCGCCAGCCTGCACGACAAGCTGGCCGCACTGGGCGGCGACATGATCGTCGAGGCCCTGCATCGACTTGGCGCTGGCGGCATGGCGCCCAGGCCACAGCCGGAACAGGGTGTCACTTATGCCGCCAAGATCGGCAAGAATGAGGCGGCGCTGGATTTTTCGATGCCTGCGCGCGAACTGGCGCGCAAGATCCGCGCATTCAATCCCTTCCCGGGCGCGGCCGCCAGTGTCGATGGCCTGACCTTGAAGATATGGCGCGCCGAGGCCTTGCCGCAAGCGCCCGGCCAGGCAGCGCCGGGCGCCATACTTGCCGCCGATGCGGAACAGGGTGTGGTCGTGGCTTGTGGCGAAGGCGCATTGCGCTTGCTGGAGCTGCAAAAGCCTGGCGGCAAGCGCCTGCCCGCAGCCGGTTTTTTGCAAGGCTACACGTTCGCAGGCAAGCAATTCAGCTGAGCGCCGGCACGGTTTTCATTTCTCGATCGGCACCGGGCTGCCCGGTTTGATCTCTTCCAGGCAGACAGTCGAGCGCACCGCCGATACGCCGGGCACTTGCATCAGCCGGTCTGTCAAGAAATTCGACAGCGATTTCAAGTCCCGCGCTACCACCTTCAACAGGTAATCGAAGTCGCCGGAGATGCCATAGCATTCCAGCACTTCCGGAAAACTGCGGATCGTCTTTTCCAGCTCGCGCACTTTCTTGTTCTGGTCGCGGTCCAGCGTCAGGCTGACGAAAGCAATGACGTCCAGTCCCAATCGCGCTACCGATACTTGCGCCGCATAGCCGCGGATATAGCCTTCGGCTTCCAATCGCTTGACGCGCCGGAAGCATTGGGGCGGCGACAGGTGCACCTTTTCGGACAACTCCACATTTGAGGCGCGACCGTTTTCCTGCAACTGGCGAAGAATGATGCGGTCGAATTTATCCAGTTTTTCCATGTCGATCATGCACCGATAACGTGATTGATGAACGATTCTTGCATGCGGCCTGCTCCGCTGCATTGATTACGCAAAGAAATTTCGCTCATCCGCGCCTATGCTTGAAGCAGCGGAAACCATCTTTGCGGGAGGCGGCGATGGAAAACCACGATGGCGTCAAGGGGATGTTGCGCACGCAGCAATTGATACGCAACGAAAACCTGCATTGCGCGTCCAACTATCATCCACTGCCGGTCGTATTGACACGTGGACAGGATGTCTGGCTATGGGATGTGGAAGGGCGTCGCTACCTCGACATGATGTCCGCCTATTCCGCGGTCAGTTTCGGCCATAGCCATCCGGAACTCGTGGCCGTACTGTGTGAGCAGGCACAGCGCTTGGCAGTGACTTCACGCGCCTTCCACAATGATTTGCTCGGTCCCTTCCTGGGCCTGCTTTGTGAAATGACTGGCATGGATCGCGCGCTGCCAATGAATACCGGCGCCGAAGCGGTTGAAACCGCATTGAAGGCTGCGCGCAAATGGGGTTACCAGGCCAAGGGTATCCCCGAGGGGCAAGCCCGCATCATCGTCTGCAAGGGCAACTTCGCGGGGCGCACCACGACCATCGTCGGCTTTTCATCCGAGCCGCAATATCGCGCCGGCTTCGGTCCTTTTGCGCCGGGCTTTGATGTCGTGCCGTTTGGCGACGCCGATGCGCTGGAGCTGGCGATCACGCCCGATACCGCCGCCTTCCTGGTGGAGCCGGTGCAGGGTGAAGCCGGCATCGTGGTGCCGCCGCCTGGCTACCTGGCACGCTGCCGCGAGATTTGCAGCCGCCACAATGTGCTGCTGATCTGCGATGAAGTGCAGACCGGGCTGGGCCGCACCGGGCGCTTGCTGGCATGTGAGCATGAATCTGTGGTGCCAGATGCACTGGTGCTGGGCAAGGCGCTCGGCGGCGGCTTGCTGCCTGTGTCCGCTTTCCTGGCCCGGGCCGGCGTAATGGATGTGTTCCAGCCCGGCGACCATGGCTCGACTTTCGGCGGCAATCCGCTGGCATGCGCGGTCGGCCACGCTGCCTTGCAGTTATTGCGCCGTGAAAGCCTGGCGCAGCGTGCGGCAACCACCGGCGCGCGTTTGTTGCAGGGACTGCGCAGCATTGCGCATCCCGCTATCCGCGACCTGCGCGGCAAGGGGCTGCTGATCGGGCTGGAGCTCGATCCGCATTTCATCAGCGCCCATGCCTTTTGCCTGCGCCTGATGGAGCACGGCATCCTGTCCAAGGATACGCATGGCACCGTGGTCCGGTTCGCGCCGCCACTCACCATCAGCGCTGGCCAGGTGGATGATGCGCTGGCGACGATCAAGGCTGTGTTTGCAGAATTGCCAGCGCCGCAGCAACAGCGGCCGCTGGCAGCCTGAACCGGCCCGGCGCCGGTGCATTTTCGCAGCTGTAATTTCAATAACGGCCAGGACGCCGCAGCCCGCTCGCGTGCGGCGCCTGGTCACAAAAAAGGGAGCATCGACATGAATCCGACCAATCGCATCCTGATGTGCGCACCCGATCATTTCAACGTCGCCTACGTGATCAATCCGTGGATGAAGGGTAATGTCGCCTGCTGCGACCCGGTGCTCGCCATGCGCCAATGGCAGGAGTTGGCGCGCGCCATCGGCCGCGTCGCCAGTGTCGAAACCGTGCGCGGCGGCGAAAGCGTGCCTGACATGGTGTTCACTGCCAATGCCGGCCTGGTGTTGGGACAAAAAGTGGTGTTGTCGCATTTCCGCCATCCGGAGCGGCAAGCCGAGGAAGCACTGTTTGCCGACTGGTTCGCGCTGCACGGCCTGGAAGTGGAACAGCTGCCCGGGGATATGTATTTCGAAGGCGCGGGCGATGCGCTGCTCGACCGCAGCGCGCCGGTGTTGTGGCTGGGCTTCGGACACCGCTCGGATGCTGCTTGCGCGCCGCTGCTTGCCCAGTCCCTGCAAATCGAAGTCCAGGGCCTGCGCCTGGTGAACCCGCATTTCTATCATCTTGACACTTGCTTTTGCCCGCTGGACGGCGGCTTCCTGCTCTACCATCCGGAAGCCTTCGATGCGGCTGCACGCAAAATCATCGCGGCCCGGGTCCCGGCTTCGCGCCGGATTGCAGTGGACGCCGCTGATGCCGCCGCCTTCGCCTGCAATGCCGTCAGCATCGGGCGCCATGTATTCCTGAACGCAGCCAGCGACAAGCTGCTTGCGGCGCTGCAGGCGCATGGCTACCAGGTGCACGTCACGCCCCTGTCCGAATTCATGAAGGCGGGCGGGGCTGCCAAGTGCCTGACCTTGAAGCTTGACGAGCCGGGCCAGTCGCAATGGCCGGCCCCAGCATGGGAAGAGGCCAGGGAAACGGCAGGAACTGCCGTATAATCCGCCTTGCGCCGATTTGATTTCACAAGTCAAAACCCAGCTTGCGGGCGCGCGGGAAAAGGCCTTGGCGGCCGCCGGCAGCAGTACGGGCCTGGCGCCGCTTCGCTTCCCGAATAAATACTGCTAAAGCGGATCCTCAACGAACCCGGCTCCGCAACAGCGGCCGGGTTTTTTGCATTTGCAGGACGCTCGCCAGCTGGGCGCGGCAAGGGGCGGTCTTTGTCGCCTTGCCGTTGCCAGCAATTGGCGCCAGTTCGCCGCAGCGTCCCGCGCCGCATCGCCAAGCCAAAGCCAAACACGCCATAACGGAATAAAGCCAGATGAAACGCGACGCCCTCTCCCCCGTAGAAACAGTCTTGCGCGACCTGCTGTCGCGCCGCATCCTGATACTCGACGGCGCGATGGGCACGATGATCCAGCAGTACAAGCTGACTGAAGAGGATTACCGCGGCGCGCGCTTCGCAGACTTTTCCGTGCCGGGCAAAGAAGTTTTCGTAAAGGGCAATAATGAATTGCTCACGCTGACGCGGCCCGACGTCATCAGCGCAATTCATGAACAATACCTGGCCGCCGGCGCAGACCTGGTCGAGACCAATACCTTCGGCGCCACCACGGTTGCGCAAGACGACTATCACATGGGCCACCTGGCTTATGAGATGAACGTGGCGGCGGCGCGCCTGGCCCGCGCGGCCTGCGACAAGTATTCAACACCGGACAAGCCGCGCTTTGTCGCTGGCGCCCTCGGCCCCACGCCCAAGACAGCATCGATTTCGCCCGAGGTCAACGACCCCGGCGCGCGCAACGTCAGCTTCGACCAGCTTGCCACTGCCTATCTTGAGCAGACGCGCGGCCTGGTGGAGGGCGGCGCCGACGTGCTGCTGGTCGAAACGATTTTCGATACGCTCAATTGCAAGGCAGCGCTGTTTGCCATCGACAGCTATTTCGAAGAGAGTGGCAAACGTTTGCCGATTATGATTTCGGGCACGGTGACCGACGCTTCGGGCCGCATCCTGTCAGGCCAGACGGTCGCGGCATTCTGGAATTCAGTGCGTCATGCGCAACCCTTGACGGTTGGCTTGAACTGCGCGCTTGGCGCGGCGCTGATGCGCCCCTATGCACAAGAATTGTCGGCCATCGCCGATACTTTCGTCTGCATCTATCCGAACGCCGGCCTGCCCAATCCCATGTCCGACACGGGCTTCGATGAAACGCCGGATACCACTTCCTCGCTGCTGAAGGATTTCGCGCAAAGCGGTTTCGTCAATATCGCAGGCGGCTGCTGCGGCACCACGCCGGCGCATATCCAGGCGATTGCACAAACGGTTGCCAGCATTGCGCCGCGCAAGCTGCCGGACGTGCCGCGCGCCATGCGCTTGTCCGGGCTGGAGCCGTTTACGATTGATGACAGCTCGCTGTTCGTCAATGTCGGCGAACGAACCAATGTGACGGGTTCGAAAGCCTTCGCGCGGCTGATCCTGAACGAGCAGTATGACGAGGCGCTGGCCGTGGCCCGCCAGCAGGTTGAGAATGGCGCGCAAATCATCGACATCAATATGGATGAAGCGATGCTCGATTCGGTCGCCGCCATGACGCGCTTTTTGAACCTGATCGCATCCGAACCGGACATTGCCCGCGTGCCGATCATGATCGACTCGTCGAAATGGTCTGTCATCGAAGCTGGCCTCAAGTGCGTGCAGGGAAAGTCAGTCGTCAACTCGATTTCAATGAAGGAAGGTGAGCAAGAATTCCTGCGCCAGGCCAGCCTGTGCCGGCGCTACGGCGCAGCCGTGATCGTGATGGCGTTCGACGAGCAAGGCCAGGCTGATACCTTCGCCCGCAAGACTGAGATTTGCGAGCGCGCTTACCGCCTGCTGGTCGACCGTGTCGGCTTTCCGCCCGAAGACATCATCTTCGACCCGAATATTTTTGCCATCGCCACCGGCATCGAGGAACACAATAACTACGCCGTAGACTTTATCCAGGCCACGCGCTGGATCCGTGAAAACCTGCCTTATGCGAAGGTCAGCGGCGGCGTGTCCAACGTCAGCTTCTCGTTTCGCGGCAACGATCCGGCGCGCGAAGCGATCCACACTGTTTTCCTGTACCACGCCATCAAGGCTGGCATGACGATGGGTATCGTCAATGCCGGCATGGTTGGCGTGTACGACGACCTGGCGCCGGAATTGCGCGAGCGGGTCGAAGATGTGGTGCTGAACCGGCGCGACGATGCGACCGAGCGCATGATCGAAATCGCAGCCAGCCTCAAGGCTGGCGGCAAGAGGGAAGAACAGAACCTGGAGTGGCGCAATGCGCCGGTCGAAAAGCGCCTGGCACATGCGCTGGTTCACGGCATTACGCAATTCATCGTCGACGACACGGAAGAGGCGCGCGCCGCAGTCGCGCGCGATGGCGGCCGCCCGATCAACGTGATCGAAGGACCGCTGATGGATGGGATGAACATCGTGGGCGACCTGTTCGGGCAGGGCAAGATGTTCCTGCCGCAGGTGGTCAAGTCGGCGCGCGTGATGAAGCAGGCGGTTGCGCACCTGATCCCCTACATCGAGGAAGAAAAGCAGGCTGAGGAGAAGCGCACCGGCATCGCGGCCAAGGCCAAGGGCAAGATCGTCATCGCGACAGTCAAGGGTGACGTGCACGATATCGGCAAGAACATCGTGTCGGTGGTCCTGCAATGCAATAACTTCGAGGTGGTGAACATGGGCGTGATGGTGCCCTGCTCCGACATCCTGGCGCGGGCGAAGGCCGAGAATGCGGACATCGTCGGCCTGTCGGGACTGATCACGCCTTCGCTGGAGGAAATGGCGCATGTTGCGCGCGAGATGCAGCGCGACCCGCATTTCCGCATGCTCAAGATACCGCTCCTGATCGGCGGCGCCACCACCAGCCGCGCGCATACCGCGGTCAAGATCGCGCAGAATTACGAAGGCCCGGTGGTTTATGTGCCGGATGCCTCGCGCTCGGTATCGGTGGCGCAGTCGCTGTTGACGCCGGAGCAGCGCGAATCCTACGTGGCGGAAATTGCAACGGACTATGAACGCATACGCCTGCAGCATGCCAACCGCAAGGCCACGCCGCTGCTGCCGCTGGCTGGCGCGCGCGCCAACAAGGCCGTGCTGTCCTTTGACGGCGAAGCCGCGCCAGTCACGCCAAAATTCATCGGCCGCCGCGTGTTCAAGAATGTCGACCTGGGCAGCCTGGCGAAGTACATCGACTGGGGACCCTTCTTCCAGACCTGGGACCTGGCCGGTCCCTTCCCCGCCATCCTGCGCGACGAAGTCGTCGGCGAATCCGCCAGCCGCGTGTTCGAGGAAGGCCAGGCACTGCTGAAGAAAGTGATCGAGGGCCGCTGGCTGACTGCAAACGGCGTCGTGGCGCTGCTGCCTGCCAACAGCATCAATGATGATGACATTGAAATCTATACCGACGAGTCGCGCAGCAAAGTGGCGCTGACCTGGTATGGCGCGCGCCAGCAAACGGTCAAGCCCGTCATTGATGGCGTGGCCCGGCCCAACCAGTGCCTGGCCGATTTCATCGCGCCCAAGTCTTCCGGCAAGGCAGACTACATCGGCATGTTTGCAGTCACGGCTGGTATCGGCATCGAAAAGCACGAGAAGCGCTTCGAGGATGCGCACGATGATTATTCCTCCATCATGCTCAAAGCGCTGGCCGACCGCCTGGCAGAGGCTTTCGCCGAGCAATTGCATGAGCGCGTGCGGCGCGACCTGTGGGGCTATGCGCCGCAGGAAGCGCTGTCGGGTGAGGAATTGATCAAGGAAAGCTATCGCGGCATCCGGCCGGCGCCGGGTTATCCGGCCTGTCCCGAACATACGGTGAAAGCCGAGATGTTCCGCGTGCTGCAATGCGAAGAGATCGGCATGCAACTGACCGAATCATTTGCCATGTACCCGGGCGCGTCGGTGTCCGGCTTCTACCTTGCGCACCCGCAGTCCAAGTATTTCAGCGTTGGCAAAATCGGCACGGACCAGGTCGACGACATGGCGCGCCGCCGCGGTGTGCCGCTGTCTGAGGTTGAACGCTGGCTGGCACCGCTGCTGAACTGAGGATTGCGCTGCTGCTGCCGGCGGCTGCCTGCGCAAAGCAGCGGCGCTGCCGCGCTCACGGCAGCCGCGAGCACCACATCGGTCAATGCGGCTGTTGTGGCCGGTTGACGGCAGTCGCCTTGCAAGCAACCCAAAGCGGTTAAGGTAAGCATGCGGTGCATGTGCC
>JAQGMC010000129.1 GCA_028292545.1 Paucimonas sp.
GAGAAAAACATCAGCATCGAAAACATCCACACCGAGATCGTCGGCAGCGCCCAGTCTGACAAGCAGACTTTCAAGGTCGGCGCGCAACTGCTGGTTCCGGTGAAGTTGCCCGTCGATGAATTGCGCCAGCAGCTTGATGCGCTGGCGCAGGAAATGGTGGTCGACATCGCCCTGGGCGAAAAACCAGCGCCCGAAGTGTAAATCGCTGGCGCAAGCCATCGCCTGGCTGCGCCCGCTTCCCGGTCCCAGTGGGCCGGATGTGCGGCGCGTGCGGCGGCTACCATCCTTGCGGTATTCTTTCCCTTTTGTCACCGGGCCCGGCAACACCGGGCCCGGCCGATCCTGATTCATCATTGCTGGAGCAAACGTGCCAGGCTTACTTTCCAACGTCGATCCCGACGGTCTTCTCGAATATTCCGTGGTCTATACCGATCGCGCGGTCAACCACATGTCGCAACGCTTCCAGGGCGCCCTGCGGGATATCCTCAAAACGCTGAAACAAACCTACAAGGCACAGTCGGCCATTGTGATGCCCGGCAGCGGCACTTTCGGCATGGAAGCGGTGGCGCGCCAGTTTGCCAATAATCAGCAATGCCTGGTGATCCGCAATGGCTGGTTCAGCTTCCGCTGGAGCCAGATCCTCGACGCCGGCAGTATTGCTTCCAACACCACCGTGCTGAAAGCAATGCGCCAGGGCGATTCGGCGCAGGCGCCGTTTGCGCCGGCGGCGATTGAAGACGTGGTCGCCGCCATCAAGGCCAACAAGCCGGCGGTTGTGTTCGCGCCGCATGTGGAAACCGCGTCAGGCATCCTGCTGCCGGACGACTACATGCGCCAAGTCGCCGCTGCCGTGCATGAAGTCGGTGGCTTGTTCGTCCTGGATTGCATCGCTTCCGGCGCCCTCTGGGTCGACATGCAGGATATCGGCGTGGACGTCCTGGTGAGCGCGCCGCAGAAAGGCTGGAGCGCCTCGGCCGGCTGCGCCTTCGTCATGTTGAGCAAGCTGGCGCGCGAACGCATCGAATCGACGCAAAGCACCAGCTTTGCTGCCGACTTGCGCAAATGGCTGCAGATCATGGAAGCGTACGAGCAAGGCGGCTTTGCGTATCACACCACCATGCCTACCGATGCGCTGACGGTGCTGCGCGACGTCATGCAAGAGACTGCGGCACTGGGCTTTGAGCTGGCCTGTGCCCGGCAACGGGAGTTGGGTGAGAAGGTGCGCGCCTTGCTGGCGGCACGCGGCTTCAAGAGTGTCGCAGCCAAAGGCTTCGAAGCACCTGGCGTGGTGGTCTTTTACACCAATGACGATGGCATCCAGTCGTCGAAAAAGTTTGCCGAGGCCGGCTTGCAGACCGCAGCCGGCGTGCCGCTGCAATGCGATGAAGGTGCGAATTTCAAATCCTTCCGCATCGGCCTGTTCGGCCTGGACAAGCTGAAGAATGTCGATCGCACGGTGCAAAACCTGGCCAAGGCGCTCGACGCAGTAGCCTAGTCCATTGCCGCCCCGGGCCGGGGTAGTCAAATGGTGCCCAAGCCCGGGGCCGGTGTATGCAGCCTGGCCTGGCGCGCCCAGGTCAACATCAGCCGGTTCTTCGGCTCAGGCGCCGGCTCCCGTGCTTGCGCTCCTGTTGCGCCGGCGCCAGGCCTGGGCGTCAGGCGTGCCTTCCAGGTGATCGAGCAAGCGCCGCTTCTGTGCCTGGCTCAGGGATGACTTCTCGATCATGGCAGGCCAGTTGCGCATCGCAAGGCCGACAGTCTCGCGCAAGGTCGCGCTCATCTGCCGTTCCGGCACATCCCACACATTGGCCAGCGCGCGCACGACCGAAGGCGTCACGGCTTGCTTGCCGGGCTGGCCGGGAAAGAATCGCAGCGCATGTCCCTTGCCATCAAGGTAGGCGCCATAGGCGACGATGTCATAGGCCGGTGAAAGCCGCGGCTGGTGGTTTTGCGGACCATACAGCAGGCTGAAATTCTTGGCGTGGGCGTCGTAATTGCCCAGCAATTCATTCACCTTGATCCGGCGTAGCAGTTCCATCACGTCGGCGCGCGGGTCAGCCGAAACGGCCAGCAGCACCAGTCCGATCGAGGCGTAATCGCCACGGTATTTGTCCTCGGGACCCAGGGCCAGCGCCTGCGCGAAATCCTCCATGTGCAGGCGGCCATTCGGCGTCGGGGCATCGCGGTCGAAACGCCGCACCAGCAGGAATTTGCGCGCCTCGTCGCGCAGCGTGAAGGGCAGGCGCTCGGCGATGGCCTTTAAGGGCAGCACTTGCGAATCCGCCACGCTGACGCCAGCTGCCTGCGCCAGTTGCAGCGACAAATGCTCGACCTGCGGCAAGCCTTCGTAATCAGAAACCGGCAACTTGCCAATGAAGTGCGCATTGTCGAGCGCGCGCTTGGAGCGCATCACATAGCGTCCGCCGGGCGCCAGCACCAGGTCGACTTTGGGTTGCACGCCCGACAGCGATACGGCTTGCGGCGTGGGCAACTGGCGCGAGCTGAATTCAAAACTGTCACGGCCCTGGGTCAGCAGGCTGCCCAGCCGGGCCTGGTCCAGCGTTTCGGGGATGGCCTGCACATTGCCCGGCAAGTCGTCGCCGCAATAAGCCAGCAAGCCCAGCTCATCATCAACGTCGATGCCGGCGTCGGCCACAAGCTGGCGCCGCAGCACGCCCTCGGGCAGCAGGTTGCGGAAGAACACCGGCAGGCGCCGGTTGCCGCCACCAAAGCGCATGCTGTCTGGCGGCTTGCGCAACTGGGCCCGGTTTTCCTCTTCGGATTCGCCTAGCAGCGACACGGAGAGCACCGGCCGCGCCGGGTCATCGATATAGCTGTCGTCGAACTGGAAGTAGACCCGTCCATCCTCCAGGTCAAACAGCGTGCCCGCGTTGACGCTGCCGATGCTGATCCGAAGGGCGCGCACCAGGCTCATATTGGCTTCATGTCCTCTGGAGCCGGGCGGCAATGCGTTTTTGCAGCAAGGTGGGCGCAGCAGCGGTTTCTTCGCGCGCGACGAACTGCGTGAGTTGTTTTGGCGCCAATATGATTTCCAGGCCGAGCTGTTCACATAGTGCGAGCAGCGTATTCAATTCCACATTGCCGGTGCCATGTTCAAGCGCGGACAAGGTATTGCGATGGACTTGGCTGGCCGTGGCCAGCGCCGACGCGCTGATGCCGAGGCGAAGCCGCGCGTCCTTGATCATGCCGCCGATTTCACGAAGGTTGGTCATGCCAGTTTTAGTGTGCATTTCTTTCATATGCACAGTATAGCGGGCAGAATGCAGGTTTCAAGCTTGCCTGCACATCAAAGTGGGCAAAACGATGAAATGCACACTTTATTATGCACGCTGGCACCGGCGTTCCAAGCCCGCCCGGCGGTCCTCCAGGAAAACTCAGGCGCTGTGCGGCAGGCCCAGGTTTTGGTTCGCCGGTACGGCGACGTCGATCATGCGCGGGCGCGGGAGTTTAAGCGCCCCCATCAGGCTGACGAACTCTTGCTTGCTGCGCCCGGCCAGGCGGCTGTTGTGGCGTTTTTCCCAGCCTATGGTCGAGGCGGAATGCCCCTTGTAATCATGCGCCGGCCATACCAGCGTGGCATCGGACAAGGCAAACAGGACCTGGGTGACGCTATCGAACAGCAATTCGGCGCTGCCGCTCTGGAAATCGGTGCGGCCGCAACCATCGATCAGCAAGGTGTCGCCGGTAAAGACATTGTCATGCCAGGCAAAGCACATGCTGCCGGCCGTATGCCCCGGTGTATGCATGACGCGGATTCCCTGGCCCTGGCCAAAGCGCACCACATCGCCATTAATCAGTTGCAAGTCTGCCGGCCCGATATTGCAACCCGCTGGCGCGCCGGCCTGGGCGCCGGTCACCTGGCGCAGCTTGCCGGAGGATGTGACGTGGTCGGCGTGGGCATGCGTTTCCAGCGTATAGACCAGCTTCAGGCCCAGCCGCTCAAGCTGTTTCAAGTCGCGTTCCCAGTGCTTGTCGACGGGATCGACCAATACTGCTTCGCCGGTGGCAGGACATCCAAGGATGTAAGTGTAGGTGGACGACTCGGCGTCGAATAACTGGATCGGGCGCATGCTAATCTCCATCGGACGGTGCACTGGCGCAAGGGGCGTGGGCGAGGATGAGGGGGATGATGCTGCAAGTGTAGTGTGGCGGCAAGGAAAGCCGCGCGGCACGCACCCGAAGAACGGGCTCAGGCGCGGCGCGGCACGCGCGACACTTCCGCCAGCAGCGATTGCAGCGCTTCCAGGCGCGCCGGCTTTTGCAGGAAGTGACTGAAACGCACGCCCGTGGCGGCTTCCCTGCTTTCGTCGCGATGGCGGCCCGAAAGCGCCACGAAAACCGCGTGCGGCAGGGATCGACGCAAGCGGGCGGCGAGGTCATAACCATCCATGCCCGGCAGACCGATGTCGAGCAGGCAGAGGTCCGGTGGATTGGAGGCGGCGCAATCGAGCGCCTGCATCGGCTCCAGCGCGATCTGGGCCGACACCGGGGCGATTGCTTCGAGCAAAGTCTTGATCATGCTCGCGCCATCTTCATTGTCGTCGACGATCAAGACGCGCAGTGCTTGTTGTTTTCGGTCCATCCCTGCTCCTGCGATTCGCTAAGCCAACTATTGTGCCACGCCGGCCGGGGTTCTACAGGAAGTGCATTTCGGCATGTTGCGGACTTGTCGCGCCACATAAAAAAGCCCACTCTTGCGGCGGGCTTGGAAGTCATCGTTGGATCGCCCCGATACTGCAGACGCTTGCAGTGTGCCGCCGGTACTTGCCTGAAGGAATTGGGGTTATCACTTACTTGGCGGCTCGGCGCGCTCCAGCACGAAGTCGCGGCCCGTGACGGGGTCGCCACTGGCGGACATGCTGAGCGCTTGCGGCGTGCTGGCCTTGAGTTTCAGTTGCTCAACCTGGGCCGGGGCGACGCGCAGGCTATAGCGCCCGGGCGGCACATCCTGGATGGTATAGAAGCCGTCGCTGCCGCTGCGCGCTTCGGCCACCACCTGCTGTCGCTCGTCCACCAGTTGCACCAGCACATTGCCGGCGCCGCGCCGCTTGTCACTGCGCAACAGGAACACAGTGCCATCGACGTCGCCCGTATAGGTAACCGGGAAATCAAGCAAGGCCGTATTGCCCGGACGCGGCAACAAGCGATAGCCCTTGCTGCGCGGCGACATTTGCGGGTCTTCCAGTGTCGACGGGTTGATGGCCAGGTCGGCGAAGCGGTAAGCAGGCAGCCGCTCGACACTCGCCGTGCCGTCTTCGCCGGTACGGCCGGGCAAGCCGGAGCCATTGAGCGTGAAGCCCACACCTTTCAAGGCTTCGTCGCCACTGTCGAATATGCCATTGGCATTGCGGTCGAGGTAAGCCAGCGCAGAGGCGGCGCCCGTATCGGCGCGCGGCAAGGCGCTGACTGACCATTTGCTGGAACGCGGGTCGCGCGCCACGCCGGTGAAAAACACCAGGCCGATACTGAATTCGCCATGCACGCTGTAGCCGCCGGTCAGCGCCATCGCAAAATGACCCAGGCTCTTGTTGAGCGCCAGGTTGAAGCGCGTATCGAGGTTCATGAAATCGCGTTGCGCGCTCAGGCTGACCAGGTAACCGCCGCTGAGCGTGCGGTCGGTGGTGGCGGCAAGCGCGGCCAGCCGGTATTCCGGGCGCAGCAGGTAGTTGAGCTGGCCGCGGAGCCTGAAAGCGCCGAAATTGCTGCCGGTGGAAAAAGTGCCGTCCATGCTGCGCGTGCCAGGCGCGGTGACCAGGTGCAGCTGGTTGCTCAGCGATACCGCCTTGTAAGTGGCGGAAACCATGGCCGTGCTGTCGGTGATGTTCGCACCCGATGCGGTGCGGTCGCGCTGCACTTGCACCGTGTACGGCATGACGCCGATGAAATTGCCCGGCAACTGGCCATCCAGTCGCAGGCGGTCGCGCGAGCGCACCGGGTCAGTCGCGGTAGGGAAAAAATCGCTGCTGAAATCGCGGCTGGCCAGGAGCCGGTTGTAGCTGAGCGCAGTGCGGCCGAAGCGGGTCTTGAAACCCAGGTCGGTGAGCAAGCCGCCTTCTGCCTGCCTGGTCAGGTTGCCGGTGAACAGTCCAAGCGCGGCGAAGGCGCGCAAGCCCAGGCTGTGATAGCGGCCGGTCGTGCCATCGGCGCGCTGGTCGTTGACGCTGCTGCCAGCCAGCGTGACCCGGTCGCTCAAGCCCCATTCGGCCAGCGCCACCGAGTGCCGCAAGCCGGCGCTGTCGCGTGCGCTGGCAAGGTTGTAAAAGAAGCTGCCCGGGACCGTCATGCTTTCATCGAGCATGAAATTCTGTCGCTCCACCCGCAACTGCCCTTGCGGCCCATGGAATACCAGCCGGAATTCATTGGACCCGAAAATCAGCGGCTGGTCGTCGAAGCGGTAGCGGCCATCTGGCCGCGATTGCTGGTACGCCACCAGGGCATCGTTGAAATACAGCTCGACGTCCCAACCCGGCGGCAAGTCACCTTGCAGCGTGTGGGTGTTGAAGCGCGCAGGCCGGTCCAGCGGCAGGTTGTTGACGGTGATGCCGCGGCCAGTGTCGCTGGTGCGGCTCAGGTTCAGTATGCCGGCCACCGGCACATTGCCGATGCCGAAGTTGCGCGCATTCAGCGGTCCCAGCAAGCCGCCTTCGGGATCGCTGCGGCCCAGCGTCAGCCGGGTCTGGGAAGTACCTTCCTGGTTGGAGCCGGTGGTGTACAGCGCGCCCTGCATGCCGGCCAGGTCGCCCTTCATGTACGTGGTGTAGGAAGCAGAATTTTCATGCGCGCCATTGCCGCGCCGGGTCCCCACCGAAATAGTCTGGTCGATGAAGGGAATGCCGGCCAGCCGGTAAGCCGGTTCCAGGCGTGGCAGGTCAAGCCGGGCCGGGGCTTGGCCAGCCTGCCCGATGGTAGCGGCCTTGCCCTCGCGCGCCAGGCGCAGCTGCAGCGGCAGCGGCTCGATCGGCTTGGCATCGATAACCAGGGCGCTCAGGCTGATGTCGAAGTCGATGCGCAGCCATTGCGACAGCGCGCGGGTTTCGACATAGATGTCGTCGTCCTGCAGCACGATGGCCGGGCGGTCCAGCACCTGGCGCTGGCCGCTCAATTCCAGCGTGGCGGTGCCCACATTCAGCGCAAAGCCACTGTTTTCACGGCGCACGAAGCCGCCAGCGGTGCCAGCGGCGGGATCGACCTGGATGGCAATCGTCAGCGCCCGGGCTACCTCGCCCAGCGGCAGGTAGACCAGTTGGCCAGCCTGGTAAGCGGTGATGGAATCCGAAAGCCGGTAGCCATCCATGCGCAATTCCAGCAGCACCAGGTTGGCGGCAGACAGTGAAGTTGGCTTGCTGGCGCCGTTGGCGGCGGCAGCGGGCGTGACCGGAGTGGCGGCAGGTGCAGCCGGCGGCGCGGGCTGGCTACGGGCGGCACCGGCCAGCAAGCTGCCTGCCAGGGTCAGCGAGGCAAGCAGCAACCAGGGTCTGGTGGGGAATACGACGGAGCGCGTCGCAATGCTGCGCGGCCAGGTCGGGTCAGTTTGCTGACGCCAGCTTTGTCCGGCCATTAAACTGCATCAGGGCAAGGCAAGCGTGGCATCCGCAAGCGGCTTGCCACCTTCCTCGGCGCGCTCCTGGAAGACAACTGACATCGTGCCGCGCGCCAGCGTCACGCCAGCGGGCACTTGCAGGTTGATCGTGGCGCGGCGGCGCAAATTCGGAACATAGACTGCAACGCCGCCGACGCGGCTCAGCACCACCGGCTTGCCATCGTCGCCGCGGAAGCTGACGACAAAATCGCCGTAGATCGAACGATTGCCCTGGCGGTTGAGCTGCACCGCCAACACGGGCGGCTGGCCCGGCGCGGCCGGCGCACGCAGCGCCAGGTCGGACAGGGTCACGCTGGCGTCGGTCTGCCCTTCGCGCACGATGACTGGTATGGATACGCCCACCAGGGCCGTGATCTGCACCGAAATTTCTCCGGGAGCGGCTTGCTTGTTGACGTTTTCAATATTGGTATTGCTGTTGCTGTCGCCGTCTGGCACCTGGTCGAAACTCAGGTGGGAACGGTATTCACCCGGCGCCAGGCCGCCTGGCTTGCGCACCGCCACCCGCACCACTTGCGAGCCGCCCGGCTGCAGCGTGAACTGGCGTGGCGAAAAAACCAGCATGGAATCGGCGAACTGTTCACCGGGCGCGGCTTGCTCGGCTTTCTGGAACTGGCCATCTTCGGTCATGCGCCGGTTGACCAGGTTCACGCGGTAGGTGACGGGCTTGGTGCCGTCATTGATGAGATCAACCTGGGCGGCGCGCTGGTTTTTGTCGAATACCACCCGAGTCGGGTTGATCATCAAGTCGGCCCAGGCCGCACCGCTGACCAGCGAACAGAATGCGCCCACCAGCAAGGCCGCTTGCAGATACGATGTTCTTTTCACTCTGTCACCCCCTGTGCCTTACCGCGTCCGGTCGATTCGCTGACCTGCCGGCTTTTGTCATGGAATACGTATCCAAGGATACGCGATATTACCGGGAAGCAAGTCTTCACGGTGTGGTCGTGATGGTAAAGCTGGCAGACGTCTTGACGCCGCCCGTGACGCCGGTGCCCGAAGGAATGGTCAGCTTGGCGCCCACGTAAAGAATATTGGGATAGGTGGTCGACGATGATTGCGCGGTGGTGAAACTGCCGACCGTCCAGGTGGACGAACCGCCGCTCATGGTGACGGAGGCTGGCGACACTGACGCGGCATAGGTGCCGCACGTCGTCTTGCCGCAACCCTTCATGTCGACGTTGTATTGGGCCGCGCCCGGCGAGCCGCCCGCTTTGAGTATGATGCCGCCGCTGGTCGTCCTCGTTCCGGTAACCGGGTTTATCGTGATGGAGCAATTCGAGCACGAGCCCAGCACCGCAAA
>JAQGMC010000023.1 GCA_028292545.1 Paucimonas sp.
CGCCGGCGCTGGAGCGTGGTGCTCGAGCGCACCGTGCGCGAGCTCCAGGGCTTGCCCTGCATTGCGCTGGAGGAGCAGCCGAGCCCGAAGAAAGAGATTGCCTGCACGCGCAGCTTTGGCCGGCCGGGGACGGACCTCGGGTCCCTCATGGACGCAGTGAGCGAGTTTGCCGCCCGGGCGGCTGAAAAGCTGCGCGGGCAGGCGAGCGTGGCCAGCGAAGTGCTGATGTTTGCCCACACCTCGCCGCACCGCCCGGGCCCGCGCTTTTCGCAAAGCGCGGTGGTGCCGCTGCGCCGCCCGACGGCCGATACCGCCTGCCTGGTGCAAGCCGCGGTGCTGGGCCTGCGCTCGATCTACCAGCCCGGGTTTGAGCTGATCAAGGCCGGTGTCATGCTGCTGGACCTCGTGCCCGGCAGTTTGTACCAGGGCGAGCTCGACCTGGAGCCTGAGACCACTGGCGAGCGATCAAAGCTGATGGCGACGATCGATGCGCTCAACGGCAAATATGGCAAGGGCACGGTGCGCCTGGCCAGCAGCGGGAACGATGATCACACCCGGCTCTGGGGCATGCGCCAGGAGCGCTTGACGCCGGGCTACACGACCGCGTGGGCGGACATGCCCATTGCCAAGGCGGTGTAGGAGCAGCCTTCGCGTTCAAAGTGGTAACGGATGGCGTTTATCGGCCGCCGCCGCGCTGCAGGCCGGAATTACCGCTGCGGATCAGGCACAAACAAACCTTTTTGACTGAATTGCCGCCCCGGATAAGGGAAAACCAGTACGAAACTCTCCGTTGACAAATGGGCGTTTGCAGATTTAGACTACATGCATGCCTGCATACACCCCTGTACTCACCATGTCTTCGGACAACAAGTCTCCTACGGCCGATCGTGTTTACCACGCAATTCGCCAGATGGTCGCAAGCGGCCGCTTTGCCAAAGGCGAAGTTATCTCCGAGGTTCGGCTGGCCAATGAGCTCGAAGTAAGCAGAACTCCGGTCCGAGAGGCTGTACGTCGGTTGGTTGGCGAGAACGTCCTGGAGGTGACGCAAAACGGACTGCGCTTTTATTCGCCGAGCCTGGATGACTTGGCTGAGGTGTACTACATGCGAGCGATTCTCGAAGGATCGGCCGCCAGGCTCGCCGCAGCGAATGGCGGCGCCAGCCTTGCCAAAAGATTGCGCCGAATACTTGAAGAAGCAAGGCCCCTCCTGGCCACCGATGGCCACGATGAGTTCGCGCGTCTCAACGGCGAGTTTCATGGCGCAATCAACACCGCGTCGGGTAACCGCCGCATTCAAGAAACGCTCAGCTCCCTTAACGGAATGATCGTTCGTTACCGCCGACTGTCGCTGATGTTTCCTGATCACTTGATGAGGTCGTTCGACGACCACCGCCGAATCGTCGAGCTCTTCGAGGACAGCAAACCTGAAGCGGTCGAGGCGATGGTCCGTGACCACATTTTCCGGGCAGGAGCCCGGATCGTGAGGGCTACACAGCGAATCGATGGCGGCGACGTCAGCAGTTCGACAGCCGTCACATTACTTGCCATCGAGGCAGCCCAAGGAGAAGCCAAATGAATGATATCAAGCCCTTCCGGCTGGACCGCACCCGCTCGTCGGCGTTCCGCCACCGCATCACCTCCTTCATCGTCGTCTCGCTGATGGCCGCCTCAGGCTCCGCAGCAATTGCACAGGACTATCCGGCGCGCCCGGTGCGCCTGGTCGTACCGTTTCCTCCTGGAGGCGCAAACGACATCGTAGCGAGAGTACTCTCTGCACCGCTGGCCTTGGCTCTGGGCCAACCGGTGATCGTGGACAACAAAGGCGGAGCCGCTGGAACCATCGGCACAGACTTCGTCGCGAAATCTTCAGCTGATGGCTACACGATTCTGATGACGGCGGCTCCATTTGTCATCACGCAGAGCCTCTATCCCAAGCTTCCATACGACGGTCAGAAAGACTTCGTTCCTATCGGCCTGTTGACGTCCGCGCCATTTGTAGTTGCTGTCAGTGCCAAACATCCAGCGCAAACACTGGCCGACCTGATTTCTCTGGCTCGTCAGCAGCCGGGATCCGTGTCTTTCTCTTCTCCCGGTGCGGGGAGCCCTGCACATCTGGCCGGTGAGTTGATCAAGACCAAAGGCGGAGTCGACATGCTTCATGTTCCCTACAAAGGAGGCGGTCCCGCTGTTAGCGACATGCTGGCCGGGCAGGTGACCTTCACGCTGGCAACCCCCGCAGAACTAATGCAACACGTCCGATCAGGAAAAGCCCGAGCCCTCGCAGTCACAAGTGCGAGTCGCACGCCACTGGCTCCCGGTATCCCTACTGTTGGCGAAAGCGGCATCCCAGGGTACGAGATAAGCGTCTGGTACGGCATCGCAGTCCCGCGGGCCACGCCTGCGGCAGTCGCTGCAAGGTTGGAGCGCGAGTTTCAGGCCGCCATCAAGATCCCGGAAGTGCGGGAGCGTATGTCTGGCCTGGGCCTGGAAGTCACGCCGATGCCAGCTGCCGAATTCGGTCAGTTCCTGAAACGAGAGACCCAGAAATGGGGCGATCTCGTGCGCGTCTCCGGGGCTAGCGCAGAGTGAAACTTGTGGCCCATAACCTACTTTAAAGAAAGACAATCACCATGTTCATGAATGAATTTTCCGGCTCGCTCGGATTTCAGTTTGCCGCTCACATCAATCTGCGCTTTGGGGCAGGCGCAGTCAACGCGCTGCCCGCGGAGATTCTCGCGATGGGCGCAAATAGGGTCATGATCGTGACCGATCCGGGCGTCCATCGCGCCGGCCTCACTAATGGACTCCTGGACGGGCTCAAGAAGCAGGGCATCGCGGTGGAGATATTCTCTGACGTCGAATCAAATCCGCGCGACACGACGATTCACGCAGGCGCAGAGCGTGCAGCGGCGTTCGGGCCTGATCTGTTCATTGGGTTCGGCGGTGGGAGCGCGATGGACGCAGCGAAAGGCATTGCCCTGCTCATGAGCAATGGCGGATCGATTGGCGACTACGATGGTACGGACAAGGTCAAAAAAGACTTGCCCTACCTCATTGCCATACCGACCACAGCGGGCACGGGAAGCGAAGTGACGGCGAATGCCGCGCTCACGAACTCAGCGACCAACAGCAAGATGTCGGTCCGTTCACCCCGGTTAATGCCCAAAATGGCAGTGGTCGATCCCCTGCTGCTGGCGTCGCTGCCTAAGTCGATGGCGTCCACCGCAGGCCTGGACGCCCTTTCACACGCGATCGAAGGTTTTCTATCGCTGCGTGCCAGTGTTCTGTCCGATGTATTTGCCCTTGAATCGATACGTCTTATCGGTCGCCATCTCCGGCCTTTCGTCGCGAACCCTGGCAACGTCGAGGCGGCCTCAGGCATGGCTCTGGGCTCGACACTTGCAGGTTTTGTCATCTCGAACACGGGAACCGGGAACGACCATGCGATTGCGCGAGCCCTTGGCGGTCTTTTTGACACGCCACATGGACTCGCAACGGGAGTGCTTCTGGCGCATGTGATGCGTTTCAACGCACCGGCCCGGCCGGAGCGATTCGTTCGCATTGCCGAGGCACTGGGCTTGTCAACCGAAGGAAACGAATCGGTCGTTGCCGAACGGGTGTGTGACGCCATCGAGCGACTCGTGAAAGATGTGGGTGTGCCAACGCATCTTGCAGAAATCGATGTGGATCGCGGTCGCATCCCGGAGCTCGTTGCGATCGCCCTGAAAAACGTCGGTCCGAATCCACGGCGCACATCCGAGGCAGACATGAAAGCGCTGATCGAAGCGGCTTTCGGATCCGAAGCGCCCATCCTGTAACGGCAAGCATTGCGCAAACCCTGGACAAACGATGGCACTGACCGTTCACCCGCTCGATTTGGGGACTCTTAACGTCGACAAGAGCGGATTGACGCTGCGACGAGGCCTTGGAACACGTGTGGATGCGCCCTGTCTCGGCTATCTGATCCTGGGAGGCCCAACTCCCATACTCGTGGATTCGGGCCCGTGCGCCGACCCGGACTGGGGAACGCAGCATCACAACCCCTTCCGCCGTAGTCCCGAGCAGGCCTTGGAGGCTGCCCTTGGGCATTACGGGCTGGCCCCTGCCGACATCACCACCGTCATCATCACACATCTGCACTGGGACCACTGCTACGGAAATGCTTCGCTGCCGCGCGCGCGCTTCGTTGTCCAGCGCAAGGAGCTAGCCTATGCCATCGCACCCCTGCCTTGCGACGCGCCGATTTACGAAAGCCAGCTGCACCCCGTCCACTTCCTGAACTCGCTGGAGCGCTTCGATATCGTCGACGGTGACTGCGATATCGCGCCGGGCGTGCGATGCGTTCTGCTTCCCGGGCACACACCAGGTTTGCAAGGCGTGCTCGTGACGACGGAAGGCGAACGGGTGATGCTGGCCAGCGACCACTGTCCGCTCTACGAGAACTTCCACAGCCTCGTTCCCACGGGGATCATCCATAGTCTCGAAGCATGGTACGAGTCGACAGCGCGCATCAAGCAACTGGCCGACCGAATCCTGCCAGGACACGATATCCGGGTGCTGCATCCGCAAGCCCTGCCATGACTGCGCGCCATGCCATCTGAACTTCCCCAAGCGCCCTGAATACCGGGCCGGCACAACGGCCCGCCTTGGCAATACACCCTGATTTTTTTCAGTCGCGAACCTCATTCGTCCGCGGCCAGCCTCTCGCTACGTCCAAAAACCCCTAGAAAGGAAATCACATGAACGACCTTACCAATCCCGCATTGCTTCAAAAGCGACACCTTCGCCAAGTACGCATCACCAAAGTCGAGGCCATCAGCCTATT
>JAQGMC010000032.1 GCA_028292545.1 Paucimonas sp.
GAAGGCCGCATGGCCGAAGGACAGCATGCCGGTATAGCCGAACAACAGGTTCAGGCCGACCGCGAACAAGCCAAAGATCAGGATGTTGACCGCCAGCGCTTCGTACGGCATCACCAGCGGGAACACCAGCAGGAACAGCAGCACGGCCGCCACCCGGTGGCGCACAATCAGTGAAATCAGGTTCTGCATGATGCTTTATGCCCTTAACTCATCAGTCCGGCTTTGCCGAAGAAGCCTTGCGGCCGGATCAGCAGCACCACCGCCATCAGCACGAAAATCGACAGCTCGGCCAGGTCTGGCGCAAACAGCGACGTCATGCTGAACACCACGCCCACCAGCAAGCCCGCCACCACCGCGCCCGGCAATGAACCCATGCCGCCGACCACGGTCACGACGAAAGACTCGGCCAGGATCGGTATCCCCATCTCTGGATTGACGGCCCGGGTGGGGGCGGCCAGGATGCCCGACAAACCGGCGATTGCAGTGCCGATGCCAAACACCAGCAGCCAGACCCGGGCCACATCGATGCCCAACACGCGCACGATTTCCGGGTCGCGTGAGCCGGCGCGAATGATGAGCCCAAAGCGGGTTTTTTCGATGAACAGCCACAGCCCCAGGATGACGGCGGCGGTGGCGGCGATCAGGAACAGCCGGTACAGCGGAAAATGACCGAAGCCCAGGTTGACCGCGCCGCGCAATTCAGCCGGCGTGGAAGTGGGCATGCCTTCAATGCCGAAAGCCACGCGCATGGCTTCGATCAGCACATACGACAGGCCGAAGGTGAGCAGCAGTGGATAGTCGATGCCGCGCCCATACAAGGGCCGCACCAGCACCCTTTCCGTCACCAGGCCAAGCGCGCCCACCGCCAGCGGCGTGAGCAACAGGCTGAACCAGAAGTTGCCGGTCAGCCCCAGGAAGTACACGCCGAGGAAGGCGCCCACCATGAAAAAAGCGCCATGCGCGAAATTGACCACGGTGAGCATGCCAAAGATCAGCGACAAGCCGATCGCCAGCAATGCATACACTGCGCCCAGCGCAATACCTGTCATCAATTGCGCTGCCAGCAGCGAAAGCGTGATGTCACCCATGTTGTTTGCTTCCTTCCCCGGCCCTGGCCCTTAGGTGCTTACCTTGTGGCCCAGCTCATCGCAGCTGCGCAGGTTTTTCTCGTCCGGTTTTTCAACCGAGAGCACCTTGAACACGTCGTACTTGTCTTTCATGCCCTTGGACTTGGATTCGACGATGGCAACCGACTGCACCGACTGGTGGTCGCACTTGCGATAGAACTGCTCGCCCTTGTACCAGTCATAGCGCAACTGGCGCAGTGCGATGCTGACCTTGGTGGAGTCGGTGGCCTTGGCATTCATGACTGCCTGCAGCACGCTGCGCACGCCGGCATAGCCCAGCGCGCCATAGTCTGAGGGCACCGCGCCGCCATAGGCTTTGCGGAATTTGTCGTTGAATGCCTTGGCGCTGGGAATCGTGTCTTCCATGCCCCAGTAATACGAGGTGCCGCCCAGGATGCCTTCGAAAGCATCCGCGCCGCCTGCCTGGCGCGCGGTGTACAGCAGCACTGGCGTGATCACCTTGGCGCTGGACTTCAGGCCAAAGTCGGTGATCTGCTTGGCGGAGTTCACCAGGTCACGGCCGAAATTGCACAGCACGATGACGTCTGGCTTTAAGGCCTGGATGCGCGGCA
Source organism: Paucimonas sp. (assembly GCA_028292545.1). GTDB lineage: Bacteria > Pseudomonadota > Gammaproteobacteria > Burkholderiales > Burkholderiaceae_D > Lacisediminimonas. The sequence goes on from JAQGMC010000032.1 coordinate 1,700, forward strand.
GGAAAGCCGAATAATCGGAAGCGCCGATCGGGTGGCGGATATCCGCCAGCGTTTTCGCGCCCAGCGGCTGGCCGGCACGCTGGAAGCCGCGCACCATTTCATGGCCATAGGCATAGTCGGCCGTCAGGTAGACCACGTTCTTGCCAAACTTGGGGAAGGCATAGCGCGCCACGGCGCCGGCGGTCAGGTGCGGATTCAAGGCTTCATGGAAGGTGAACAGGCTCCAGTCCTTGGCTTCATTGATCGCGTCGGACTGGCTTATCGAGTTGAACAACACTTTGCGGTCGCGGCAGACGGCATTGATCGACAGTTGGGTGGCAGCCGACAGCGAGCCGATGATGAAGTCAGCCTTGTCTTTTTCAATCAATTCCAGCGTGCGCGTGGCGGCTTCGCCGGGATTGAGCTTGTCGTCGCGCACCAGCAATTCTGCCTTGCGGCCATTGAAGCCGCCGGCGGCATTCCATTCCTTGACTGCCAGTTCGGCGGCGCGCACCTGGTCTTGCGCTTCCGCCGAGAAGGCGCCCGTCAGCGGCACCGGAAAGCCGATGCGGATCGGCGCATTCTGCGCGCGCGCGATGTTGAACCACAGCGGCGAGCTGGCGGCAGCCAGGCCGGCGCCGACGACCAGCCGGCGATGTTTGTTTGGGGTGGTGGACTGCGTCATGTTTGTCTCCTCGATGTGGCGGTTGTTGTCGCTTGTAATCGCTTGTTTTCGCTCGTTGTCGCTTGTGCCCGGACTGCCTTTCAGTTCTTTCTTTGCTGCTTTTTCCTTGCCGCTTTTTCCTTCCTGCTCCTGCTGTTATTCGCTATGGCATTCACATCTTCCACCGGCCGGCATTGCATGCCATCGGCCCACGATCAGGCTGCCATCTCTGCCGGGTCGACCGCGGTCTGGCGCACCACACTTTCATCGCTGCGCGCGACCGTGCCACGGCTGCTGCCTGCCTGCGATTGCATGTAGGCGCCCAGCTTGCGCGCATGCTGCACCAGGAACTGGCCGGCTTGCAGGCGTTCGGCCTCATAAGCCAGGCTGGCGGCGGGCGTTGCGCCATGGCGGCGGATGGCATCGGCAATCGCGCCGCCGTCCAGCCCAGCCTTGGTCACGCCCATGCCCGGATGTGGGCGCGCCACGAAAGCGGCATCGCCCATCAACACCACGCGCCCGAATGCCAGCTGCGTCGAGTACACGTCATAAATCGGTTGCAGGAAGGGCTGGGCTGTCTTTTCCAGTATCTCGGCAAACTGCGGCGCAAGAAGGTGGCGGCCAGCTTCACGCATGGCCGCGACATTGCGCCAGGCGACCTTGTGCGGCGGTATGCCCAGCGCATAAAAATTGCCGTCAGCATCGGTCAACAAGGCATTCAGACCGTCCGGCTCTGGCGCCGGCCGGTACCAGACAAAGTTGTAGCGGCGACGCCCGCGCAGCGTCGAATTGCCATTGCCTGCCACCGGATAACCGATCAATTGCTCGCCCGGCGGCAAGCCAAAGCCAAAACTTTCGAATACGCTGGACAAGGTGTAGTTCGACAGCAGGTATTCGTCGCACACGCCGCGCCAGGCCACATAGCCTGCATATTCCGGCTGGATTTCGGGCGCATATTGCGCACGCACCGCCGAACGGATGCCGTCGGAGGCAACCAGCAAGTCGCCGCTGAAGCTGCGGCCATCCTCACAATGCACGGTGACGCTGGATGCATCTTGCTGCACGCTGCGCACATTCGCGCCCTGCACATAATTTTGCGGTGGCAGCACTTCATGCAGGATCTGGTACAGCCGGCTCCAGGAAGTGAGCACCTGCGGCATCGGCATTGTGAAGCCGGCGCTGCCGTCGGGCTGCAACTGCACCCGGCCTTCGACGCGCACGCCCAGTGTTTCATCGACCCGGGCGCCGGCGCGCAGCAGCGCCTGCTCCAGCGCCTTGTGGGTGACGATGCCGGCACCGCGGCCGTCGAGTGACTCGGTGGCCTTTTCCAGCACGACGACTTCATGCCCTTCGCGCAGCAGGATGTTGGCGGCAAACAAGCCCCCGAGCGAACCGCCGGCTACCAGGATGCGCGCCATGTCAGGCGACCTGGCCGCGCGCCGCATCCAGCGCCTGCTTTTCAGCCGCCGGATAATTCAATTCGATGACCACGCCATTCGGATCGTCCAGGAAAACCTGGTGCAAGCCCAGGCCCGGCACCGAGCGCTCGCGGGCAGTAATGCCAAGCTGCTCCAGGTGCGCCAGCATGCCGGACAAACCTTCGGCGAAGAAGGCAATGTGATCGATGGTGCCGGTGCCTTTCAGTTGCGACGGATCACGGTCGCCCAGGTATTTTTTCAAGCCGGCCGGGTCGTTCGGGTCGATGCCGATGATGTGCACCACGGCGTTGTAGTAGTCGCCGTGGTCGCCACGATAGAGCCACAGCCCGGGGAAGGGGAAGTCCGGGCGCGGGCCGACGGTCAGCCCCAGCACGTCCACATAAAACGCGCGGCAAGCTTCCAGGTCCATCGTGCGGATCGAAAAATGATTCAGCACCAATGCCATGTTCATGCTCCTTTCGGGGATCGTTTGGCGCGGCCTGCGGCGGGCGCTGCAGCATCCACTGCCGGCTGGCCGTACAGGACCTGGCCGGCTGACCATAAATAGGACCGCACGCGGTCCGCGATGTAGACCTGGTCTTGCGCGCTGGTTTCTGCGCCATGCACCGCCTGGCCGTAAATATAACGCCGCACACCGGTATAAAAGATCCCGCCATGCAAGCCCATCAGCAATTCCAGTTCACGCGCATTGGGACGGGCGCGCGACACCTTGCCGCAATGGCGGCGCGTTTCGCGCACCAGGCGCGGAAACAGCCGCTCGCGCAGCAGCGCAAAAAACCGGTCGGTGATGAAATGGTCGGACAAGCCGGAAAAAATGAAGATCCGCACGAAATGACGGTCGAGTATGGTGCCGGCGTAATCACAGTAAAAGCGCACCAGCTTTTCTTCCACGTCAAGCTTGCGGTCGTCCAGCAGCTTTTCCCATTCCGGCTTCCAGCGGCCTTCGAACAATTCGTAGTACACCCGTTCCAGCAGCGCCTGCTTGGTCGGGAAGTAGTGGTAGAGCAGCGAATGCGTGATGCCGATGTCTTGCGCCAGCACCCGCATCTGCCCATCCAGGCCATGTTCGGAAAAGAATTCGATTGCGCCGTGCAGGATCTGCTTCTCGCGCGCTTCGACGGACAGGCGCCGGCGCACGGGACTTGCTTCTCCAGTGGATGCAGTTGCGCGACGCACGGTCATGTCTCCTCTCGACCCCTTGATCTGTGTGCCCGGGTGGCGGGCGCTGGCTATTTTTGTTATTTACCAAGCGTTAAACATTGTGGCATATTATTTATCAGCTGGTAAATAGGCAAAAAAGAGGCAGAAGCACAGGCAATAGCAGAACCAAAATCACAGCCAGAAGCCGAAGCCAGGAACAACGCACCCCCGAAAGAGGAGGAGACATGAGCATCCCGCGCCGCGCCCCGACCCGCCCCCAAAGGCTTGCATGAAAGCCCCGCCCTTTGACTATGCCCGGCCAGCCAGCCTGGCAGCCGTGTTTGAATTGCTCGATGCGCATGGCGACAATGCGCGCCTGCTGGCTGGCGGCCAGACGCTGCTGGCCACGCTCAACATGCGCCTGTCCGAACCGGCGCTGCTGGTGGACATCAACCAGGTGCCGGAGCTGACTGGCGTCAGCCTGGGTGAGCAGTGCCTGCGCATAGGCGCGCTGACGCGCCATACTGAAATTGAAAACCATCCGCTGGTGGCAAAACACGTGCCCTTGCTGAAGCTGGCGGTGCCGCATATCGCCCATCGCGCGATCCGCAACCTGGGCACCATTGGCGGATCGCTCGCCTATGCCGACCCAGCCGCAGAATGGCCAGCCTGTGCGCTGGCGCTGGACGCCACCATCATCGTGCAGGGCAGCCAGGGCCAGCGCCGCATTGCTGCCGCAGATTTCTTTGTCGATGTGCTGACCACGTCGCTCCAGCCTGGCGAAGTGCTGGTCGCGGTGGAATTTCCCCTGGCGGCCCCGAACTGGCGCTATGGCTTCGATGAACTGGCGCGGCGCCACGGCGACTATGCGATCGCCGGCCTGGCGCTGGCAGTGCGGCACGACGCGGGCCTGCTGGCCGACGTGCGCCTGTGCTTCCTGGGCATCGGTTCCACGCCCTTGCGCGCGCGCCGCACCGAAGCATTGCTGACCGGGCGGGCGCTGGACGCTGCGGCAATTACTGACGCCGCCGCCATGCTGGCCAGCGAACTGACCGGCCAGCTTGCGCCGCTGCCCGACCTCACCAATTCATCCGCAACCAAGCGCCACCTGGCGACCGTGTTGCTGCGTCGCTTGCTGGCCCGCGCCAGCGCCTGACCGAGGAGACACGAATGAGCCAATCCCGCAGCACCTGCAGCATCGATGTCACCGTCAACGGCCAGCCGGGCCGTTATGAAGTTGAACCGCGCCAGCACCTGGTCGATTTCCTGCGCACTGAACTGGAATTGACCGGTTCCCACCTGGGTTGCGAACATGGCGTGTGCGGCGCCTGCACCGTGAAGCTGGATGACGCGATTGTGCGCGGCTGCCTGGTGCTGGCCGTGCAGGCCGATGGCAAGTCGGTGCAAACCATCGAAGGTTTGACCGAGCAAGGCGCAATGCGCGACTTGCAGCAAGCTTTCCTGCGCCGCAATGCGCTGCAATGCGGTTTTTGCACTTCGGGCATGCTGATGGCGGCATCTGAACTGGTCGTCACCCAGCCCGATGCGCAGCGCGAAGAAGTGCGCGCTTTCATCGCCGGCAATTACTGCCGCTGCACCGGCTATCACGCCATCGTCGACGCCATTTGCGAAGTGCTGCAGGCGCGGCGCGAGGCAGCCCAGGGGGTGCAGGCATGAACGCCCCGGAAAAAATCACGCTGCCGCTGCCGGCAGTAACCGAAGACCCGCGCTATGTCGGCGAAAGCATTGCCCGCAGTGGCGCGCGCCGCCTGACCGAAGGCCGCGGCCAGTACCTGGACGATCTTTCACTGCCGCGCATGGCGCATGTGGTGTTCTGGCGCAGTCCGCTGGCGCATGCACGCATCGTCTCGATAGACCGCAGCGCCGCGGCGCAAATGCCGGGCGTGGTGGCCATTGTCGATGGCCATGAAATGGCGCAAGTCTGCAAGCCCTGGGTTGCTGTGCTGGGGCATTTGCCCGGCATGAAATCGGCGCCCCAGTATCCGCTGGCGCCCGAGCGCGTGTGCTGGCAGGGCGAACCGGTGGTGGCGGTGGTCGCCAAAACCCGGGCCCAGGCCGAGGATGCGGTGCAATTGCTGCGCGTGGAACTGGAAGAGTTCACGCCGGTGGTGAACATGGAGACAGCACTGGCTGCCAGCACGCCCGTGATCCATCCCGAACTGGGTGACAACCGCTGCTTCACGCGCGACCTGGATACCGGCGGCGTGGATGAAGCCTTTGCCCGCGCCGATGTGGTGGAGGAAGCGACTTTCGATTTCGGACGCCACACCGGCGTCACACTCGAGCCGCGGGCGCAAATAGCCGACTGGGACCCGGGCCAGCAAAGGCTGACGGTCTATCACTCGCAGCAGGCGCCACACATGATGCAAGACCTGTATTCGCGCCAGTTCGATTTGCCCGAGGCGGCTGTGCGGGTGGTGTGCCGCGACGTGGGCGGCTCTTTCGGCATCAAGGTGCATGCGTATCCGGACGACTTCGCGACCGTCGCGCTGTCGATCATGTTGAAGCGTCCCGTGAAATTCGTGGCCGACCGGCTGGAATCGTTTGCCACCGATATCCATGCGCGCGAGCACCGGGTCAAGGGGCGCATTGCCGCCACCCGCAGCGGCGAAATCCTGGCTTTCGAAATCGACGACCTGACTGGCATCGGCCCGTATTCAATGTTCCCGCGCACCAGCGCAATCGAGGGCAACCAGGTCGTCAACCTGGTTGGCGGACCGTACAAGCACAAGCATTACCGTGCCCATCTCGACGTGGTGTTCCAGAACAAGACGCCGACTTGCCAGTATCGCGGCGTGGGTCATCCGATTGCCTGCGCTGTGACCGAAGGCCTGGTTGACCTGGCGGCGCGCCGCCTTGACATGGACCCGCTGGAACTGCGCCGCCGCAATGTGATTCCGGATGATGCCTATCCCTGTAGCGGCGCCTCTGGCATCCGGCTCGAAGTGCTGTCGCACCAGGCTTGCATGACCAAGCTGGAAGCGATGATGAATTACCCGGCGCTGCGCCAGGAACAGCAGGCGCTGCGCCAGCAAGGCATCTACCGCGGCATCGGCTTTGCCACCGTGATTGAACTGACCAATCCGAGCGCGGCGTTTTACGGCGTCGGCGGCGCCCGCATTTCGGCCCAGGATGGCGCAACCGCGAGGCTGGAGCCCAGTGGCGCGATCACGGTGCTGGTGGGCGTGGGCGAACAGGGGCAGGGCACGGAAGCGATCTACAGCCAGATTGCAGCCGATGCGGTCGGGGTGGACATCAGCCGTGTGCGCATCGTGATGAGCGACACCGACGTGACGCCCTACGGCGGCGGCACCTGGGCTTCGCGCGGGGCGGGCATTGGCGGCGAAGCCGTGCTGCTGGCGGGCATGGCGCTGCGCGACAACATACTGGCCGTGGCCGAAGCCATCTTGAAGCGCGAGCGCGCCGGCTTGCTGCTGCGGCGCGACGCCATCGTCGATGCGCATTCGCATGAAATCCTGTTGCCGCTGCATGAACTGGGACGCATCGCCTATTTCAGGCCCGATACGCTGCCGGCCGGCTTCCAGTCTGAACTGATGGTGACGCGGCATTACGTGCAGCGCGACTATCCCTTCATCTTCACCAACGGCATCCAGGCTTCGTATGTCGAAGTCGATCCGGATACCGGCTTCACCAAACTGCTGAAACACTGGGTGGTGGAAGACTGCGGCCGGGTGATCAACCCGCTGCTGGTGGATGAACAGATGCGCGGCGCGATCGTGCAGGGTATAGGCGGCGCGCTGTATGAAGAATGCCTGTACGACGCCAATGGCATCATGTTGAACGGCAGCATGGCCGACTACCTGGTGCCGATGGCAGCCGAAATGCCCGACATCGAAGTCGCCCACGTCGAGACGCCCACCGCCACTTCCAAGCTAGGCGCCAAGGGTGCGGGCGAAGCCGGCACCGCCGGCGCCCCGGCGGCCGTGGTGAATGCCATCAATGATGCGCTGGCACCCTTGAAAGCCCAGGTATGGTCGCAACCGGTCACCCCGGAAAAGATCTTGCGCGCATTGGGCAAGGTCTGATTGAGCAAGGTCTGATGGAAAGGGCGCGCAACCGGTGCTGAGCGAATACGCTTTCGTGCTGGTCGTTGCGCTGGCGGCCGGCACCATCAGCGGCATTGTCGGCTTCGGTTCGTCGATCATGCTGATGCCGGTGCTGGTGCTGCAGTTCGGGCCCAAGGAAGCCGTGCCCGTGATGGCGGTTGCTGCTTTGCTTGCCAACCTGTCGCGCATCCTGGCCTGGTGGCGCGACGTGGACTGGCGCGCCTGCCTGGCTTATTCCATCACCGGCGCGCCCTGCGCGGCACTGGGCGCGCGCACCTTGCTGGTGCTGCCCACGCAAGTGGTGGAAATCACACTTGGCGTATTTTTCATCTTGATGATTCCAATCCGGCGCTGGATGGTGGCGCGCGAAATGCGCATCGGCCTGGGGCACCTGGCGCTGGCCGGCGCTGTGATTGGTTTCCTGACTGGCATGGTGGTGTCGACCGGACCGATCAATGTGCCGCTATTCCTGGCCTTTGGCCTGGTGAAGGGTGCCTTCCTCGCCACCGAGGCGGCGGGTTCACTGGCCGTCTACCTGAGCAAGGCGACCGTGTTCCGCTTGTACGACGCCTTGCCGGCCGAGGCGATCGCGAAGGGTTTGATCATTGGCTCTTCGATCATGCTTGGCTCTTTCGTTGCCAAGCGCTTCGTGCTGAAGCTGGAGCCTGAACTGTTCCGGTTGATGATGGATGTGATCATGCTGGCGTCGGGCGCGACGATGATCTGGGCGGCGCTGTAATCTGCCTGGGTATTGTGGTGCTGCCCCTGCGCCAAAGCCGTTGAGCATGACGGTCGCATGCCCCGACCTGGGGAAGACTGGTTCGGGCTTGTAATCGCCCGTCACAAACAATGCCACCGGGACGCGCCATGCGATGGCAGCCGGCCCGAGAGTAAGGTGCGGGCGTTCAATGGGAAAGCAGTAACGTCGGTTCGCCGCTACTTGCTGCCGACCGCCTGAAGGAGCGCGGCTCCAGCCGCCTCGGGATCGATAAAATCGCCGCCCGGACGCACCCATTGCAGGCGCCTGCCAGTGTTGGATGCATACCATTGCTCGACATCCCAGGCGATAAGTACACCGTTATCTTGCAACCGTACTTTGATGCGCAAGGCGCCGCCGTTTTGCCGAATGAATTCCAGCAAGGCGTCTGGAATGCGTTCAGCTACCGGGACTGTGTACTTGCCGGCGACGCGCCCGCCGATCCAGGCTTCCTCGCGCGAGAGCTTGTAATTCCCGTCGCGCCAGGTTACGTGCAGCGATTCTGGAACCGGCAGGTAGCGGTCGGTATAAGGCGTGGCGTCGACCTGTTCCAGTCGCAAGCCGCCGGGCAGGCTGAGTTTGCCGCCCGAATCGGAAGAGATTGTCACGCCACTCTTCGGGGTGGTCGCATCCACGCGCAGCACCACGCCGTACACGCCATTGAATCTGTCTGTCAAAGCGTAACCCTCCAGGTTGGTCGCCGCGCTGGTACGGGACACGGTGAGAGAGACTTCGTCTCGTCATCCCGGGGCGCATGCATGAGGCACGGTGAGAGCACTCATTTTCACGATCTTGCCTGGCTTGTCGATCTTGTTTATTTTGCGGCGATGGATACAGCATAGCGGGCACCGGTGTCCGACCGGATTGACGGTTTCTTGCAGGGGCGGGCCGGCTTTTTACTTACTTGATCGCCGCGCGCGCCGGGTCGATACAGCCGGGCGATTCAGTCCCACGCATTTGATCAGGTGCGATATTCTCTTTGACCTTGTCGGACTACGCTTCCGTGAGTCAGAAAAGACCGGCCAGCGCTTTTACTGGATTGCATTTCTTCATTTCTGCCAACCAGGATCCGTGGTTTTTCCGTTATCAATCTGGGCCTCACGGAAGTCTCCGCCTGGACGAACCCAGCGCAATCCTCGTCCATATTTCGTCGTGTACCATTCCTCTACGTCCCAGCCGATCAGTACGCCGTCATCTTTCAAGCGGATTTTCAGGCGCAAGGCTCCGCCGTTTCGGCGGATGTAGTCGAGCAGTTCGTCAGGAATGCGTTCAGCAACCGGCACCCTGTAGTCACCGACCAAGCGGCCGCCTATCCACCTTCCCCCTTCAGGAGCACGTGAGTATTCGCCTTCACGCCATGTCACGTGGATTTCAGTGGGAACTGGCCTGCGCCTGTCGGTATAGGTACGGTTATCAACCCTGTTAAGGCCCAAAAGCGCTGGAGCCGCGATCCTTGCGCCAGTCTCGGATGTAATCGTCACACCTTCTTTGGGCACGGCCGCATCGAGCCTCAACACGACTCCAAAGACGCCCTCAAATTTGTCTTTGGACGATGATTCGGACTGCCCGTAACTGACATTCATCGCGGGCACGGAACCGCCGATCATCGCGAGAAACCCCGCCAGTATCACTCTGGATAGCTGTGGCATGTTGCCCTCTTTCTTGATAGTTCGATGTCTATTGCGATGCCAGATTCGAGAGTCCGTAGCCGTTCAGTCGAAGCCAGGCAAGGTAGCCTCCTATGTCAACTGTTCCGGTTACGTTGTCACTCCGTTTGCGCTGTGCATCGTACGAAATAAACTGCTCGGCCTCCGCGTAAGTCATTCCGATATCCGTCATTTTTCTCTGTGTAGTGGTGCTGCCATTGAGATAGCGCACCTTCCTGTCTTCAGCGCCTGTTCCCTCGGTAGTGGCCAACGGGATGTCATATTCCTTGTTCCAATCGGCGTCCCGACCCAGAGGCGAGCCGATTGCCGGTGGACCGAACCGGATAGCGTCGCTTTTATCGTGAAGGACGGGGTCAGATAGGATAGAAAGCGGCCTGCTCGCCAGCTTTACGCCTGACTTTTCGGCTTGTTCGAGCATCCATGCGAGTGCTACCTTCGAAAGCTGATTGTCTTGAAAGCCACCGCCAATATCGGAGTGTGCGCCGATGAAGCCGCGCTCTATCCTAGTTTGCGTTTCTGGCTCCGAAGAACCCATGATAGATTCCAGCGGAAAAGCCCCCCACGAATGCGGATCAGTCACGTTGGCCCGGCCGAGTGGCAAGATGTGACCTCGATACTCGTTCACGGCGACGGCTTGGGCGACATAGTTGAATGCTGATGGGATTGCCAGGTTGTACGTATAGCCTGACCAATTCGTCGAAAGCACGGTATCGAAAAGGCCCATGAAGCGGAATTTGAGCTTTTGGCAGCGTTTGGCTCCGGTCCCAATCTGTGTATAGCTGTACCAGCCGCTGTCCGAACCAGACGCCATCGTTGTATCGATAGAGAGTCGATTGGCGAAATCGCGCGATTGGGCAGCGCCGCGGCTAAAGCCAACGATATCGACATTCATGACCACTTCGTCTTCGATTAGATCTGCTTCTTTCTGAAAATATTCCATCATGCGATCTATGCGTGCTTTGCCGCTCCAGTTCACCCCCGCATCCAGGATAGGTGCTTCGATTGGACGTGATGGGTCGCTGATGTCCACTGTCCCAACGCCGGAAATGTAGCGACTATTTCCGTCTTTATACAGATCAAAAAACTCCGCCACGTTCGATAACGTGTCCACATTCGGATTCAGCACCGGATTACTGTTCTCCGTCCCATCAAACGCAAACAACACCAACCCGCGCGGATCCACATATCGCAACGGATTGCTTCCCACATACGCATACGGGTTCGGCCCATCGGGTGTGCCGAGCGGATCCGGGGTCAGGTAAGCGCCGCGGCGAGGGTCGTAGTAGCGGTGGCCGTTGTAGAAGAGGCCGGTTTCGGCATCTTCGTATTGCCCAGGCAGGCGCAGGTTATAGGCGAAGTCGCGCGCGACGACTTTCAGTTGGCCGGATGGCTGATAGCTGGCGCGCCAGACCAGGCTGCCATCTTCCGAAGTGGCGGCTTCGACTGCACCCAGGTTGTTTGCATGCAGCCAGACGGTGCGTTCATCGTCGCCCAGCCAGGCTTGCCAGGCGGTGGCGAAGTCGTGGGTGAGACGGCTCCAGGTACTGCGTTCGCTGCTT
>JAQGMC010000058.1 GCA_028292545.1 Paucimonas sp.
ATTCAGGGTATGGAACGGTTTCTTGCCCGGCGCCAGCGCCAGCAGCGCCTTGGGATCGAGGCTGAACGAAGCGCCGCGGTTTTGCCAGTTGATGCCGGTGCGCGGCAGCACGATGCCGCTGCCGAACTCGTGATAAATGCTCTGGATGAAAGAGACGGCCATGCCGTCACGGTCGATCACGCCCATCCAGATCGTGTCGCCCGGGCCACGTCCCTGGCCCCAGGGCGCGGCGCGCGCAGGGTCGATGCGGCTGGCCAGCTGGTCCAGCGACTGCGCATCCAGCAGGGATTGCGCATCCACGCCCATCGCAGCCGGGTCGGTGACGAAGCGGTCGCGCAAGCCAAAGGCCAGCTTGGTCGCTTCCACCACCAGGTGCACATGGTCGGCGCTGTCGGCCTCTACCTTGGACAAGCCAGCGCGCTCAAGCAAGCCCAGGATCGCAAGCGACACCACGCCCTGGGTCGGCGGCGTCATGTTGTACAGGTCGCCGGCTGCATGCGGCAAGTGCAGCGGCGTCTTGCGCGTGGCATGGCAGGCTTGCAAGTCGGCCGCCCCAACCAGCGAGCCGACTTCAGCCAGGTCGCGCGCAATGTCTTGCGCCAGCGCGCCACGGTAGAAACTGTCCAGGCCCTGGTCCACCAGGCTTTGCAGGGTGGCTGCCATGCGCGGCTGCAGGAAACGCTGGCCGGCTTGCGGCAAGGCGCCATCGATCAGGAACTGGCCGGCAAAGCCGGGCTGGTCTTTCAGCTCGGCCAGTTTGTTGCGGGTGGCATCGGCCTGGCTGCGCGTGACCGGCACGCCGCCGGTTGCATAGTCGATTGCATCGCGCAACAGGCGCGCCAGCGGCAGCCGTGCGCCCAGTTCGGCAGCCAGGTCGAGCGCGCACTTCCAGCCACCGACTGTACCGGCCACCGTGTTGGCAGCCAGCGCGCCGCGCATCGGTATCGCTTTCAAACCGCGGCCGGTGTAAGCCTCGATGCTGGCCGCTTGCGCTGCCGGCCCGCAAGCGTCAATGGCAACCGGCGCCTGGCCCGGCGGCAGCACCAGCCAAAAACTGTCGCCGCCAATGCCGTTCATATGCGGATAAACCACCGCAATGCTGGCGGCTGCCGCCACCATCGCTTCAATTGCATTGCCGCCGTCGCACAGGACGGCATTGGCGGACTGCGCCGCGAGATGGTGCGGCGCGACTGCCATGGCGCCATAGGAACGGGGAGTGTTGAGCATAGCTTGCCGGGAAAGAGGGAAAAGGAAACGCGCATAGCTGCCGTGGGTATGCGCCGCCTGGGCTGAGCGCTGCTTGGGCTGAGCCTGATTGTAAGCGGTAAGCGCCAGGCCTTGCCGGCCGACACGGCGACGCGAAATTTCGCGCAACGAATTTCCCGCGCCGGCCCTGGATTGCATCACACCGATCGAGCCGGCGCTGAACCTGCGGCGCAGATGCGCGTCCTAAGCTAGCCGGGTTAGCAAGACAGAGCGCCAGCCCGTTACCGTGAGAACAACATCAAGGAGTGATGACATGCTGGGAAGAATCGCGACAGTGGCGGCATTGGCAGTTGGAGGCGCCATGCTCTCCAAGAAAATGAAAAACCGTGGCAATGCGCAAGGCATGTCTTCGGTGGCCGACACCATCGAAGTTGATGTGCCCGTCAGCACTGCATACAACCAGTGGACGCAGTTTGAAGAGTTTCCAAAGTTTATGCACAGCGTCCAGGAAGTGCGCCAGCTCGACGATACGCATTTGCACTGGAAGGCAACGGTGGCCGGCAAGCAAAAGGAATGGGATGCGGAAATCACGCACCAGGTCCCGGACCGGCGCATTGCCTGGCGCAGCACCAGCGGCACGCCAAATGGCGGCAGCGTGACATTCGAGCCGATTGGCGAAGGCCGCACCCGCATCCGGCTTGAGATGCAATACACGCCTGAGGATTTCCTGGAACAGGCGGGCGATGCAATGGGCGCAGTAAAGATGGAACTGCACCAGAACCTTACCCGCTTCAAGGAAATGCTGGAACAACGCGGCCACGAAACCGGCGCCTGGCGCGGCAGCGTGCCACCCAAGCCGGGGGCGATTGCGCATTGAGATTGCGCACCGATCGGTTGCGCATTGATCGATTGCATTTGGCCGCGGACCGCCCGGTCCGCGGCAGATTCGTGTCGTATGGATGCAGCAGCGGCGACATGAAAAAGCAGCGCTGCCACCTGCGACATTAACGATTCATCGCATCTTCAATCGTTGATCGATTGAGGGATGCGCCCGCAGCCCGACACTTCGGCGTTTTCCGCGCCGGATGCAACCAACTTGCGAGGGTATGCCAGGCGGTGATACCGTCGAGCCCTCATGAAAGCACCCACTTCCCCGCTTCCCGCACCGGACGCGTTGCCAGCCGTCGTATCGACTGAATCGATGGCGCTGCTGCCACCGGCCGATCCTTTGCGCGTCATCGTGCATGACGAAGTCCACGCCCGGCCGCCGGCCCGCATCCGCCTGCCGGCGCTGGTGATGTTTGTTGCCGTGCTCAACGATGGCGTCGAACGCGCGCAGGAATGCGAGCATCTGAACCGGCTGCCGGGCCAGGGCCGGCTGACGGCGGGCGACTTGCAACATAACTTCCTGGGCCTGGCCCTGGGCGAAGCCGTGCTGCGCTGGGAACGGCATGGCGAATTCACCCGTTACATGCTGATCCAGGATTTGCCGCCAGCCGCATTGGCCGATGGCGCAGCGGCCGCCGTGGCCGACGCGCTGTGCATTGCGCCGGCATGGCTGGCCGGCATACCGGGGCGTACCATCGCCGCCATCCAGCTGGTTTTGACCAGTGGCGACGTCAGCCAGCCAGAGGATGCGCTGGCCGCGGCCCAGCAATGGTTTGGCGGGCGCACCGTGGTCGCCTCGCTGCTGGGCAATGGCCATTCGCTGGCGCTGACTGATTTCCGGCTGCATGCCGATGGCTACGAACGGGTGCTGGTGATTGCGCGGCCCGATACCACGCCGGCACGCGCCGGCCGCATTGCGCAGCGCTTGCTCGACCTGGAAACCTATCGCTTGATGGCCTTGCGCGGCCTGCCCGCGGCCAAGGAATTGCAACCCGTGCTGGCGCAAAGCGAAGCTGGCCTGGCTGGCATTACGGCCGAGCTTGAAAGCCGCGCGGCATCCGAGGACATGCTGCTCGATACGCTGATCCATGTCGCGGCCCGGGTCGAACGCGCCACGGCGCAGTATGCCTACCGCTTTTCCGCCACCCAGGCTTATGACGCGCTGGTGCGGCAACGCATTGCGGAGCTGCGTGAAAGGCCGGTGCCGGGTACCCAAACGATCGGCGAATTCATGCAGCGCCGCCTGTCGCCGGCAATTGCCACGGTGGCGGCGGCGGCAGCGCGGCTTTCATCGCTGTCGCAACGCATAGAGCGCACCAGCGCACTGCTGCGCACGCGGGTTGATATTGCGACCGAAAAGCAAAACCAGCAGTTGCTGGCGAAGCTGACGCGCGGGCAGGAATTGCAGCTGCGGCTGCAGGCAACCGTGGAAGGCTTGTCGATTGCCGCCATTTCCTATTACGTCGTGAGCCTGTTGCTGTATGCCGGCAAGTCGTTGAAAGCGACCGGCGTGCCGATCAATCCCGAAATGGCCGCTGGCGGCATGGTGCCGCTGGTGTTGTTCGGCGTGTGGCGCCTGACGCGCCGCATCCACGCCCGGCTGCATTAAGGCGGGGCGCCGCAGCCGCCTCCTGCGCCGGTTGCCTCCACGCGGCAGCCGCCGTCGCGCCATGCGCCATTGCCACTACTTGCCCAGCATGCCGGCGGCGATATTCACGGTCAGCCCGAGGATGGCTGCATTGAACACGAAAGCCATGACCGAATGCACCAGCACCACGCGCCGCATCAGGTGCGAAGTGACAACCACGTCCGACGTCTGGGCTGCGACTGAAATCGTGAATGAAAAGTAAAGGAAATCCCAGTAATCAGGCTGTTCGCGCGGGCCGGGAAAACTGAGCGGGCGCGGTTGCGAACCGGTGCGGTAGTACAGGTGGGCGTAGTGGATGGTGAACACGATCCCCAGCAACAACCAGGAACCCAGCAGGGTCACCAGTGTGAAGCCGTAGTGGTAAAGGCGGGTACCGAGCGGCAGCCGGCCGGCGCCAACCAGCTCGACCGTGATCGCGACCAGGCTCAAGAGCGAAGCCAGCGACAGGATGCCGAAAACGAAACGCTGGCTGTGGTCTTCTTTCTCGGCGATGGCTTGCACTTCATTTGGCCTGGCGCGGAACATCAGCCAGCCAATTGACAACACGTAGGTCCAGACGCCGGCATTCCACGCAATCAGCAAGCGCTGCAGCGCATCGCCGAATGCCGGGACCAGGGCGACCACCAAGCCAACCGCAACCCCGAAAGCCAGCCGCGGGTAATGGTGGACCATGTGTCGCACCGGCTCCACTCAGCGCGCCCCCAAGCGCACGGCGCTGGTCATTCTATCTGCGCGCCCGATTGCTGGATGACCTTGCCCCACTTGTCGACATCCTTGCGGATCAGGGCGCCGAGCACCTCGGGCGTGCTCGATTCGAGCACCGCGCCCTGTTGCGCCAGCTTTTCGCGCAGGTCGGGCATTTGCAGCGCCTTGTTCAAGGCTGCATTGAGCTTCACCACGACCTCGCGCGGCGTGCCGGCCGGCGCCAGTACGGCAAACCAGTTGCTCACATCAAAGCCGGGCAAGCCCGATTCAGCCATCGTCGGCACGTCCGGCAAGGCTGGCAAGCGTTTTTCGCTGGCCACGCCCAGCGCCTTGAACTGGCCAGTCTTTACCATCGATGCGGAGGACAGCACGCTATCGAACAGCAGCTGGACATTACCGGCGATCAGGTCCGGTATCACCTGGCTGCTGCCCTTGTAGGGTACGTGCTGGATGTTCACGCCGGCGGCGCTCTTGAACAGTTCCAGTTCCATGTGCGACAGCGTGCCATTGCCCTGCGATCCGGCATTCACCTGCCCCGGCCTGGCCTTGGCCATCGCAATCAGTTCGCGCACATTCCTGGCCGGCAGGCTGTTGGTGGCGACCAGCACCTGCGGCACCTGTCCCACCATGCCCACTGGCGCGAAGCTCTTGTTGACGTCGAAGGAAAGCTTTTTGTACAGGTTGGCGGCGATGCACAGCGAGCCGGAAGTCATGAGGATGGTGTAGCCATCCGGCGCCGCCTTGGCGACCAGGTCGGCGCCGATGGTGCTGCCGGCGCCGGGCCGGTTTTCGGCAATGATCTGCTGCCCGAGTTGTTCGGACATTTTTTGCGCCACGGCGCGGCCCAGGATATCGGTCGCGCCAGCCGGCGGGAAAGGAATGATCATGCGGATCGGCTTGGCGGGATAGGCTGCATCGGCCAAGGCTGGATGGGCCGCGGCCAAGGCCAGCATGCTGGCGCAGGCCAGGCAGAGGGCGCGCAGGGAAACGATCATTTCAGTGACTCCTTTTGGTGAACATTACAAAGCTTGCAATGCGTCAGCAATAAGCCTGCCCTGCAGGGCCGCATGCGCGCCGGCGCGGCCACTGGCGGGTTGGTCGCCGCTACGCTTCACCGTCATGCCCGCATTGCGCCAAGCGCGATGCTGCTCAGGTGACCACAAGCGACCCACGGGCCCACAAGCGCCCCCCACGAGCCGCCTTCATGCGGCCTTCATGCGGTACCGAGCATCACCGGGTTATCCCTTTCCTGCCCGTTCATGTTTTGCAGCATTCAAAAAATGTCGGGCTCGCCGACAGGCGCGCCGAAATCGGTGCGCAGGAAATCGAAATCGCATCCCTCATTGGCTTGCTGTATGTGTTGAGCAAACATCCAGCCATAACCCCGTTCGAAGCGCTTGGGCAGCGGTTTCCAGGCTGCCTGCCGGCGCGCGAATTCATCTGCGCTGATGTCAAGGTTGATGCTGCGCGAAGGGATATCGACGGTGATCATGTCGCCGGTACGCACCAGCGCCAGCGGACCGCCGATATAGGCTTCCGGCGCCACGTGCAGGATGCATGCGCCGTAACTGGTGCCACTCATGCGCGCATCGGAAATGCGCAGCATGTCGCGCACGCATTGTTTCACCAGCTTCTTCGGTATCGGCAACATGCCCCATTCCGGCATGCCCGGGCCGCCTTGCGGGCCGGCATTGCGCAGGATGAGTATGTGGTCTTGCGTGACGTCCAGCGCTTCATCGTCGAGCGCCGCCTTCATCGACGGATAGTCGTCGAACACCAGCGCGGGTCCGGTGTGATGGTAGAAGCGCGGCGCGCAGGCGCTGGGCTTGATCACGCAACCGTCGGGCGCGATATTGCCCTTCAACACGGCCAGCGCGCCTTCCTGGTACAGGGGCCGGTCAAGCGGCAGGATCACATCATCGTTGTAGACGGCCGCGCCAGCGATGTTGTCGCCCAGCGTGGCGCCGGTGACAGTCAACTGGTCCAGGTGCAGATGCTCGCGCAATCGCGACTGCAGGGCGGGCAAGCCGCCGGCATAGTAAAAATCTTCCATCAGGTACTTGTCGCCATTGGGCCGGATGTTGGCAATGACGGGCACCTTGCGGCTGGCGCGGTCGAAATCATCCAGGCCAATGTCTTGCCCGGCGCGGCGCGCCATGCCCACGACATGGATGATGGCGTTGGTTGAGCATCCCATCGCCATCGCGACCACGATCGCATTTTCAAATGCCTTCCTGGTCTGGATCCTGGCGGGCACGAGGTCTTCCCACACCATGTCAACGATGTGGCGGCCGGACTCGGCAGACATGCGCACATGGTTCGCGTCCGGAGCGGGAATGGAGGATGCGCCGGGCAGCGACATGCCGATCGATTCTGCAATCGCAGTCATGGTCGAGGCCGTGCCCATGGTCATGCAAGTGCCGTGGCTGCGCGCAATCCCGCCTTCGATTTCGAGCCACTCGTCGGCACTGATATTGCCGGCGCGGCGTTCATCCCAATATTTCCAGGCATCCGAACCGGAACCCAGCACATTGCCCTTCCAGTTGCCGCGCAACATAGGGCCGGCCGGCACATAGATGCAAGGCACGCCGGCGCTGGTGGCGCCCATCAACAAGCCGGGCGTCGTCTTGTCGCAACCGCCCATCAGCACGGCGCCATCGATGGGATGCGAGCGGATCAATTCTTCCGTCTCCATCGCCAGCATGTTCCGGTACAGCATGGTGGTCGGCTTGACGAAATTCTCCGCCAGCGAAATGGCCGGCAATTCCAGCGGAAAGCCGCCGGCTTGCAGCACGCCGCGCTTGACATCTTCCACGCGCTGGCGGAAATGCGAATGGCAGGGATTGATGTCGGACCAGGTGTTGATGATGCCGATCACAGGCTTTCCAACCCAATCGGCCGGGCCATAACCCATTTGCATGATGCGCGAGCGGTGCCCGAAGGAGCGCAAATCGTCATGGGCAAACCAGCGCGCACTGCGCAACTGGTCGGGCGTGATGGCGCGGGAAGGCTTGGACATACGGGCAGGCGGCTTGGGGGAAAAGGGCATTAGAACATCAAATGTCGCTTCGCTGCGATGAACGGGTGCTGCGCGTGGAAAGGAAGACGGACTATCCAGGGCCATGAAAGCTCCCTCCCTTTCAAGGGGAGGGCGGGGGTGGGGATGGGGTTGGCAACTAACGGTAAGTTTGAACCGGCGCCAAAGCAAATCTGCAAACGTGCGTTGACCCCATCCCCACCCTAACCCTCCCCTTGAAAGGGAGGGGATACGGTAGCTCCGCTCGACTATATGGGGCCAATAAAGATCCCTCCCTTTCAAGCGGAGGGTGCGGCCGCAGTTATTAAAACAAGTGCCCGAGCTTGCTGGATTTGGTGTCGAGATAGCGCTGGTTGGCGGGATTGCGGTTCACCGCCAGTGGCAGGCGTTCTGCCACCACTACGCCGGCTGCTTCCATCGCGGCGATCTTGCGCGGGTTGTTCGTCATCAGCCGCAATGAACCGACGCCGAGCGCGTCAAGCATGGGTTTGACGATGGAGTAATCGCGCAGGTCGGAATCGAAGCCGAGCGCATGGTTCGCCTCCACCGTATCGGCGCCACTGTCTTGCAGCCGATAAGCCCGCAGCTTGTTGATGAGGCCGATGCCGCGTCCTTCCTGGCGCAGGTAGAGCACGACGCCCCGTCCTTCGGCGGCGACCTGGCGCAGCGCCGTTTCAAGCTGGGCACCGCAATCGCAGCGCTGGCTGAACAGCGCATCCCCGGTCAGGCATTCGGAATGGATGCGCGCCAGCACCGGCGCACCATCGCCGACGGCGCCCAGCACCAGTGCAAGATGGTCTTTGCCGGTGGCATGTTCGACAAAACCGTGCAACGTGAACGTGGCCCACGGCGTGGGCAAGTCGCAGGGCGGAATGACGTCGAGCGGCGCGCTGCCGGCAGGGCCGGCGGCTGCGTCGTCCACGGGGGGCTGCGGCGAAGTCATGATAAGCGTCTGGTAAGGCGGGAATTGAGTGCAACACCGCCAGCATAAACGAGAAGCCCGCCCCCGGGCG
>JAQGMC010000077.1 GCA_028292545.1 Paucimonas sp.
TCGGAGACTCGCCGGCCATCGGCATCACTGTCATGACAAACCATCGCTGCTGAGTCGGTGCGTGGCAACAATATTCAAGCGAGAAACTCTTGGCCGTGCCATTCATTACAGCCCGTATGCCGTCGGCGGCCTGTCGCGCAATATCGTCTGTTTCCTCATGCGAGTTTTCGCAAACGGCCAAGTAATCATGACCGACGCCGTCGCCCACCTCCATTCCGTTGGCAAGCCCAAAATTCCGCCACGCCTGGTTGACCGCGACAATCAAGCCTTGCGCATTCAGTAAAGCAATATGGGTGGGCAGCGCATCAAGAATTGCCGCCTGTTTCGCGGCCTCGCTGAGTCGTAAATGCTCCTGGGCGCGTCGCAGCAGAAAGGTACGGCCCTCGCTATCTGTGACGGAATCGACTTCGCCCCCCGTCAGTTCTTCCAGACGTTGCACGCTCTCATGCAAGGTCTCGATGAGCTTTGTCACCTCGTTGGCGGAGTTCACCGTGGAAGGCGTCGTCGGGTCGGTCATGCCGGCAGTGCTTGTAGCCCCAGTGCCTGCAACACCAATGAGGGCTGACTAAGGGTGCCGACAATTCTTCGCACTGGGGACGGCGACAGCTTGACCAGCGTCGGCGTCATGAAGATGCCGTCCTCCAGCGCCCGCTTGGGCTCCCGGAACACATCGACTATCTCGATCTCATACTGGCCCGGCAAATTTTGCTTGCAAAGTGTCGTCAGGTTGGCAAGAGACTGGATTGAGTTTTGCGCATCGCCTGCGATGTAAAGTTGGAATCTGACCTTCGTTGGTACCGTCATGATGATTGTTTTTCGTCTCCAACAGCAGCGTCGGCTCCACGCAGCTCGCTTATTCGCTTACGTCCTGTAGTTTGCTCACGCTCGCGGCTCTCGACGGTATGCGACAGCAGCGCTTTTTCAACTTGTTTGGCGATCAGCTCGGTCTGAAGCGACTTCAAACGCACCTCGAGTTCGGCCTCCTCGGCATCAAGCATGACGCGCTTGAGTTTTTCAGCCACTTCGGTCTCTTCATTGGCCAGGCGCTCGGCGCTTTCCTTTTCCCACCGCATTGTTCCCATCAACACTTCGCCGCCCGCTGTATAGGTGTCCGCCAGGGTGACGCCCTTATCACTGAGTATCAGTTCCCGAACCTGGTTGGAGTGTGCCGTGCCGCGCGATTTGATGATGGACATGCCGCGATTGCGTTCGCCAGCCTGCACCAGGTAATTAAGATGGATCCACGTGTCGGCCAGCGTGGAAATTTGAAGTGGCGAGCCACCCTCATTTTGGTCAGACATTTCGTCGAGCAAGCTGGTGCAAACAAGACTGATGCCTTCTGATTTGGTCCAGTCAATCAGGCGCTCCGCGACGCTGTGCGCAGTGTGTTCGTTCCCTGATTTCGACAAGGTGGAAACCGGATCGATTACCAGGCAACGTGCGCCATGTTGCTGCGCCATCATCTTGATTCGTACCAGGTAGGTTTCGGCACTGCCGCTGATGGTGCGCGCCGAGACCATGCGCAGATGCCCGCTCTCGATGTAAGGACCAAGCCTGATTCCCACAGATTCCAGGTTGCGGACCACCTCCGTTCCGTCCGAGTCAAAGCTGACGAACATGCTGCGCTCGCCGCGCTGGCACGCTGCCTCGCAAAATGCGCCGCTCAAGGTCGTCTTTGCGGTACCGGGAAAGCCCGTGATGAGCACGCTGGAACCACGATAGTAGCCGCCGCCGAGCATGGTATCCAGCCGCGTCACACCGCTGGAAATGCGCTCGCTGGATACATTGGCATCGGTGCGGCCAAGGGTGCGTGCGACGGCTACTTCAAGCCCGTGTGGTGCAATCAGAAACGGCGATTCATTTTCATCGAAAACCGAACCGCGGTATTTCTGGACGCGCAGGTTTCGCTGGGAGACGCCGAGAACCACGCTATGGTTAAGGATCACCGAGCAGTCAACCATGAACTGCATGAAACCAAACGGCGCGCCATTGCCATAGTCGGTCGTGTCGCCGCCCGATTTCGCCGTAATCATTCCGGTTATGCCGTGAGCCAGCAGCCACTGGTGGAGCCGGTAAATTTCCTGCCTGCGTGCGGCAGGATCGGGGAGCAAGCCGAGCACGATATCGAGTGCGTCAAAAACGATACGGCCCGCTCCCATTTCCTTGATTTTTACCTCCAGAATGGCAAGCATGCCAATCAGATCGAAGTTGCCGACCTGGAGCATATCCGGCATGGGCTGCGCGTCGAGGAAGAACAGCTTTTCTGGTAGCAACTGCTCGAGGTCCCAGCCGAAGCTGGCGGCGTTGGCGACTATGCGGCTGGAGGCTTCTTCAAAGGCGACAAAGATGCCCGGCTCTTCGCAGTGCTTGGCGCCATGCATGAGGAACTGCAACGCGAGTATGGTTTTACCGGAGCCGGGACCACCGACAACTAAGGTCGTGCGACCAAGTGGGAGTCCGCCACCGGTGATTTCATCCAAACCAGCGATTCCTGTTGGTGCTTTGGCGGCGCCTTCGACTTTAGCGAAGCGAACAGGAGTCATGACGGGGGTATTCCTCATTGGGCATTGCGTTCGCCTCAGCGAATATCGCATGCGTGGGAATGGTGACTGGCGCGACGGCCCAGTCTTCGGAGGTGATGCGGCAATTTAGACTGCCACAATAGCAGATGTGACGCGCGAATTGCCCTAAAGTAACACTTTGTCTACTAGGAAATTTTTTGGGCGGCGATTCAGATACTCTATGGCGTCGTCCCGGCATGGACGAATGTTGTGACCGGGACGTCACCCGACGCCCGTCGGGCCGGCGCAACCGGCCCGCAGGCAAGTGACCTGGCCCGGGATTTTCGGGCCAGGAATAATTTAAGAAGCGAAGACATTGGAGCCAACAATGCAACTATCCACATTCGTCAACGGAAACATGGAATCCATCTTGATGGAGTGGGAAGCGTTTGCCCGAACGCTCCTCCCCGGAGCCGCCGAGATGACCGACCTCGCGCTGCGCGACCATGCAAAGCAAATGTTGGAAGAATTGGCAAGGGGAGTCGACTCAAAGCAAAGCCGGCAACAAGCATCTGAAAAGTCCAAAGGCCTGGCCCAAGACGAGACGGATAGCGCGGCATCCGTGCATGGCACACTCCGCCAGGAAAGCGGCTTCACGATGGTTCAACTTGTCGCAGAATTTCGAGCCCTGCGCGCTACCGTTTTGCGCCGTTGGCTTCCCCAAGTCACACAAGTGACGGAGGCGACCATCAACGATATGGTGCGGTTCAACGAAGCAATAGACCAGGCAGTGGCAGAGTCGAAGGAACGATTAACCGAAAAAACAGACAGCACCCGCGATACATTTCTGGCGATTCTTGGCCATGACTTGCGCACGCCTTTGGGAGCAATGGTGATGGCCGGGGATTACCTTACTGCACCAAACGTGGGTACTGAAAATACGAACGATGTAGGCCAGCGCGTGAAGCGAAGTGCCGCAACGATGCTCCATATGGTCAACGACTTGCTCCTATATTCACGAAGCCAACTTGGGACCGGAATGCCAATTGTCCGTCGGCAGACTGACGTGCTCGAGTTATGCAAGGCCGCTGTAGACGAGGTGTGCGCGGCTCACGAAGTATGTGAGATTGAGCTGACTTCGTCGGGGGAATTGACCGGCGAGTTTGATGGCCCCCGACTGCAGCAAGTGATAAGCAATCTGTTGACGAACGCGGTTCAGTATCGATCGAAAGATCATTCCGTTACGATCTCAGCGTCCGGACAACCGGACAAAATCGTCTTACAGGTTCGGAATCAAGGCCCAGTAATTCCGGATGATTCGCTGCAAGCGATATTCAACCCTCTCGTTCAACTGTCGGGTGGGGGCCAAGAGGAAGGTCGCCCTTCAACCAGCTTGGGACTAGGTTTATTTATTGCGCGTGAGATAACTGAAGCGCACAAGGGCACCATAACAGCGCAGTCCAGCAAGAGTTCAGGCACGTTGTTTACGGTCTCGCTCCCTAAATTGAGTTGACGTTAGAAATGCATTTAGGTGTGAGGTCAGGGCTACGGAGAGCCGTGTCGATACTGGGGAGTCTTAGCCAAACGTGACAAGTGTTGTTACGTGCTGCGGCTCCTGCAATCGCGCACTGTCAGCTATATCCACCTGGCCCGCTTGGCCGGGATAATTCTCGCTTGCGGGTTGCCGACTCGCTGGCAACTTCGGAGATGACGCTTCATTTGAGTTTGACTGAGCGTGTTGCCTTGCGTCGTATTCCTCAAATGCCAGGTTTGTGGCGCAAGACTGCAGCGGCCGCGAAATCATGCCGAGTGATCCGCAGCCCTACCAGGGTTCGTCTTGATGCTGCGCGCGCACAATATCTTTTTTTCCGAAGTGCATGCTGTCGCGGCGGCCGGCGTGGCACCGCCCGCTGCGGCTTTAGACCCGCACATTGCATCGCAGCACCTTCTCCAGGCGAGCCTCGCCGTTGTTGACGCCAGGAAATAAGCATCGAATACTGTGGCTCCCCAAGGAGGAGACCATGTTGAAGAAAAATATTTTCGCAGTGCTGTTGCTTGCCGCGTTCACCGCAGTTCCAGGATTCGCCCAGGTCGATGAGAAACCCATAAAGGGCAAGCATCACCGCCTGCCCGCCACGCTGGACAACGTGCAGTGGGGATGGCTCGATCCCAAGGAAACCCCGCGCCTGAAAATCGAATCAGGCGACTCCGTGTCCATCGAAACCCTGATGCACTCGCATGACAAGATCCAGCCCGGCATCACGATGGACCAGATCGTTGAGCTGCGCAAGGCCAATCCGGGTGGCGGCCCGCACTCAATGACGGGCCCGATCTATGTCAACGGCGCTGAGCCTGGCGATGTGCTTGAGATCCGCATCCTGAAGATCGTGCCCAAGGCATTCGGCGTGAACTTCAACCTGCCCGGCAAGGATTTCCCGACCATCGGCGCCCTGGCGACCGAAATGCCGGAAGGATTCGTCCGCTTCCTGAAGCTGGACCTGAAGAAGATGAAGACCGAGTTCAAGCCCGGCGTCAGCATCGACCTGCAACCCTTCCCCGGAACGCTGGCAGTAGGCATCGATCCCAACGATCCTTCCCCCCGCAAGGGCGGCGTGAAGGATGACCCGATGGCCCCGGTGTCGACGCTGCGCCCCTGGAAAAACGGCTCCAACATGGACATCAACGAGCTTCAGGCTGGCTCGCGGATTTTCTTCCCGGTGTTCCTGAAAGGTGGCCTCATCTGGACCGGCGACTCGCACTGCCGCCAGGGCAATGGCGAAGTCAACCTGACTGCCCTCGAGTGCTCCTACAAAGAGATCGTCCTGCAGCCCATCGTGCACAAGAAAATGAAGATGGACTGGCCGCGCATCGAAACCAAGACCCACTTCATTGCCGTCGGCTTTGACGAGGACCTCAACAAGGCCATGGTCAATGCGACGCGGGAAGCGGTCAACTTCCTGGCCGAGCAAAAGATCGTGCCCATGGACCGCTACGAGGCCTATTCAGTGGTATCCATGGTGGGCGACTGCCGGATATCGCAGGTGGTGGACGTGCGCAAGGGCGTGCACTGCATGATTCCAAAATCCATCTTCGACAAGAAGAAATAAGCTGGCTGCTGCGCTTTCATGCATCGCCTGTTGTTGATGCTCGCGCTGTGGGCAGCGGTTTTGCCCACAGCCTTTGCCGCGCCCTTGCAGGTTGCCGCCACGACCACTGACCTGAAGGCGCTGGTGGAGGAAGTGGGCGGCGACATGGTGCAAGTGCAGGCGCTGACTTCGCCACTGCAGGATCCGCACGCTGCTGAAATCAAGCCGGCCCAACTGGCGCTGGCGCGCCGGGCCGAGCTGGTGGTGCGCATAGGCCTGGACCACGAGCCCTGGTTCAGTCGCCTGGGGCTGCCGGCCCGCACGCCGGTCCTGGATGCCTCGCGCCATGCCCGCCTGCTGCAGACCGAAACGCCGCGACTGCGACTGGAGAGCCGGTCTCATACCCATGCGCTGGGCAATACCCATTACTGGCTGGACCCGTTCAATGCAATACCGATCACCGAGGGCATAGAGCAGAGCCTGTCCCGGCTGCGCCCGGCTGATGCCCTCCGCTTCAAGGCCAACCGGGAAGCGTTCGTGCGTCGCTTGCGCGAGCGTATCGAGCGCTGGCAGCAGGAGATGGCACCGCTACGGGGCCTGAAAGTGGTGGTCGTGCACGACAGTTGGACCTATTTCGCAGACCGCTTCGGCCTGACCATACTGGCCACCGCCGAGCCCATGCCAGGTGTGCCTCCTTCCCCGCAAGAGCTCTCGGCCCTGGTGGACCGGATGAAGCAAGCCAAGGTGAAACTGATCCTCGCCGATCCGCATGCCAACCCCGCCCTGCTGCGCCTTCTGGCTTCACGAACAGGGGCCAGGCCGGTGACCCTGCTGCCCTCGGCAGGCGCCGAATCGGCTGGGTCCGGCTACCTGGATCTGTTCAACCACAATATCCGCCGCCTGACAGAGGCGCTGCACTGAGTGATGCCCTGACTGATGCTTGATTTCCTGTTGTGGCCTTTCCTCGCCGGCCTGGTGTTGACCGGCATCCATGCCTGGCTGGGCCTGCATGTGCTGGCGCGTGGCGTGGTATTTGTCGACCTGTCTCTGGCGCAGGTTGCGGCCCTGGGCATCACGGTCGCGATCCTGATGGGTCATCCGGTGCAGGGCCAGGCCAGTTACTGGTACGGCCTTTTCTTTGCGCTCGGCGGTGCGCTCCTGTTTGCATGGGCGCGCCGGCATGAAGAAGCGCTGCAGCAGGAGGCCGTGATCGGGATCACCTACGCCGTGTCGGCCGCGCTCGGGGTGCTGGCGCTGGACCGCGCGCCGCAGGGCTCGGAGCACATCAAGCAATTACTGATCGGATCGATACTCACGGTCACGCCCCAGGAAGTGCTGCAGGTCGCCTTGCTCTACGCGGCGGTCGGCGCCGTGCACTGGCTGCGGCGCAAGCCGCTGCTGGCCGCGTCCTTCAGCCATCATGGGACGGAAGGAAAACCGCCTCCCCTGCTGTGGGACGTGGTGTTCTACGCCTCCTTCGCGCTGGTCGTTACGTCGTCGGTGCGCATGGCTGGCGTGCTGCTGGTGTTTTCCTATCTGATCGTGCCGGCGGCCATATCTGGCCTGTTTGTACGGGGCCTCACGGCCAGGCTGTGCCTGGGTTGGGCGATCGGCGCCTTGGTCACCGCCGTGGGCCTTGTGGTTTCCTGGAGCCTCGACCTCCCGACCGGCCCCGCAATCGTTGCGGTTTTTGGCCTGGCCTTCGCAGGGGTCGCCTTGACGCTCGCCCTGCGCCGCGCGACTGCCCGCCAGCTGGCGCAGGCCGGCGCGACCATGCTCGCCGCGTGTGGCGCGCTTCTCCTGGCTTTCCCGCAGGCCGACCAGCCCTGGCTCGACCAGCTGGAAGATCGCGTCCCCTTCATCCAGGAAGCGTTCCTGGATGAGGACCAGCAGGCCACCCGCGCTGACAGCCTGCAAGCGATTTCTGAAGCGACGACCGAGCTTGCACGCTTGCGGCAGCTGGAGCAGGACCTGCGCTGGGGCCGGGCTGAACTGTCCGTGGAAAAACAGGAAAGGCTGCGCCAATACCTGGCCGGACGCGCCGAAATCGTCGCCGGCGACCAGCTCGTGCTGCGCGAACTGCGCAAGGATGCGCGCCAGAGGCAAAGGCTGTGGCTGGGCCTGCCAATGCTTGCGCTCGGCCTGGCGGGATCAGGCTGGCTCGCCTGGCGCCGGCGGGCAGACCGCTTGCGCCCTCAACGGAGCCTGAGCCATTGAATCCATGCAGTCCTATGTATCATGGGGGTTCTTGAAAATAAAAACGGAGACGGCAGGTGATCAAGAAAACTTTTATCAAGCGCTTTCTGGCAGGCGCATTGCTTGGCGCCGTAGCGATTGGCGCCCATGCGCAGGACGCCTCAAAAAAGCCGATCAAAATAATCGTTCCCTATTCGGCGGGCGCAGTCACGGACATGCTTGGCCGGCTGGTGGCAAAAAATCTCAGTGACAGCCTGGGCGTGCCGGTGATCGTCGAGAACAAAACCGGCGCTGGCGGCACGATCGGCACTGACTATGTCGCAAAGTCAGCGCCCGATGGCCTGACTCTCTTGCTTGGGGCAACCGGCCCGGTATCAGTGGGCAAAGCGCTTTATTCCAAGCTGCCCTATGACCCGGCAAAGGACCTGACGCCGGTTGCGCTGATCAGCCGCGTGCCTTTCGTCGTCGTGGCGCATCCTGACCAGCCTTTCAAAAGCGTCGCCGATATCGTGGCTGCAGCAAAAGCCAAGCCGAATTCCATCACCTACGGGTCTGCCGGCAATGGCACGCCGCAGCACATCATTGGTGAAATGTTCAAGCTGGCCACCAATACCGAACTCACCCATATTCCCTACCGTGGTTCGGCACCTGCAACCACGGACCTGTTGGGCAATCAGGTGGCAATCATGTTCGATAACCCTGGGCCGCTGGTGCAGCACATTAAAACTGGTCGCCTGAAGGCCCTGGCGCAAACCGGCCCCACGCGGCTGGCGGCATTGCC
>JAQGMC010000102.1 GCA_028292545.1 Paucimonas sp.
CGCATGCGGTGCTGCTGCTGGACGAGATTGAAAAAGCCCATCCGGACATTTTTAATATCCTGCTGCAGGTGATGGACCACGGCACGCTGACCGACAACAATGGACGCAAGGCCGACTTCCGCAACGTGATCATCATCATGACCACGAATGCGGGTGCCGAGAGCTTGCAGAAGCGGACCATCGGTTTCACCGACAAGCGCGAGACTGGCGACGAGATGGGCGAGATCAAGCGTATGTTCACGCCTGAATTCCGCAATCGCCTGGATTCGATCATCAGTTTCCGTGCGCTGGATGAAGAGATCATCCTGCGCGTGGTCGACAAGTTCCTGATGCAGCTGGAAGAGCAACTGCACGAGAAGAAAGTCGAGGCGGTGTTCACTGAAAACCTGCGTCGCTTCCTCGGACGCAAGGGCTTCGATCCGCTGATGGGTGCGCGACCCATGTCGCGCCTGATCCAGGACTTGATCCGCAAGGCGCTGGCCGACGAGCTGTTGTTTGGCAAGCTGGTTGCAGGCGGCAAGGTCACGGTCGACATGGACGAGGAAGAGAAGATCAAGCTCGAATTCGTCGAGGGAGATCCAACACCGCCAGCCTCACCGGCGGAGATTGTCGAAGTGGAGTAATCCGCTTCGGGATGCAGAAAAGCCCGGCATGCCGGGCTTTTTTGTGGGCGCAGCTTCTTCAGGCGCGTGGGTTGACGGACCTGCCAAGGTGCGTTGACCCCATCCCCACCCTAACCCTCCCCTTGAAAGGGAGGGGATACCGTAGCTTCGACAGACGATGCAGGGACCACGAAAGCTCCCTCCCTTTCAAGGGGAGGGCGGGGGTGGGGATGGGGTTGATGCACCCGTAAGGATGCTCAACTAGAGTGGGGATGGGGTTGATGCACCCGTGAGATGCGTAACCAGATTACGGCAGCAAAGGCTGCCGGCCCGTTTGCTTGGCTTTGATCTCCGGGATGATCTTTTCAACCACCGCCATCCGATACGCCGTGGCCGGATGGATCGCCGTATAGCCATTCAAGATACTGGCCGGCTGCTGGTTGGCCAACTTTTCCCAGAAGCGTGGCGCCAGCTCATAGCGATAACCTGCGCGCGCTGCCATGTACAGCGCCAGCACATCGGCAGCCGCATCGAGTTCCTGCGGCATCGCGCGCATGCCGGAGGCGCCGGCCATGCCGCTCAAATCAGGCCGGGTACGCAACAGGTTATCGATGATGTCGGCCGCGGTCGCGCTGGTTTTCTGCTTGGCCGGATGCAGCAGGGAGTTATGCGCCATTTCCTTGGCCAGAACCAACGCCAGTTCATCGTCGGAGGAAGCGAAATTCATCATGCCGCGCGTGACCATCACGCGCCGGCCATCGCTATAGGCGTTGACGTTGTCGGCATTGCCCAGTTCGACGCTATAGGCGCAGGCACGGGTCAGGTTGACCGAGAGCGGCACCGCACCCGCGTCGCCGCGCTGGACCACCATGTTGACATTGGTCTTGCGCCCGACCATCGGCGCCAGCAGTGCAGCAGCCTGGCGTTCGGCATTCTGGCCGACGGGTATCGTCTTTCCTTCCACCGACACCAGCTTGTCGCCGCGTTTCAGGCCGGCTTTTTCAGCGCCGCTACTGGCCAGCACACCGACCACTTGCAGCCGGTCGTCGAGCCCGAAAACCGCCTGGGCTGCATCGGCCAATTCCGGCGACCACGAGTACTTGTTTTTTGCAGTGAAGCCGAACAGGTTGCGCGCGTTATTGCCCTTGCAAAGTTCAGGGTTGGCAACCAGCAGCGGCCCCGCCACGCGGTAAAGCCGGTCCTGGTAAGCCACCAGGTTACGCAGGAAAGCTTGTTCTGCCGGAGGCACTGGGGGCGTGGCGACGGTGGCCGGCACCGGTCGCGGCATTTCAGTGGGCAGTGGCGTCGTGGCGCAGCCTGCCAGCACGATCAGGGTAGCGGCCAGGCTGGCCAGCTTGAGATAGTTAGTCGATGCGTGGGACGACGGTACTGCGGTCGGGCTCACTGGCAATGCAGGCATGCAGGCTCCTTGCTTCATTGTTTTCCGGTACTGCCGAAACCGCCAGTGCCACGTTCGCTGTCGCCGAATTCCTCGACCACGTTGAATTCAACTTGCAGCACCGGCACGATCACCAGTTGCGCCAGGCGCTCCATCGGGTTCAGCGTAAAGGCTGCACTGCCGCGGTTCCAGGTCGACACCATCAGCTGGCCCTGGTAGTCCGAATCGATCAGCCCCACCAGGTTGCCCAGCACGATGCCATGCTTGTGGCCCAGGCCGCTGCGCGGCAGGATCATCGCGGCATAACCCGGGTCGGCCAGGTGGATCGCAAGCCCGGTTGACACCAGTTTGGTTTCGCCGGGTTCCAGCGTGAGCGGTGCATCCAGGCAGGCGCGCAAGTCAAGGCCGGCACTGCCGGCGGTGGCATAAGCCGGCATCTGTTCGCGCAGGCGCGCATCGAGGATCTTGACGTCGAGTTTCTTCATGCAGTCCTTTTCAATGGCTGTGTGCCCGGCGTCGCGTGCACCAGGCGGCGACCGATTTCGGCCACCAGTTCGCGCGCCAGCGTCCATTTGTCCCCGGCAGGCAGGGAAACATGGCCCGACTCGTCGAACAGTATCAATTCATTCGTATCCAGCCCAAAGGTCTGGGGGCCAAGGTTGCCGACCAAAAGCGGAACGCCTTTGCGGATACGCTTGGCCTGGCCGTGCGCCACCAGGTTTTCCGATTCCGCGGCAAAGCCCACGCAATAGGGCGCGCCGGGCAGGGCGGCAACGGTGGCCAGGATATCCGGGTTCTGTTCGAACGCGAGCTGCGGCAGGCTGCGTTCATCCTGCTTCTTGAGCTTCTGCGCGCTGGCATTTGCCACGCGCCAGTCCGCTACTGCAGCCACGGCAATGAATACCTGTTGCCCGGGCACGGCGGCCATGACGGCATCATGCATCTGGCGCGCCGACTGCACATTGAT
Source organism: Paucimonas sp. (assembly GCA_028292545.1). Classification (GTDB taxonomy): domain Bacteria; phylum Pseudomonadota; class Gammaproteobacteria; order Burkholderiales; family Burkholderiaceae_D; genus Lacisediminimonas. The sequence goes on from JAQGMC010000102.1 coordinate 2,969, forward strand.
CCGCTGCACACCCGCGGGCGTTGGCAGCGATACCGGGCCGCAAACCAGGGTCACATCCGCGCCGGCATGGCGCGCGGCACGGGCAATCGCGAAACCCATCTTGCCCGAAGAGAGATTGGTGATGCCGCGCACCGGGTCGATGGCTTCATAGGTGGGCCCCGCCGTCACCAGCATTTTTTTTCCGGCCAGCGGCTTGGCTGCAAGGGCGCACACCAATTCTTCCAGCAGTTCGGCGGCTTCGAGCATGCGCCCCATGCCGACTTCGCCGCAAGCCTGTTGGCCGGCGGCAGGGCCAAACAAGCGGATGCCGTCTTCAGCCACCTGGCGCGCATTGCGCCGCGTTGACGGGTTCTGCCACATCTCGACATTCATCGCTGGCGCAACGAACAGCGGCACCGTGGCGGGGCGCGCCACGCACAGCGTGGATAGCAAATCATCGCAGCGCCCTTGCGCCAGCTTGGACAAGAAGTCGGCAGAGCAGGGTGCGATCAGGATCGCATCAGCGTCGCGGCTCAGGTCGATGTGCGGCATGTTGTTGGCGATGCGCGCATCCCACTGGTCGGTGTAGACGGTCCGGCCCGACAGGGCTTGCATCGTGACTGGCGTAATGAACTGGCATGCCGCCGCCGTCATCACCACTTGCACCGAAGCGCCGGCGCCGGTGAGCAGGCGTGTCAGCTCGGCTGCCTTGTAGCAGGCGACGCCGCCGGTCAGCCCAAGGACAATATTCTTGCCAGCCAGGTCCATGACGCTTTCCTTGTCAGTTGTCGGGGCTAGTGTACAGCGAGCATGCCGGGCCGGCCGCTCAGCGGTTCACGCGCCGCAATTCATCCAGCACGAACAGCGCCGCACCTACGCAAATGCCGGCGTCTGCCACATTGAATGCCGGCCAATGCCAACCGGCGACATGGAAGTCGAGAAAATCGATCACATGGCCATAGGCGATCCGGTCAATCAGGTTGCCGATTGCACCGCCCAGGATCAGCGCCAATGCGCAGCAGAACAGGCGTTGGCCCGGATTACGGCGCAACAGGTAAAGAATGAAACCCACGGCCACCAATGCAATGCCGGTGAACAGCCAGCGCTGCCAGCCGCCCTGTGCGGCCAGGAAGCTGAAGGCCGCACCCTTGTTATAGGCCACGACAAGGTTGAAGAAACTGGTGATGCTGCGCGACTCGCCGAAGTGCATCATTTGCATGATGGTGATCTTGGTCAGCTGGTCGAGCAGCACCACGATGAAGGCCAAGCCAAGCCACGGCGCAATGCCGGCCTTGCTGCCGCTGCCGGCATTGCGGCTGGGTGCGCCAGCCGAGGGAATGCGTTGCTTCCTGGTTGCCATAGTCTTTCCTGTTCCGCGGTCGGGTTTGGTGTTGGGTTGTATGTGGTTTGGCCGCCGGCTCAGGCGAAGCGGCGCTTTTCGCCGCGTCCGAACAGGTTGCTGACGCAGCGTGTGCACAGCACATCATGTTCTGGATCTGCGCCCACGTCGGCGCGGTAATGCCAGCAGCGCTCGCATTTTTTATACGGCGAGGCAGTCACCAGTACGGCTTCGTCGGCTGCGCTGGCGACTTCTGTCACGCTGGCGGCGGAGGTGATCATGACAAACTTCAGATCGTCGTCCAGGCTTTGCAGCGCCTTTAAGCGCGCGCCGCTGGCCTTGATCTGCACCTGCGCCTGCAGCGAGGAACCGATCGCGCCGGAAACCCGCACATCTTCCAGTTGTTTCATCACTTCCGCCCTGACTTCGCGCAGCAAGGCGTATTTTTCCAGCAAGGCTTCGCCATCTTCCGTGACTGGCACCGTGTGGAAAAGCTGGGTGAAGATGGTTTCGCCGCTTTCCTTCCAGGCCGCTGCGTCGGCAAACACCGACCAGGCTTCCTCGGCCGTGAACGACAGCACAGGCGCCATCAGGCGCAATAACGATTGCGTGATATGCCAGATCGCAGTCTGGGCCGAGCGCCGCGCTGGCGAATCGACGCCGCTGGTGTAGAGCCGGTCTTTCAATATGTCGAGATAAAACCCGCCCAGGTCTTCCGAGCAGTACATCTGCAGCTTGGCCGTGACTGGATGGAATTCGTAACTGTCGAAATGCGCAATGATTTCCGATTGCAGTTGCGCCATGCGCGCCAGGGCATAGCGGTCAATTTCAAGCAAGTCGCCGATCGGCAGCGCATGCGTGGCGGGATCGAAGTCGGCGGTATTGGCCAGCAAGAAGCGCAAGGTATTACGGATGCGGCGATAGCTTTCCACCACGCGCTTGAGGATTTCATCCGAGATCGACAGCTCGCCCGAATAATCAGTCGACGCGACCCACAGGCGCAGGATTTCCGCGCCCAGCGTGTCCGACACTTTTTGTGGCGCGACCACGTTGCCCTTGGACTTGGACATCTTCTTGCCTTCGCCATCGACCACGAAGCCATGCGTAAGCAGCGCCTTGTAAGGCGGGCAGCGGTTGATCATGGACGACGTCAGGAGCGAGGAATGGAACCAGCCACGATGCTGGTCCGAACCTTCCAGGTACAGGTCTGCGGGGAATTGCGACTCTTGCGCATGCGATCCGCGCAAAACCGTCTGGTGCGTGGTGCCGGAATCGAACCAGACATCAAGCGTGTCGCGGTTCTTCACATACATGTCGGCATCCTCGCCCAGCAGTTCGGCCGGATCCAGCGCATGCCAGGCTTCGATACCGCTTTCCTGCACCCGCTGCGCCACCTGTTCCAGCAATTCCGGCGTGCGTGGATGCAGTTGGCCGCTTTCCTTGTGCAGGAAGAAGGCCATCGGCACGCCCCATTGGCGCTGGCGCGACAGGGTCCAGTCGGGACGGTTTGCAATCATGCCGTACAGGCGGGCCCGGCCCCAGGCTGGATAGAAAGCCGTATTGTCGATGCCGGCCAGCGCCGTTTGCCGCAGCGTTGGCGCCTGGTCGCGCGGCGTGGCATCCATGCCGGCGAACCATTGTGAGGTGGCGCGATAGATGATCGGCGTCTTGTGGCGCCAGCAGTGCATGTAGCTGTGGTCGAACATCACCAGCTTGAACAGCGCGCCGGCCTGATCCAGCGCCTGGCAGATCGGCTTGGAAGCTTCCCAGATCGACATGCCGCCGAACAGCGGCAGCCAGGATGCATAGCGGCCATCGCCCATCACCGGGTTCAGGATTTCATCATCCTTCATGCCATGCGCCTTGCAGGACAGGAAGTCGTCCACGCCATAGGCTGGCGAGGAGTGCACGATGCCGGTGCCCGTGTCCAGCGTCACATAGTCGCCGAGATAAATTGGGGACAGGCGGTCATAGCCGGGATCGGCTTGCCACAGTGGATGATGAAAGCTGATCAGCGACAGCGCCTCGCCCTGGCAGCGGGCGATGATGCGGCCATCCAGCCCGTAGCGCTGCAGGCTGGCGGCCACCAGGTCTTCAGCCAGGATCAACAGGATGGTTTCATCGCCGCGCCGGGTTTCGACCAGCGCATAGGTGAAATCGGGATGGACGTTGAGCGCCTGGTTGGAGGGCAGGGTCCAGGGCGTTGTGGTCCAGATGACGATATAGCCCTTTTCGGCCGGCAGCGCCGGCAAGCCAAAGGCGGCGGCAATGCGCTCCGGCTGGGCGAAGGCAAAACCAACATCGACTGCCGGGTCGCGCTTGTCCTGGTATTCAACTTCCGCTTCAGCCAGCGCCGAGCCGCAATCGAAGCACCAGTTCACGGGCTTCAAGCCGCGATAGACATAACCTTTTTCAAGGATGGTGCCGAGCGCGCGGATTTCATCGGCTTCATTGCCGAAGTCCATCGTGCGGTAAGGACGATCCCATTGCCCGAGCACGCCGAGCCGGATGAAGTCCTTGCGCTGGCGGTCAATCTGTTCGGCGGCATAGGCGCGTGACTTGGCCAGCACGTCCGGCGTGGGCAAGCCCTTGCCATATTGCTTCTCGATCTGGATCTCGATCGGCATGCCATGACAATCCCAGCCCGGCACATAGGGCGCGTCAAAGCCGGCCAGTTGGCGCGACTTGACGATCATGTCCTTCAGTATCTTGTTGACGGCATGGCCGATGTGGATATCGCCATTGGCATACGGCGGGCCGTCATGCAGCACGAAGCGCGGCCGGCCAGCCGAAGCGGCGCGAATGCGCTGGTAAATCTGCTTGTCCTGCCATTGCGCTACCCATTGCGGCTCGCGCTTGGCGAGGTCGCCACGCATCGGGAATGGGGTTTCGGTCATATTGACCGGATATTTGCTGGCGGGCTTGTTGGCCGGCTTACGGTTGTCTGCCATGGGCGTGCTTTTGGTATCGGTAATCGGGTTGATCGAAGCTGCGCTGGATGGGTCGCGCGCCGTCAAATTCGGTCGGTAGCGGATATCGCACGGCTCGCATGCCGGGCGAACCAGGCGCGCGCCTGGCTGGCGTCATTGGCGATGGCGGCGACCAGCGCATCCAGGCCATCATACTTTTCTTCATCGCGCAGCTTGGCCAGCAACTCGACCCGCACCAGCCGGCCATAGCACTGCTGGTCAAAATCGAAAACCCAGGTTTCGAGCAAGACGCGACCGCTGTCGTCCACCGTCGGGCGCACACCCAGGCTGGCCACGCCGGCCAGCGGTTGCGGGCCGAGCCCATGAACTTGCACCACGAAGATGCCCATGACCGCCGGTCGCTTGTGCGCTACGCGCAGGTTCAGCGTCGGGAAGCCAATCGTGCGGCCCAGCTTCTTGCCATGTACCACATGGCCGGAAATCGAGTAGGGGTGGCCCAGCAAACGCGACGCCCGGTCAAAATCGCCAGCGGCCAGCGCTTCGCGCACCGCAGACGAAGAAATGCGCAAACCATCTTGCTCGACGCTGGGCAGCGCGTGGACTTCGAAACCGAATTCGGCGGCCATCTGCTGCAGGAAAGCGAAATCGCCGGCGCGACGGGCGCCGAAACGGAAATCCTCACCCACCATCAGCCATTTGACGTGCAAGCCAGCCACCAGCACTTGTTCAACGAAATCGCGCGGCGACAGGGCCGCGAACTGGGCATTGAAATGTTCGACGATGACCCGGTCAACGCCCGTATCGGCCAAGGATTGCAGCTTGTCGCGCAGGTTGGAAATGCGCGCTGGCGCCCGCGTCAAGTCACCGCTCACCTGGGCGAAATATTCGCGCGGATGCGGCTCGAAGGTCATGACTGCCGACGTGATGCCCAGGCGCGCCGCTGCCTCCCGCGTATGCGAGATCAGGGTCTTGTGGCCGCGGTGGACACCATCGAAATTGCCGATGGTGAGCGCGCAAGGAGCGCGCGCGTCGGCGTTGGGCAGGCCTCGGAATACCTTCATGCAGGACTGGGTCGGGTTGGTCTGCCAGCGTTGCCAGACCGGTGGCGAAACGGTAATCGAAAACCGTCCATTATAAGGGCTTTCCCCCTGTTTCCCGCAGCCATTGGCGCGCTGGCCCGGCTGAACTGCGGCTTAACTGCGGTCCCACAGCGCCGCCAGTGTCGCCAACGCCGCCATGGCAGCGGTTTCGGTGCGCAATACCCGCGGCCCGACCGACAGCGGCAACATGCCCTGCGCCTGGGCCAGGGCTTCCTCGGCTTCGGTGAAACCGCCTTCTGGTCCAATGACGATGGCAACTGCCTGTTGCGGCTGGTGCGCAGCCCATTGGGCGAGCGATTGCCCGCCGCGTGGCGTCAACAAGATGCGCCGGTGCAAATCATGCTGCTGCGCCCAGTCATTGAAATCCACTGGCTCGGCCACGTGTGCCAGCCGGTTGCGGCCGCATTGGCCGCAGGCGGCAGCGACGATGCCTTGCCAATGCTGCATACGCTTTTTCGCCCGTTCTTCGTCCAGCCGAACGACACAGCGTTGCGCATGCAAAGGCTGGATGCCGGCCGCGCCCAGTTCGACGCTTTTTTCAATGATCCAGTCCATCTTCGCGCCTTCCGGCAAGGCCTGGGCGATGGTAACGGCATACGCAAGCTCGGCTTCGCGCGGGGAAAAATGCTTGAGCTGCACGCGGCAGCTGCGCTTGTCCAGCAGCGACAGTACTGCCAGGTGTTCACCACCCTCGCCGTTGAAAAGGGTAATTTCATCCCCGGCGCGCTTGCGCAGCACATGCAGGTGGCGCGTGATGGTTTCCGGCAGCATGAATTCGGCGCCGGTTTGCAGCGGAAGCGGGCAATAGAAACGGGACATGGATCGCAGCCTGTTGTGAGTCAAACGCTGGTGCGGCGACCGGCCAAGCCGGTTGGGGGCGCGTTCCAGTCTGGTAAAATGTGAGGCTTTGCCGCTGCTGGCGACCGCGCTTCACAAAGCAGGTTGCATTTTACTTCTTCATCATGACCCCAACCACGACCCGAATGGCCAACGCGATCCGCGCGCTGGCAATGGACGCTGTACAAAAAGCCAACTCCGGCCATCCCGGCATGCCGATGGGCATGGCCGATATCGCCGTTGCGCTGTGGTCCCGGCACTACCGCCACAATCCCGCCAATCCGCACTGGATGGACCGCGACCGTTTCGTGCTGTCCAATGGCCACGGGTCGATGCTGATTTATGCGCTCTTGCACCTGACAGGCTACGACTTGTCGATGGATGACTTGCGCAACTTCCGCCAGCTGCATTCGAAAACGCCGGGCCATCCTGAAGTGGGCATCACGCCGGGCGTGGAAACCACCACCGGGCCGCTGGGCCAAGGCATCAGCAATGCAGTCGGCATGGCCTTGGCTGAACGCTTGATGGCAGCGGAATTCAACCAGCCGGGCGCGGAAATCGTCGACCACCACACGTATGTTTTCCTGGGTGACGGCTGCCTGATGGAAGGCATTTCGCATGAAGTCTGCTCGCTGGCTGGCACGCTGCGCCTGAACAAGCTGATTGCGCTGTATGACGACAATGGCATCTCGATCGATGGCCGCGTGGATGGTTGGTTCCTCGACAACACGCCCAAGCGCTTTGAAGCCTATGGCTGGAATGTGATCCCGGATGTCGATGGCCACAATGTGCAGGCAGTCGATGCCGCCATTGCGCGCGCCAGGCAATCCGACCGGCCGACCCTGATCTGCTGCAAGACTGTCATTGGCAAGGGCGCGCCGACGCTGCAAGGCACCGACAAGGTTCATGGCGCGGCGCTGGGCGACAAGGAAATCGGCCTCACGCGCGAAGCGCTGGGCTGGAGCCATGTGCCCTTTGACGTGCCGGCTGAAGTCTATGCCGACTGGGACGCGCGCGAAAAAGGCGCGGCCCTGGAGCAGCAGTGGAACCAGCGCTTCACCGCCTACCGGGAGCGTTTCCCGGAAAAAGCTGCCGAGTTCACGCGCCGCATGAAAGGCGAATTGCCGGATGGGTTGCAAGCCACGATTGACGCCTATATCGCCACTTGCCTGGAAAAGAAGGAAACGATCGCAACCCGCAAGGCCAGCCAGAATGCAATCCAGGCGCTGGCACAAGTGCTGCCGGAATTCCTGGGCGGCTCCGCGGATTTGACCAGCTCCAACCTGACCAACTGGAAGGAATCGGTTGCCGTGCGCGACAACCAGGCTGGCAACCACATCAACTATGGTGTGCGCGAATTCGGCATGAGCGCCATCATGAATGGCATCGCGCTGCACGGCGGTTATATTCCATTCGGCGCCACTTTCCTGACCTTCTCGGACTACAGCCGCAATGCCTTGCGCATGGCGGCACTGATGAAGCTGCGCTCGATCTTCGTCTATACGCATGACTCGATCGGCCTGGGCGAAGATGGTCCGACCCACCAGTCGGTGGAGCATATCTCCAGCCTGCGCCTGATACCCAACCTCGACAACTGGCGTCCTTGCGACACGGTTGAATCGGCCGTGGCCTGGTCGCAGGCAGTGCAGCGCCAGGATGGCCCGAGCACCTTGATCTTTTCGCGCCAGAACCTGCCTTACCAGGAGCGCACCGCGGCCCAGGTGGCCGATATTGCGCGCGGCGCCTATGTGTTGCGCGACGCGGCCGATGCACGTGCGGTCCTGATTGCAACCGGTTCTGAAATTGAATTGGCGGTGAAGGCGGCGGAGCAACTGGCAGCCGAAGGCGTGCCGGTGCGCGTGGTGTCCATGCCCAGCACCGATGTATTCGATCGCCAG
>JAQGMC010000064.1 GCA_028292545.1 Paucimonas sp.
GCCGCGTGCAATTTCTTGTAGCTGTCGATCAGGCGGGCGTGCCGGTCGAGCCCCTCCAGTCTCATACTGGTTGGCGTCAAGCCGAAGAAACGCACGCTACCGTCCACTGAGCCCAGCACGGCGTCCATCCGGGCATTTCCAAACATCCTGCGGAAATTGACGACGTAATCGTCAAGATCCAGGTCGTCATCGAGCAGGGTTTCGAGCACTGCGTTCAAGGCTTGGTAAAACAATCCTCGCTCGACCGTGTTGTCGTTGTACTGCAAGAAGGCGCCGACCAACTCCTGCGCCGCTTCCAACTGCTGCAAGGCGAGGTGAATGAGCAGCTTCAACTCCAGAACTGTCAGTTGTCCCCACTCGGTATTCTCGTCAAAGTCGATGCCGATCAGCGTGGCGATGTCGGAGTGTTCATCAAGCTCGTTGTTGTCCAAACGATAGAGCAGCGCTTCCAGGCTTGCGTCGTCCAGGCGATGGAGGTTCAGGATATCTGCGCGGAACAAGAGCGCCTTGTTCGTGTTGTCCCAGATGAGATCTTCCACAGGATAGATCTCCGAATAACCGGGCACAAGGATCCGGCAGGCAATGGCGCCGAGCTGGTCATGCACGGCGATGTAAACCTCTTTGCCCATGCTCTCCAGAATGCCCAGCAAACTTGCGGCCTCCTCGGCATTGGGGTCATCACCCTGGCCAGAAAAGTCCCACTCGACGAAATCGAAATTCGCTTTGGCACTGAAAAAGCGCCACGACACCACACCGCTCGAATCAATGAAGTGCTCAACGAAGTTATTCGGCTCGGTTACGGTATTGCTTACGAAACTCGGCGGAGGCAGATCGTTCAGACCTTCGAAACTTCGACCCTGCAGTAATTCTGTCAGGCTGCGCTCCAGCGCCACTTGAAAGCTCGGATGCGCACCGAAGGAAGCGAAGACGCCGCCAGTGCGCGGGTTCATCAAGGTAACGCACATCACCGGATAGATTCCGCCCAGGGATGCATCCTTCACTAGCACCGGAAAGCCCTGCTCTTCCAAACCCTTGATGCCGGCCACAATGCCGGGGTATTTAGCCAACACTTCGGGTGGCACATCCGGCAGTGCCATCTCGCCTTCCAGAATCTCGCGCTTGACCGCCCGCTCGAAGATCTCGGACAGGCATTGCACCTGCGCTTCGGCCAGGGTGTTACCGGCACTCATGCCATTGCTGACGTAGAGGTTTTCAACCAAGTTGGAGGGGAAGTACACCACCTCGCCATCCGACTGCCTCACATAGGGAAGCGAACAGATGCCGCGATCTGCATTTCCGGAATTGGTGTCGACCAGGTGCGAGCCACGCAACGCGCCATCCGGGTCGTAAATGGACAGGCAGTACTCATCCAGAATTTCGGCCGGCAGCGTATCTTCCGGGCCAGGCTTGAACCAGCGCTCGTTGGGGTAATGGACGAACACAGCATTGGCGATATCTTCGCCCCAGTACGCGCCGCCATAGAAATGGTTGCAATTCAGTCGCTCGATAAACTCGCCGAGGGCCGACGCCAACGCGCTTTCTTTCGTTGTCCCCTTGCCGTTGGTAAAACACATCGGCGAGTGCGCATCGCGGATATGCAGCGACCATACGTTGGGAACGATATTGCGCCAAGAAGCGATTTCTATTTTCATGCCCAAGCCCGCCAAAACGCCGGACATGTTGGCGATGGTTTGCTCCAGGGGCAGGTCCTTGCCCACGATATAGGTGCTGGCGCCGGGAGCGGGCGTCAAGGTAAGCAAGGACTGTGCGTCGGCATCGAGGTTTTCCACCTCTTCAATCACGAATTCAGGTCCGGCTTGCACCACTTTTTTCACGGTACAACGCTCGATGGAGCGCAAGATTCCCTGGCGGTCGTAGGCTGAGATATCGCTTGGCAGCTCGACCTGGATCTTGAAGATCTGCTGGTAACGGTTTTCAGGATCAACGATGTTGTTTTGCGCCAGGCGGATGTTTTCGGTCGGAATATTGCGCGTGACGCAGTACAACTTCACGAAGTAAGCCGCACACAAAGCGGACGAGGCCAGGAAGTAATCGAACGGACCGGGCGCCGAACCATCGCCCTTGTATCGGATAGGCTGGTCAGCCACCACGGTGAAATCATCAAACTTCGCCTGCAGGCGGAGCTTATCGAGAAAATTGACTTTGATTTCCAAAGGAAACCTCCAGAACGGTGCTAAAAAATGATACGGCCGGTGGCGCAGAGCCTCGGTGTATCAATGATGTGGTGGTCGCAGAAGCGGATCGGGCAGCGGATCGGGGAAGCGTGGACACCGACCGCTTGAAGGGATCAGGGATTTTACCGGAACCCCTGCCTTGCGCTCAATTGGCGAGGTCGCCGCTTCCCAAGGAAGCCGCTGCGGAAGTCGGATCCTGGCCGAAAGCGGTCTTGATCTCCGTCTGCTCCGAGATCTCTAACCACGGACAGCGATGCCGACCTCGCTCGGCCCGATCCCCTGCCGCCACGTCCTTAATCTGGAGCCACGTCCTTAATCTGGATCAAGTGCGAAAACCTCACGCCGGCGAGAGAGCGAATTAGAGTCTTGATCTGGAAGCCGTGAGGGGCGCGCCATGCCCGACCAAGCCGGAGTTGCCGCGCCCACTGCCGGGAAGACTCAGCAGAGAACGTGGTACTACCGCCACCGCCTGCCGGTGCGCATCATGCATTGGGTGAATGCGCTGTGCCTGGTGGTGCTGTTCATGTCCGGCATGGGCATTTTCAATGCGCATCCGGCGCTGTACTGGGGACAGTCTTCCTACTCATCGCAACCCGCCCTGTTGGAGATCGGCGTGCTCGATGGACGCGGGGTGCTGCGCGTGGGCGACTGGCGGCTTGATACCACCGGTGTGTTGGGACTTTCAACGGGCAAGAACGGTCAACCGCAAAGCTTTGCCTTCCCGCACTGGATAACCATCCCAGGCAGCTATTCCCTGGCCTCTTCGCGCCAGTGGCATTTCTTCTTTGCGTGGCTGTTTGTGATCAATGGCATCGCTTATCTGCTGTACGCGCTTTTCAGCGGTCACTTCAAGCGCGACCTGGTGCCAGGCCCGCGCGAGCTGCGCGGCATACCCGCTTCCGTGAAGGAGCATTTGCTGTTGCGCCATCCGCAGGGTGAGCAAGCCAAGCGTTACAACGTGCTGCAAAAACTCGCCTATCTGGCGGTCATTTTGCTGATGCTGCCGCTGGTGGCGTTGATGGGCATGGCGATGTCGCCGATGCTGGATTCAGTGATACCCGGCTGGGTGGCGTGGTTTGGCGGACGGCAGGCGGTACGTACCATCCATTTCATTTTGGCCTGGCTGCTGCTGGCCTTTGTGATGGTGCATATATTTGAAGTGATCATCAGCGGCGTCTGGAATCATTTGCGCTCGATGATTACCGGCTGGTTCGCAGTGGACGGCAACGGTGGGCATCATGAAATCAATCGATAAAGCCAGACGCCGTTTCCTGTCGCGCGTGCTGCCCGGAGGCAGCGCATTGCTGCTGGCCGGTTGCGACCGGCTCGACCAGAGCGACTGGTTTCGCAAGCTGCTGACCAACGGCGAGCGCGCCAGCCTCACGGTGCATCGGGCGCTGATTCCCCGCCGGGCAATGGCGCAGGAATTCACTGAAGCCGACCTGTCACCCTTCTTTCGCAGCAATGGCACGAGCAATCCCGCCAATGCGCTGTGGCAGCAGATGGCCAGTGCGGGTTTTTCAAACTGGGCGTTGCAGGTGGATGGCCTGGTGACCTATCCCCGCCAATACTCGCTGCAGCAATTGCGCGCCATGCCCGCGCGCACGCAAATCACCCGCCACGATTGCGTGGAAGGCTGGAGCGCCATCGGCAAGTGGACCGGGGTACCGCTGGCTCGCCTGCTGGAAGATGTGGTGCCCACAGCCGAGGCGCGATATGCGGTGTTTTACTGCGCCGATCCAATGGAAGCGGACCCCGCCAGCCTGTACTACGAAAGCATCGATATGGAAGACGCCTGGCATGCCCAGACCCTGCTCGCCTACCAGTTGAATGGCGAGCCGCTACCGGTGAAAAACGGCGCTCCACTCAGGCTGCGGGTGGAACGCCAACTGGGGTACAAGCATGCCAAGTACCTGATGAAGATCGAGCTGGTTTCAAGCCTGGATGGCATACGCGGCGGTAAAGGCGGCTATTGGGAAGACGGCCACGGCTACCAGTGGTACGCGGGCATTTGAGGGGCGCGCTGTCCCGTCAAGAAACCGCGTTCCGGGATCAAGGCTACAAAGTGGATGAGGCATCCTGCCCGGTCTCGGTCCAGTTGCTCCGTAAAGATTTTTGGTGCGGCTGGCGGGGATCGAACCCACGACCCTTGGCTTCGGAGG
>JAQGMC010000117.1 GCA_028292545.1 Paucimonas sp.
GGCAATAGATGGTCATCCAGAACGTGACATGCATGCACCAACCCGAAGCCTAACTCGGCAGTGTCGCCGGCATGATCAATGACGACGGTTACAAGACCGCCAGCAGCACGCGCGAATTCCTGACCAAGTTCGCCACCGCCTTCGCCGGCTGGGTCCAGCGCCATACAGCGAATTAAAACCCGCAGTAAAGCCCGCAGTAGAGCTCACAGCGGTTGCCACCAAACCCGCGTGCAGCATTGTCAGTGCGCGAGCCCACCCGAGCCCGGATCGCGCGGACTGCCCGACATCGCCCCCATCTGGCGGCAAGCCTGGGCACATTGCAGGCAGGCTTGTGCGCAAGCCTGGCAATGCGCCATCTGGTGCTTGCCGCATTCGTCTGCGCAGGCGTCGCAAACGCGGGCGCAGACTGCGCAAACCGGCTCTGCAAATTCCGAGCGGCGCGCCATCGACGACGCCGCCATGCGGCAAAATTGCGCGCAATCCATATCAAGCGCGATACAGCGCGCCATTGCATTGACATCCGGTTCGGCCAGGCATGAACTGGCGCAATAGTCGCAGGCGTCGGCGCAGTTGTTGCAAGCGTCGATGCAAGCCTGGACCAATGCCGGCAGTTGTGTAAGCACGTGCGAAGCCTGCTGCGGTGCTGTTTCCATATGCACTCCCGCAAAGATTTCCGCGCCAGGGCTGTGCCCGGCCCGGCAAAAAAGACAGCAATTTGACCGCACTCCGCATACCGCTGTTCCGCCCGCGCCGATCCAGCTCAGGCTGATGCAGCCGCCTTGCGCATCAGGTGAACCAGTCGCTCGTTCATCATCTCCACCGTGCCATCCGTGTAGCACAGCAATTTCGCCGCCGCGAGGTGCCGTGCCAGCGGGACATCCGCGCGCAAGCCATTCGCCCCCATTGCCTGCATACAGGCGGCGATGCCGCCAAGCGCATGTTCGTTGCCGAATTTCTTTGCGAAGGCCGCAGCCTGTTGCGCATCCTCACCGCGATCGATCTGCCGCGCTGCCCGGTAAGCTAGTGCCAGCATTGCTTCGAGGTCAGTCGCCACATCCGCCAGTGACCAGGCCAGTCCCTGGAACGCGAGCAGCGGCTGGTCGAAGGCACGCCGCTGCTCACCGTAGTGCAAGGCCAGCGACAGCGATTCCCGCAGCATGCCCGCATTCATTGCCGTCACATGCACCCGTGCCCGGTTCACACCTTGCATGGCCGCCTTGAAGCCCGAGCCGGGCGGATAAAGCAACATCTCATCCGGCACAAAGCAATCGTCCATGCGCAGCGCGCCCACGCCCGCCGCGTGCGCCGCCTGCAATTCATACGCCCCGGGCCGGGAGAAGCCCGCCATGCCATCGGCCAGCAGGAAGCAGGCGATCCCCTTGTTCCCTGCTGCCGGATCCGTTTGCGCATACACCAGCGCCACTCCCGCCACGGCCGCATTCGTGATCCACGCTTTTTCGCCAGACAGCCGCCAGCCTCCGTCCACCTTCACAGCCCTTGTTGCCAGCGCCGCAAAATCACTCCCGGCCCCCGCTTCGCTCATTGCAGTGCAGCCAATAGCCTCACCCGCCAGCAGCCCCGGCAGCAAGCGCCGCGCGACCCCAGCCGGCGCCGACTCCGCGATCCGGACCAGCGCGTTGTGATGCTGGACCAGCGAAAACGCAAATGCCAGGTCGGCCCGCGCCAACTCCTCCGCCATCCTCACCTTGGCCCCGAACGACAAGCCCATGCCGCCCCATTCCACCGGCAGTTCAACGCTTCCCAGTCCTAGTGCGCAAGCCTCGCGCAGCACCTCCACCGGCACCCGGCGTGTGTATTCCCATTCCTTTGCCGCCGGGTGCACCACCTCCTGCGCGAACGTCTTCACCCGGCCAATAAAGTCCCGCTCCTCACGCCGCAACCCCGCATCAAATTCTTCAGTAAGCGTCACCGCGACCACCCCGCAAAAAAATGTCATTTAAGTAGGGGAGCAGAATGCACCGCGAACGCATGCGGATGCAATAGTTGGACGACCCCACACGCTCATGAAAGTGCGTTGACCCCATCCCCGCCCTGACCCTCCGCTTGAAGCTGAGGATTACCCACAATTCCAGCCAGCGTAGCCAGCATATCCGCATCCTGGCTGGCCTGTATGGCGTCTTGCGGGCCGCTGGATCGGCTATAGCCATGTCGCCTGGATATGCTTTCCACGAGCGCGCCTCGGGCGAATTCGACACGTTGTTCTGGGGCGCTCGGCTGATATTTCGAAGCGGCAGCACGCCGGGCGCACGCAATACCGCCCAGTTGAACGGAACGCAGACGAGTCGGTTGTTACGTAGCGCTTCCTTATTCCAACGGAGCCGCTAACCATGTCCAGACCCAGTAGAGCCTCGCGCGCACCCGCGCCAGCCCAGCCTTCCCTGCTGCGCCTTCCGTCCGACATTTTCACGTATCGGGTCGTGCCCCAGCTTGTGCTCAAGTTGCGCATTCGCGACCTCGTGTCACTTGGACTCGCCTGTAAAAAGCTGAACCAGGCTCTCGGCGAGCACCTGACGACATTGCGCCCTGCAGGTACCGGCCCCAGGCTGGAGGCCAGGCCTCTGAGCGGCGGGCCCGGGGCTATCGCGCCAGTGGCGAACGACCCGGCTTTGCGCCTTCTGTCGGCATACGCGAACCTGCGTCGCCTGGTGAAGGCCGAGGCTGAGAAATTTTCACCTGGCTACGACTATGTCGGCGCACTGAACTGGCTTGCCAACGCAGTGGCCAGCGGAAAATGGGCTGGCGCGCCAGGCCTGCTTTCGGCGCTGGCGCCTGACCTGGTCTTCGCATTGGAAAAGCAATTGCGTGAGGACGGCGCCTTGAGCGAGGCGATACAGGGCGCACTGTGGGACAGCCTGGCATCTGCCTTGCAAGCTGTACCCGCCCTGCCCAAGGATGAAGCCTATGCGCTCATGCTGGCTGCAGCCCACATGAACCACGCCTCCGGAGTAGAGGGGTTCCGCACGGCCCTGCTTGACCAGCTTTCTTCACTTGCGCCCGCTGCGCAACTCGATATCCTGGACCGGGGCTTTCATTACATCACCAAGGGAGCCGCGCCGCGCCTGCTGGCGCTTTACCTTGAACGCATGACTGACGGTTCGCTCTATGCGCATGCGCACGCCAAGCGCCTGCTGGGGACGGTGGCTTTCCTGCTTCGCGCCGAGTCGGCTCCACAGGCCGCGAAGTGGCTAAAGGCCGCGTTCAAGGCCGGTTTGCTGGACCAGGTCAGGTCGCTGCCGCCCTATGACAGCCAGGCGGAAGACGGCGACTGGTGCCTCAGCCTGGTCGCGGCCATATGGCAAACGCTCAGTCCGACCTTCGGGACCAAGACTTCGACGCGCGACGAGTTCATTGCCAAAGTGAGCAAGGCGCTGGAGGAGGGCGGCTGGAAATACCTTGGCGAGCGCGAATTCAAGCACTATCTCAGCCTGCTGCAACAGCAGGGTCTGAATGGCTTGAACATCTGGAAATACCTTCGGCAGAAGGAAGAAGAAAATAATCGCAGCGTGTGCGTTATTTCTTGACCTGGCAACAAGCGTTCGGGACTTGAATGAAACCGACTTTACCACCGCGCCGCACGCTCTTGCCTTATTCACTTGGCAGCGAGCGGCGCCGTGGAAAAGTCTACGTAGCCTCGAAACACAAAAAATTCAGACACGTCCAGCGTTGGCCGCGCCATTGATGCAGCAGAATTGCCTGGCGCCCCTGCAAACGTGCGTTGACCTCGTCCCCACCTGACTGCCGCTTTTGTGAATAAGGGGCTGCGGTTCTGCGAAGGTGCGTTGACCCCAGCCCCACCCTAACCCTCCCCTTGAAAGGGAGGGGATACCGAAGGGATGCGAGGGGGTAGGGATCGCGACGAGCAGCAAACAAAATACAACCTCAACGTCAAGCAAGCGAGCGCAGCGATGCGAGCGGTTAAACCAAACGAAGTGGCACCAATCCAGCCCGTGAAGCAACCACAAGCGCCACACAGCAACCCAACCTCGAGGGTCAGTCGCCAGGAGAGACAACGCACCGCCTATCATCGACATAGAATTCGAACGGGTTAGCGCGTCCCGGTAAGAAGCAAACCCGAGGCAGGATAAAGAACCCCGACACACAACCAACCACCGGCCCAGGCCTCCAACAACACATGGCCCGGTATTACGATCGTGACCGCATGTGCCCCGCGCGTTTCTCTTTGGTGACTTTCTCTTGTCGCGACAAGAGAAAGTTACTCGCCCGCCGGGGCGAATTCCCGGCTTAACCCAAAGAAAAGAAAATAAGTTTTATAAGAATAGAAAACCAACGCCGGCAGCAAACCAAACCAACAGCCGACCAGCAAGGTCACTCCAAAACCTCCCCCTTCAACATCTCCCTAGCCTCAATCAACTCCTGCACCTCCGTCGCCCCCTAATTATTCCGCACCGCCCTCTCATCCCGGTACAAACGCTCATGAACCTCCCCCACCTTGACCCCCCGCCCGCCAACC
>JAQGMC010000128.1 GCA_028292545.1 Paucimonas sp.
ATCGCTCTTGTGCCACAATCTGTCTCCAATTTGAAAAGGCCGGGCGTCGCCTACCGCGCGCTGGCCGGCACGACCGCACTGATCGAGACCGGCCTCGCATGGCGCCGGGACAATCGCTCGCCGGTCCTGCACGCATTTTTAGAACTCCTCGAAAAGACTACCTCATGCTGATACACCCGATGCCCGACCCGATCGCCATTGCGATCGGCCCGATTGCCATACGCTGGTATGGGCTGATGTATCTGCTGGCCTTCGCCCTGTTCATCGGCCTGGGACGGCTGCGCATCAAGCAGCCGCACATCGCCGCCGCTGGCTGGAAAGCCGAACACCTCGATGACATGCTGTTCTATGGCGTGCTGGGCGTGGTGATCGGTGGCCGGCTGGGCGAAGTCTTGTTCTACCATCCAGCCTATTACCTGTCGCATCCGGCCGAGATTTTCGCCATCTGGAAAGGCGGCATGTCTTTTCACGGCGGCTTCCTTGGCGTGATGGCGGCAATGTGGCTATGGGGACGCCGGCACGGGCGGCGCCTGATGGAAATCATGGATTTCATCGCGCCGCTGGTGCCGCTGGGCTATGCGGCTGGCCGCATCGGCAACTTCATCAATGCCGAACTGCCGGGACGCGTCGCCGACGCCGCGCTGCCCTGGGCCATGATCTGGCCCAACGTGGACCAATTGCCGCGCCATCCGTCGCCGCTATACCAGGCACTGGTCGATGGCGTGCTGCTGTTCATCGTGGTCTGGCTGTTCGCGCGCAAGCCACGGCCTACCATGGCTGTGTCGGGCGTTTTTGCCGCCGGCTACGGGCTGGCGCGCTTTTTCACTGAATATTTCCGTACGCCCGACTATGAGGTGAACCTTGGTCCGGTCGTGATCTCGGCTGGCCAGATGCTCTCGATTCCCATGGTGGTGCTGGGAATTGTTTTATTATTCATCGCTTACAAGAAAAGTCCGACCGCATGAGCTTGCCCCGGCCTGGCACAGTCAGCCCGGCCCATTCACGCGCCACGGACGCCTTCAGACCTGACGGAGACAAAATGAAACTGACGAAACTGGCGTTACTCGCGGCCGGCATGGCCATTGCGTTGCATAGCCATGCCCAATCCTGGCCGACCAAGGCTGTCACGCTGGTCGTGCCCTTCCCCGCCGGCGGCGGCACCGACGCCTTTGCCCGGCCACTGGCCGCGCAGCTGACCAAGCAGTTGGGCCGCCAGGTCATCATCGATAACCGCGGCGGAGCCGGTGGCACGATAGGCGCGGCGATCGCCGCCAAGGCAGCGCCCGATGGCTACACCTGGTTCGTCGGTGCGGCGCATCATGCAATTGCGCCGTCAATCTATCCGAAGCTGGATTACGACATCGAAAAGGATTTCGTGCCTGTCGCGCTGCTGGCCACGCCGCCGCAAGTGATCGTGGTCAATCCGCAGCGGGTGCAAGCAACCGACCTGAAATCCTTCCTTGAATACGTGCGCAAGAACCCAGGCAAGCTGAACTATGCGTCGGCTGGAAACGGCACTTCACACCACCTGGCCGGCGAGCTGTTCAAGATCCAGACCAAGACCTTCATCACCCACATTCCCTACCGCGGCGCCGGCCCTGCCTTGTCGGATTTGATCGCAGGCCAGGTCGACATGATGTTCGACGGCCTCGGTTCTTCCGCCGGCCATATCAAAGGTGGGCGCATCAAGGCGCTGGCCGTGGCTGCACCGCGGCGCGCCCAGGCTTTCCCCGATGTGCCAACCACGGCCGAAGCCGGCGTTCCCGGCTATGAAGTGTCGACCTGGTACGGCTTGTGGGGTCCGAAAGGCGTACCGGCGGAAATCGTCGACAAGATGACGGCCGAGGTTCAAAAGGCGCTGGCTTCGCCCGAGCTGAAAGCTTCATGGCTGGCCAATGGCTCGGAAGTGCCAAGCGTCGTGCGCAACCAGTTCGGCACCATGGTCACATCGGAAATCGCGCGCTGGGGCGATGTCGTCAAGACTGCAGGCGTCAAGCTGGAGTAAGCCCACCCGGGCGGCGTGAAGCGCCGCCCCTTTTGATGGCCGGGTCTGCCGGCGGTTTTTAGCTGTCATCGGAATATGTCGAATACACAGATCAGCATCCGCGACCGGATTGCGACCGTCACGCTGTCCAACCCGGGCAAGCTCAATGCGCTGGACGTGCAGGCGTGGCGAGAGCTGACGCGCATCTTCACTGAATTGCATGCAGACGATGAATTGCGCTGCGTGATCCTGCGCGGCGACGGCGGCAATTTCGCAGCCGGGGCTGATATCGAGGAATTCCCCGCCGTGCGCAGCACGAGCGAGGATGGCACCCGCTACCACACGGTAATGATTGCGGGCGCGCTGCATGCGATCCTGCATTGCAAGCATCCGACCATCGCCGCTATCGAAGGCGTGTGCGTGGGTGGCGGGCTGGAACTGGCCAGCGTTTGCGACTTGCGCATCGCGCATACCGATTCGCGTTTCGGCATTCCCATCAACCGGCTCGGCTTTCCGCTGGCGCCGGGCGAAATGATTGGCTTGCTGCACCTGGTCGGGCCGGCGGTGACGCTGGAAATCCTGCTTGAAGGCCGCGTGTTCGGCGCCGAAGAAGCAATGCAAAAAGGCTTGCTGCACCGCGTGGTGGCCGACGTGCCGGCGGATGTGGCGCGCAGCGCGCAACGCATTGCGCAAGGCGCGCCGCTGGCCGCGCGCATGAACAAGCAACTGGTGCGCCGGCTGTCACCCGCGCCCGCGCCGCTGACTGAAACCGAATTGCGCGCTGCCTTCGATTTCCTCGAATCCGAGGATTACCGTGAAGGCGTTCGCACCTTCCTCGCCAAGACCAAGCCAGCCTTTACCGGCCACTGACCGCTGCCCGCCAGATGAACGCCAACCTCTACGCCCTGTTCGCATCCCGCTTCCCGGCCGACCGCGACGCCTGCTGCATCGAAACGCATGATGGCCACTATTACTCCTGGAATGACCTGGAGCGGGCCACGGCCAAAATTGCCAACCTGCTGGCAAGCCTCGGGCTCGAACCCGGCTCCCGGGTTGCGGTGCAAGTGGAGAAATCGCCGGAAGCGCTGATGCTCTACCTGGCGACGATACGCGCTGGACTGGTCTACCTGCCTCTCAATACAGCTTACCGGCAGGAAGAGATCGCCTACTTCCTCGCCGATGCTGAACCTGCGGTCATGGTTTGCTCGCCGCAAAATTTTGGCTGGATCGCGCAGAGCGCATTCAAGTCCGGCACGCGCCATGTCTTCACGCTGGGTGAAGTGCAGGATGGGCGCAACAGCGGTTCCTTGCTCGACCGCGCCGCACACCAGCCGGATGAATTCGAAACCGTGCCGCGCGCAGACGATGACCTTGCGGCCATCCTCTATACCTCTGGCACGACCGGGCGCAGCAAGGGCGCGATGCTGACCCATCGCAACCTGGCATCCAATGCGCAAGTGCTGCACGCAACCTGGCGCTGGCAGCAGGACGACGTGCTGCTGCACGCACTGCCGCTGTTCCACGTTCATGGCCTGTTCGTGGCTTCGCACGGGGCACTCTACAGTGGCAGCAAAATGATCTTCCTGCCGCGCTTCGATGCGGCGCAGGTGATGGCGCAGCTTGCGCGCGCCTCCGTGTTCATGGGCGTGCCGACCTATTATGTCCGGCTGTTGGCCGACCCGTCCTTTGGCCGGGAAACCTGCCGCAACATACGCCTGTTCATTTCGGGATCGGCGCCGCTGCTGAGCGAAACCTTTAAAGAATTCCACGAGCGTGCCGGCATGCCGATCCTGGAACGCTATGGCATGAGCGAAACCGTGATGCTGACCTCCAACCCCTACGACGGCGAGCGTCGCGCAGGCACGGTGGGGCTGCCGCTTGAAGGCGTGCAAGTGCGGGTGGTGGACGCCGAAGGTGCGTCCTGCGGCGTCGGTGAAATCGGCGATATCCAGGTCAAGGGACCGAATGTGTTCCAGGGCTACTGGCGCATGCCGGCAAAAACGGCCGAGGAATTCACCGACGATGGTTATTTCAAGACGGGCGACGTCGGCCGCTTCGACGCCGACGGCTATCTCTCCATCGTCGGTCGCAGCAAGGATTTGATTATTTCCGGCGGCTACAACGTCTACCCGAAAGAGATCGAATCCCTGATTGATGAACTGGAAGGCGTGGCTGAATCGGCAGTGATCGGCGTGCCGCATGCGGATTTCGGCGAAGCGGTCAATGCGGTGATCGTGCTGCGGCCCGGCGCCCAACTCGACGAAGCCGGCGTAATCGGCCAACTCAAGGCGCGCATCGCCAACTTCAAGGTGCCCAAACGGATTTTCTTTGTCAGTGAATTGCCGCGCAATGCAATGGGCAAGGTGCAGAAAAACCTGTTGCGGCAGCAGTACGCCTGAACCAGTCAGCCTGCTGGATTGGCAGCCAGTTCCAGCACGGCTTGCCATTCTGTCGGCGTCACGGGCGTCACCGACAGCCGGTTGCCCTTGCGCAGTATCACCATGTCGGCCAGGGCCGGGCAAGCGCGCAGTTCGGGCAGGCTTATCAGCCGGGTTTTGGCGCTGGCCTTCACATCAACCAGCAACCAGCGCGGCTGTTCAGGCCTGGATGCCGGATCATGGTAAGGACTCTCGGGCAGGAACTGGGTTGGATCAGGATAGGCGGTGCTGGCCACCTCTGCAATGCCCGCAACGCCCGGTTCGGCGCAACTCGAGTGGTAGAACAATACGCCGTCGCCGATGCTCATCCCGTCGCGCATGAAATTGCGGGCTTGGTAATTGCGAACGCCGGTCCAGGCTACCGTGGCAGCGGGCGCCGCGAGCGCATCATCGATGCTGACCTCATCGGGTTCTGATTTCATCAACCAGTAGCGCATTGGCTTTTCCGTGTGCGCCGCTATCCCGGCCGAAGCGCGGCCGAAGCGCGGGTGAATGCGCGGCAGTCATCGCCGGGTCTGCGGAATACCAGCAAAAGAAAGGCGGCTGCATCAAAAGATGCAGCCGCCTGGGTATAAATTCCCGCCTGTGCCGCTTTGCCGGCATCCTGAACCTATGGTTCAAGGCGGCCACAGTCAGATCAACTTCGGGTTCGTCGGACTAGCGACGCTCACGCCCGTCAACATTGTTCCACGGCCTATGCTCATAAATGGTTCAAGGAATATATGGCAATGGCGAACACGGCAGGAGAGGTAAAGTCTACCGGATTCGATCCGGATGTCAAACGCTTCCTCGCCTGCTTTTGCAAACAATGCCTGCAGCTTGTCGAGGTGCGCAAGGCGGCTGCAGATTGCAGCCTCCAGGACTTGCGGACAATGAAAAAAGCCGGTACGAAACCGGCTTATGCCATGAAAAAAGCCGGCACGAACCGGCTTTTGAAGTGTCGCGCCGTGCGCGTTGCCGCCGCAGCCTCAGAACAGCGCCTCTTGCGGCGTCAGGGCCTGGTCCAGCTGCTCGTGCATGGCGGCGATGAGTTCGCGCATCTGCGCTATCGATACGCCGGAAAGCGGGCCATCCACTGCCTTCGTGGCCAGCAGTTCCGCGGCAATCCCGAGCGCCGCCATGACGGCAATGCGATCGTTGCCCCGGACTTTGCCGGCGTCGCGGATGGCGCGCATTTTCTCGTCGAGATAATCGACTGCCTGTTGCAATGCCTGTTCTTCGCCTTCCTTGCAAGCCAGCTTGTAGGCCTGCCCCATGATCAGCACATCGAGCTGGCTCATGCGGCCTCCTGCACCTTGGATCCGGGCAGCCGGTCGAGCAACTGGGCTACGCGGTTATGGGCCTCGTCGATGCGTTCGACAAGATCGGCATTTTCCTCGTCCAGCGCAGCGCAACGCTGGCGCAGTTCGGCGTTTTCACGCCGCAGTGCAGTGGCAAGTTCAGCCAGCTGGCCCACTTTGCGGGAGAGGTCGAGGAATTCGGAAATCATCCCGTCACTATAGAGGGACGACCAATTTTCAGTCAACAGATTACGCGCCGGCCACGCATTCCCAGCTTGCAATGCCACACTCACACCGGCCGGTCGCTGGCCCGGAACCGGTTTGGCGAGGCGTCGTCATGGCAACGTGCCGACCAGCGTTGGGCGAATTCCATCTTGGTCATCGCGTCACGCGTTTGCAACAGTTGCTCGACCAGCCGCTGGCAGTGCAGCAGCGTGGACCGGTGGTTTGCATCCTGCGGATGCAGCGCCAGGCGCAACAGCGGCGCCGCCCGAAGCAGCTGCGCCGACACACTGGTTCCCGAGCGCGACAGCGCGCTTCCCCAACCATTGCGGCTGCTGTACACCAGGCTGGGCGCAAATAGCGAGCGCCCCTCGCGCAGCAGGTAAAAGCGTGAAAAGCTGGTGGTATAGCCAAAGCCCGCTTCGCGCAGCGCCTGCCAGCTGCCTTCGGACAGCAACCAGGCTGGCGCGACGAATCCCTGGGCTTGCCAGCCGCGCCGGGCAAAACATTCGCGCGCCCAGGCCAGGCGCTGGCGCGCCTGTTCGACGCCCAGCGCCGCAAACTCGCCCTCGCCGCGCGTATACACCTGGCGCCAGAAGAAATTCCAGGTGCAATCCGGGCGCCGGCCTTCGTCCAGGTGGGTGTAGCCGTGCAGCGCCAGTTCGCTGCCCTGGCTGCGGGCCTGTTCCAGCGCGGCGAAATAGTCTGCGTCTCCCTGGCATTCGCCATGATGGTGGTAGGCGGGCACGACCAGGAAGGTCAGTGGCACGGGCGCCACCTGCGCCACCGCGGCTATCAGCTTCTGGCACAGCTGCCAAGTGGGAGGCGCGACGTCGTGGAGCGCGATGCAAAGCGCGCGTTCAGTGCCAGCCATCGCTCGCCTCCTCTTCCATCAGGTCGCGCCGGCCCGCGCCGAGTACGCTTGAATACTGGTGCAGCAGTTGCGGCATGATCATGCGCCATTCATACAGGTCGCAGGCCCTTTTGCGCGCCGCCGCCCCCATGGCCGCCAGGTCGCGGTGATAGAGGCTGCGGATGCCACGGGCGAGCGCCGTGCTGCAGCCGGCCTCGACCAGGATGCCGCAATTGTCGTCGACCAGTTCGGGCACCCCGCCACCGCGCGTGCCGACCACCGGAATTCCGCTGGCCATCGCTTCGAGCACGATCAGGCCGAAGGTTTCGCCGTCGCCGGGATGGACCAGCGCATCGCAACTCGCCACCAGCCGTGCCAGCTCCCGCGTGGGCTGGAACGGCAGGCAGCTGACATTGGCAGGCTGGCGCTTGCCGAGGCTGCCGCCCACCATCAGCAGGTGGTAGGGCGCGCCGATATGTTCCATGGCTTCTACCAGCAGCGGCAGCTTCTTTTCGCGGGTGAAGCGGCCGGCATAGACCAGGAGCCGGGTGTTGGCAGGCAAGCCGAGCTGTTCGCGCAAGCCCGGGTCGCGCAGGCGGGGATGAAACACGCTCGTGTCCACACCCAGCGGCTGGTAGCGTGCCTGCGACACGCCCAGCCTGTGCAACCTTTCTACCGCATTGCGACTGGGCGCCAGCACCAGGTCGAAATGCCGGTACAGGTTGCGCAGGTAACTGTTAGCGGCGGCCGACGCGGCGTTGCCGAAACGCTGCTGCATGATGCGCGACAGGTCGGTGTGATAGAAGGCGACGGTGGGAACCTGCAGCGAGCGCTTGACGCGCAGGGCTGCCCAGGCGAATTGATAGGGATCGCCTACTTCGATCAGGTCGGGTTGCAGGCGGCGCAGCGCGCGCTCGGCAAAGCCAGTCGACAGGGGCACCCTGACGCCTGGCGCGCCGGGTATGGCGATACTGGGCACGCCAATCACGCCGTCGTCGTCCGGCCGGGCGGGGCCGCTCGCGCGGGGCGCAATCACGGTATGTTCGATGCGACGCCGCCGCGCCAGCCAGTTCGACTTGGCTGACAGGTAGGTCCGCACCCCGCCGGATTCGACGGGATAGAACATGGTGATGTCGACGATATGCACGACGGACTCATTGACGCCTGTGAACAGTGGATACGCTCACCCTAGCGGAGCGGCTCGGCACCTGTCTTGACGACTCTCAACCGCGCCGGGACGTGCGAACCTGCGATCCGCTTCCCATCAAACTTTTTTGCTGCGAGGGCCGCAGCATGGGCCGGGCCGCCCGGAACAAGCGCTATGTAACCGGTTGTTGCTGTGCATCACGCTGCCTTTCAAATAGCGGCGACGCGTTCAAGACACTTTTCTATAAAATCGGTTATGATTTGCGAAATTCCCCGTCGTACCATCCTCACGGGCTCCGTTCAGGGATGTTCCTTTGAACAGCTTGCCGCCGAGCGACCTGCCGCCCTGACCGGCTTTCGTCGGGATCCAATAACAAGCATCGACATCCGGCGATGCCACAAATCCATCCCCTCCCCTGAGGACAACATGAGTGACAACATCAAACACATCAGCGATGCATCCTTCGATACGGATGTGCTGAATTCCGCCACGCCCGTGCTCGTCGATTTCTGGGCGGAATGGTGCGGCCCCTGCAAGATGATTGCACCGATCCTGGAAGAAGTGGCAAAGGAATACGACGGCAAGCTGCAAATCGCCAAGATGGATGTGGACGCCAATCCATCAGTGCCAGCAAAATTCAATATCCGCGGTATTCCGACGCTGATACTGTTCAAGAACGGCGCGGTGGCTGCCCAGAAAGTGGGTGCGGTTGGCAAAGGCCAATTGACCTCTTTCATCGACAGCAATATCTGAGAACAAGCAATCCGCGGTGGCACGCTCGTGCCACCGCTCTCACCGACCACCACGCAGTTCCCTCCCCCACCTGACCTTCCCGTCCCGGGACACAGACACATGCATTTATCCGAATTGAAGGCCATGCACGTCTCCGCCTTGCTGGAGATGGCCATTGGCCTTGACATAGAAAACGCCGCCCGCCTGCGCAAGCAGGAATTGATGTTCGCGATCCTGAAAAAGCGCGCCAAGTCCGGCGAGCAAATTTTTGGCGACGGCGCACTCGAAGTACTGCCCGACGGCTTTGGCTTCCTGCGCTCGCCCGACGCGAGCTACATGGCATCGACCGACGACATTTACATTTCGCCGTCGCAAATCCGCCGCTTCAACCTGCACACCGGCGACTCGATTGAAGGCGAGGTCCGCACGCCCAAGGATGGCGAGCGCTACTTCGCGCTGGTGAAGGTGGACAAGGTCAACGGCGAATCGCCGGAAGCCTCCAAACACAAGATCCTGTTTGAAAACCTGACGCCGCTGCATCCGAACAAGATGCTGCACCTTGAGCGCGAAATGCGCGGTGAAGAAAACATCACCGGCCGCATCATCGACATGATCGCGCCGATCGGCAAGGGCCAGCGCGGCCTGCTGGTCGCGTCGCCCAAATCGGGCAAGACGGTGATGCTTCAGCATATCGCGCACTCGATCATTGCCAATCACCCCGATGTGACGCTGATCGTTTTGCTGATCGACGAGCGTCCCGAGGAAGTGACCGAGATGCAGCGCTCTGTGCGCGGTGAAGTCGTCGCGTCGACCTTTGACGAACCGGCCACGCGCCACGTGCAAGTCGCTGAAATGGTGCTGGAAAAAGCCAAGCGCCTGGTGGAAATGAAGCGCGACGTCGTGATCCTGCTGGACTCGATTACCCGTCTCGCGCGCGCTTACAACACCGTAATCCCGGCATCGGGAAAGGTGTTGACCGGCGGTGTCGACGCCAATGCATTGCAGCGTCCGAAACGCTTCTTCGGCGCCGCGCGTAACATCGAGGAAGGCGGTTCGCTGACCATCATCGCGACTGCCCTGATCGAAACCGGCAGCCGCATGGATGACGTGATCTACGAGGAATTCAAGGGCACCGGCAACATGGAAGTCCACCTCGAACGCCGCTTGGCCGAAAAGCGTGTTTATCCTTCCATCAACCTGAACAAATCCGGCACCCGCCGCGAAGAGCTTCTGATCAAACCAGACCAGTTACAGAAAATCTGGGTCTTGCGTAAATTGCTTTACGGCATGGACGAGATCGAGGCGATGGAGTTCATTCTCGACAAGATGAAGGCGACGAAAAACAATGCCGAATTCTTCGACATGATGCGTCGCGGCGGCGGCTGATCCTGCGGGATTATTTTCCACAGGGGTTTGCGATGACGTTCCACGCTATCGCAAACCCCTGATTTCATTGTACAATCGCACGCTTTTACCCCGGCAAGTGATTGGCAATCGGGTCAAGGAGCAGGACGACCGACGAAGTGCTGATTGGCTACCAAACTTTAAGAGGAAATCATGAGAGAAGGCATTCACCCAACTTATCGCGACGTCGTGTTCCAGGACATGTCCAACGATTTCAAATTTATCACTCGTTCGACTATCCAGACCAAGGAAAAAATCGAGTTTGAAGGCAAGGAATATCCGCTGATCAAGCTTGAAGTCTCGGCTGAATCGCATCCGTTCTACACAGGCAAGAACAAGATTGTCGACACCGCCGGCCAAGTGGACAAATTCCGCAAGAAATTCGGTACACGCGGCTCCAAGACCCTGGCAGCAGGCTAATCGCCGCTTCCTGCGTCTTGTTAGCGCAAAAAGGCAGCCACGGCTG
>JAQGMC010000020.1 GCA_028292545.1 Paucimonas sp.
AGCCGGATTTTCCGGGCGCGCGAAGCGATCGCCGAGAAATTGCGGCCTTTGCTTGGCACTGCGATCGACAAGCGCTGGTAGGCAGGATCGCAGCGGGTCGCTCGCCAGGGCCAGGCTGCGCAAGCAGCGAGAAGGAAGGCAGCGATGTAGAGCGACAGGGCAGGGCGGCAGTAGCGCGGCGCGGTTTGGGCAGTGGTTTGGGCGATTCAAGGGCCGGCCACCGGCGCGGTAACAAGGGAAGGGACCATCGCCAAAGCGCGATGGCCAGCAACAAGATCAGAACAAGGGATGGCTGCGCGAAAGCGCACGAAAAAAATGAATACCAAAAATTCCAGAACAGACATGCATAGCCGGATTTCCGCATTCGCCGACGGCGAACTGGCTGAATCCGAAGTCGACGCCGTACTGCGCGACTTGCAGACCAGCGAAGGCCGCGCCGCCTGGGATGCCTATCACCAGATCGGTGACCTCGCCCGCAGCGAAGACATGGACGTGCCGTTGTCCCCAGGCTTCGCCGCGCGCATGGCTGCCCGCCTCGAGGCGGAACCCACCGTGCTGGCTCCGGCGGCTGTGCCGGCTGTGCCCTCTGCGCCCGCCAAAGCTTCAAGCCCGGCGCGCCGCATTGCCGTGCCAGCCTTTGCCGCAGCGGCCGTCGCCGCGCTTGCCTTCGTGCTGACCCCGCCGGTGCTGCAAGCCTTGAAGGCTAGCGGCGACACCGTCGTCGCAGCCGCCAGCCCGTCCGCGGCGCAGACAAGCGCCGCCACTTCGCATGCCTCCGTCATTGCCGCCGTGGCGCCGGCTGTGGCAAGCCCGGGTGTCTTGCGTGCAGCCGACCTCGATGAATACGTGCTGGCGCACCAGCGACTGTCACCGGTGCTGGACGAGGCAGTTGCCGCCGGGGCGCTGGCTCCCGCTGCGACGGCGAAATAACCGATGCGCCGTCCGCTGGCTTGGCTGGGCTTGGTCCTGGCCTGTTCCGGAATCGTTGCAGCAGCCGCGCGGGCCCAGGGCGTCGCGCGTGCCGCCGCGCCGGTTGCCAACGGGGCCGCCCCTGCCAGCCAGGCCGCGGTGAGCAGCGACAAGGAGGCCGAAGCGCTGTTGCGGCGCGCCCAGTCTGCCGCCCAGCGGCTGTCTTACGCCGGTACCTTTGTCTACCAGCAGGGCAGCCAGGTCCGCACTTCGCGCATCACCCACTTGCTGGACGGGCGCAACGAGCTGGAAAAGCTGGAATTGCTGGACGGTCGCCCGCGCGAATATATCCGTACCAATGAAGACATCGTCTGCTACCTGCCGGAGTCGCGCACGCTGCTGCTGGAAAAGCGCGTCACGAATGACGTGTTCCCGGCTATCGTCAGCGGCCGCCCGGAAGACCTGGCGGAGCACTACACGATCCGCCGCGGCGGCGCGGCGCGCATCGCCGGCTATGAAGCCGATTCCGTCCAGCTGAGCCCGCGCGACAAGCTGCGCTATGGCTATACGCTCTGGACCGAGCGCGGCAGCGGCTTGCCGCTGCGGGTGCAAACCCTGGCCGACAACAACGAAGTAGTCGAGCAGATCACCTTCACGCAACTGGAGATTGGACGCATCGATCGCAGCCGGGTCAAGCCCAGTGTTGCCGACACGCGCAACTGGCGCACTGAAAACGCTGTGGTGCAGGGCGCGGACCTGTCAGGCTGGAGCGTGCGTTCCGTGCCGGCAGGATTCCGCCGGATCGGTGAAATCAGGCGTCGTGTGATCGATTCCGGATTGTCGGAAGGGCACGCCAAAGGGCCGGCGCGGCGCGAGGTGTCGCAAATCGTTTTCTCGGACGGGCTGTCTGCAATTTCCGTTTTCATCGAACCCGCTTCCCAAAGCAAAACAGAGGGTTCCGTTCGGCAAGGCGCGATGAATATCGTCGGCAAGCGACAGGGTGACTTTTGGCTTACCATTGTCGGCGAAGCACCCGCCGAAGCGATCCGCCAGGTCGCTAATTCGATTGAATTCAAGCCCGCCAAGTAAAGTGCATATGGAATCGACGAAGCCGACGCACCCGACCGACCCAAATTCCAACCCCGTAAACCTGATAAGTCCGCTGCGCGCGCTTGCTACCGGCTCCAGCGCCGCCTGCATGGCGTCTGCCGCCTCCCGCTTCAGGGCCGGCGTCGCAGCTGCCATGCTGGGTGCGGCAAGCCTGTTGTTTGCGCCGCTTGGGGCGGTCGCAGCGCCGGCCACCGCAGCCGCGGCCGGCGGCTTGCCTGACTTTGCCGACCTGGTCGACAAGGTCGGCCCGGCCGTTGTGAATATCCGGACCAGCGAACGCGCCAAGATGAACGGCAATGGCGGCGGCGCCTCAGGTGGCGAAGATGAAGAAATGCAGGAATTCTTCCGCCGCTTCTTTGGCATCCCGGTGCCACCGCGCCAGCAGCAACCCAATCCTGCACCGAGCCCGCGCGGACGTCGCCAGGGGCCACAGACGGATGAAATGGTGCCGCGCGGCGTCGGCTCAGGATTCATCATTTCGGCCGACGGTTTCGTGCTCACCAATGCCCACGTCGTCGAGGGCGCGGATGAAGTCTTTGTCACCCTCACCGACAAGCGCGAGTTCAAGGCCAAGATTGTCGGCATCGACAAGCGCAGCGACGTGGGTGTGGTCAAGATCGAAGGCAACAACTTGCCGCGCCTGTCAGTGGGTGATTCCAACAAGGTGCGCGCCGGTGAATGGGTGATAGCGATCGGCTCGCCATTCGGACTGGAAAATACGGTCACCGCCGGCATTGTGTCGGCCAAGGCGCGCGACACCGGCGACTACCTGCCGCTGATCCAGACTGACGTGGCCGTCAATCCGGGCAATTCCGGCGGTCCGCTGTTGAACATGCGCGGCGAAGTCATCGGCATCAATTCGCAGATTTACAGCCGTTCCGGCGGCTACATGGGTATTTCCTTCGCGATTCCGATCGATGAAGCCATGCGCGTCGCCGAGCAGCTACGCAGCACCGGGCGCGTGACGC
Organism: Paucimonas sp.; assembly: GCA_028292545.1. Lineage (GTDB taxonomy): Bacteria > Pseudomonadota > Gammaproteobacteria > Burkholderiales > Burkholderiaceae_D > Lacisediminimonas. Next base: position 2,988 of record JAQGMC010000020.1, read on the forward strand.
GCGGCCGGATCGGCGTGGCCATCGGCGAAGTCACCAAGGACGTGGCCGAATCGCTTGGCCTGCCGCGCGCCCAGGGTGCGTTGGTGCAGCGGGTTGAGCCCGGCGCACCGGCTGAGAAAGCGGGTGTTGAAGCTGGCGACATCATCATGCGCTACAACGGCACGCCGATCGAGAAATCGAGCGACTTGCCGCGCCTGGTGGGCAATACCAAGCCGGGTACGAAATCGACTCTGTCTGTCTGGCGCAAAGGGGCACCGCGCGACATTCCGATCGTCGTGGCCGAAATGGAGCCTGAAAAGACTGCCAAGAAGGAAGAGCGCAAGCCCAAGTCCGAGCAACCGGCAAACCTTTTAGGACTGGCCGTAACTGACCTCAGCGAGGCGCAGAAGAAAGAGTTGCGCCTCGATGGCGGCGTGCTGGTTGAAGCGGCTGAGGGCCCGACGGCGCGCGCCGGCTTGCGTCCGGGCGATGTCGTCCTGCGGGTGAACAATACCGACGTCAAGGACGTCAAGCAGTTCAATGCCGCAATTGCCAAGCTTGATGCCAAGCGCACGATATTGTTGCTGGTGCGGCGCGGTGACGGCACCCAGTTCGTGCCGGTGCGTCCGTGACAGCCTGAACTGGAATGAAAGCCGGGCCCTTCGCGGCCCCGGCTTTCAAACCGTTGCGCCTTCCTCCCTTGATCCGCTTTACCCTCTATTCCCGCAGCTGGTGCCACTTGTGCGAAGACATGCTGGTGGCGCTGAAGGCCTTCCCGATCCGCGCTGAACACAGTATCGATGTCGTCGACGTCGATGCCGACCCCGACCTGGTAGCCCGCTACGACGAACTGGTCCCCGTGCTGGTTGGGCAATATGCCGGCTGCGAGGCAGTGCAGTTGTGCCACTATTTCCTCGATCCAGCCCGCCTGCAAGCCTTCCTCGGCGAATGAGGCCGGCCTGGTGCCGCAAGGCACGGGCTTTCCCGCCTGATTTCCGGTAAAATGCCGCGACTCCTTCTGCATAAGGCGCTCGATGCGGCTAAGCCGCAAACAGCGCTTTTTTTGTATTGCCACTCTGTTAATGAACAACATCCGCAATTTCTCGATCATCGCCCACATCGACCATGGGAAATCGACGCTGGCTGACCGCATCATCCAGCTTTGCGGAGGCTTGTCCGATCGCGAAATGGAAGCCCAGGTGCTCGATTCGATGGACCTGGAGCGCGAGCGTGGCATCACGATCAAGGCCCAGACTGCCGCGCTGAGTTACAAGGCGCGCGACGGCCAGATCTATAACCTGAACCTGATCGATACGCCCGGCCACGTCGACTTCAGCTATGAAGTCAGCCGTTCACTGTCGGCTTGCGAGGGGGCGCTGCTGGTGGTGGATGCTTCGCAGGGCGTGGAGGCGCAGACGGTCGCCAACTGCTATACCGCGATCGAACTCGGGGTTGACGTCGTGCCGGTCCTGAACAAGATCGACTTGCCCTCGGCCGACCCGGAAAACGCCATCAGTGAAATCGAGGAAGTGATCGGCATCGATGCCACGGATGCGGTGCGCTGTTCAGCCAAGACTGGCCTGGGGGTGCAGGATGTGCTGGAAGCGCTGATTGCCAAGGTGCCGCCGCCCAAGGGCGATCCGGCCGCGCCGGTGCAAGCGCTGATCGTCGACTCCTGGTTCGACAACTACGTCGGCGTCGTGATGCTGGTGCGCGTCATCAACGGCACGCTGCGCGCGAAAGACAAAATCCTGCTGATGGCAACCGGCGCCCAGCATGGGGTGGAAAGCGTGGGTGTGTTCACGCCAAAATCAGTTACGCGCGATACGCTGTCGGCGGGCCAGGTAGGCTTCGTCATTGCCGGCATCAAGGAGTTGAAAGCGGCGAAGGTAGGCGACACCATCACCCTGTCCACCCGTCCCGCGAGCGAGGCGCTGCCCGGCTTCAAGGAAGTGCAGCCGCAGGTGTTCGCTGGCCTGTTCCCGGTGGAAGCCAACCAGTACGACGCGCTGCGCGACTCGCTGGAAAAGCTCAAGCTCAACGACGCAGCGCTGCAGTACGAACCGGAAGTGTCGCAGGCGCTGGGCTTCGGCTTTCGCTGCGGCTTTCTGGGCTTGCTGCACATGGAAATCGTGCAGGAAAGGCTGGAGCGCGAATTCGACATGGACCTGATCACCACCGCGCCCACGGTGGTGTATGAAGTGGTGATGCGCGACGGCGCCATCCTGATGGTCGACAACCCGTCCAAGATGCCCGATCCATCCAAGATCGAAGAAATCCGCGAGCCCATCGTCACCGTCAACCTCTACATGCCGCAAGAGTATGTGGGCTCTGTCATCACCCTGTGCACCTCCAAGCGCGGCCTGCAGACCAACATGAGTTACCACGGCAAGCAGGTGCAGCTGACCTATGAAATGCCGATGGCCGAAATCGTGCTCGACTTCTTCGACAAGCTCAAATCCACCTCACGCGGCTATGCGTCGATGGATTATGAATTCAAGGAGTACCGGCCCTCGGACGTGGTCAAGGTCGACATGCTGATCAATGGCGACAAGGTCGATGCGCTGGCCATCATCGTCCACCGCGCAAACAGCCAGTACCGGGGCCGCGCCGTGGCAGCCAAGATGCGTGAACTGATCCCGCGCCAGATGTTTGACGTCGCGATCCAGGCCGCCATCGGCTCCAATATCATTTCGCGCGAAAACGTGAAAGCGCTGCGCAAGAACGTGCTGGCCAAATGCTATGGCGGCGACATCAGCCGCAAGCGCAAGCTGCTGGAAAAACAGAAGGCTGGCAAGAAGCGCATGAAACAGGTGGGATCGGTCGAAGTGCCGCAGGAAGCCTTCCTCGCGATATTACAAGTGGACGAAAAATAAAGCATGAACCTGCAAGCCTTGCTGGGCAATTTTGCCCTGATCCTGTTCATCCTTACGGTTTTGACCGGCATAGTGTGGATGCTGGACGTGTTCTGGCTGGCGCCGCAGCGGCGCGCGCGCGCCAATGCTGCCCTGGCTGACTATGACGCGCGCCATGCCCGCCTGGCAGGCGAGGGCGTGCAGATGGACCGCGCCGGGCGCAATGCGATCGCTGAAAACATACTGCGCCAGCCAACCTGGATCGAATACTCGGGCAGCTTCTTCCCCGTGATTGCGCTGGTCTTCGTGCTGCGTTCCTTCCTGTTCGAACCCTTCAAGATTCCATCGAGTTCAATGGTGCCGACGCTGCAGATCGGCGATTTGATCCTGGTGAACAAGTACACCTACGGCGTGCGCCTGCCAGTGCTGAACAAGAAAATCATCGACGTCGGTACGCCTCAGCGTGGCGACGTCATGGTGTTCAAATATCCGAAGGATACGGCGCTGGACTACATCAAACGGGTGGTTGGCGTGCCAGGTGATAAAATAACGTACAGAAACAAGCGCTTGGCGATCAATGGTAATGCGCTTTCGTATAAGAAGTTACCGGATTACCTGGACGAAGAATCACTTACCTACTCGCACCAGCTGGCAGAACGCCTGGGAAACAAGGAGCACTTGATCCTGACAGATGACCGTGCACCTTCCTATGTGAATAACCCGGACAACTTCCCCGGGCGCGAGGCTTGCAGCTATGACACCGAGGGGTTCACCTGCACCGTGCCGGCTGGACATTACTTCATGATGGGTGATAATCGGGACAACAGTCTCGATAGCCGTTACTGGGGTTTCGTGCCGGACGAGTACATCGTCGGAAAAGCTTTCTTCGTCTGGATGAATCTGGGCAACCTGAAGCGGATCGGCAGTTTTCAGTAATCCCGGAGGAGCGAATCGATGCGGTTGAGGTCAAAATCCAGCCAGGCAGGCCTGTCGCTGAGCGGCTTGATCCAGGTTTTGGTGATTGTCGGCATATTGGCGGCATTCGGCCTGCGGATCTTGCCATCCGTGATCGAATACTTCGACGCCAAGCATTCGCTGGCGCAGGCCAAGGCTGACGCCCGGTCGGCCGCCGATATCCGTGAGAGTTTCGACAAGAGAGCCGAGGTAAGCGGCATTGAGTCGGTCAAGGGAAAAGATCTCACCATTACCCGCAATGGCGACAACTGGGATGCCGGTTTCGCCTACGAGAGAAGGTTTTCGATCGCAGGTCCGGTCAGCCTTGTCATCCTTTACGAGGCATCGACCGGCCCGACCGGGAAAGTCAAGGCGAATTAGCCTGCTGGCGCCGACCATGGATTCCAACATCTTGCAGACCCGACTGGGCCACGACTTCAAGGATGCTGCCTTGCTGCAGCAGGCATTGACGCATCGTAGCCATAGCAGCCTGCACAACGAAAGGCTGGAATTCCTCGGCGATTCAATCCTGAATTGCGTCGTGGCTTCCTTGCTGTTCGACCGCTATGCCAAGATCGACGAAGGCGATTTGTCGCGCCTGCGCGCCAACCTGGTCAAGCAACAGTCCTTGTATGAAATCGCGCAACGGCTCGAATTGTCGCAATTCCTGCGCTTGGGCGAGGGTGAGTTGAAATCGGGCGGTTTTCGCCGTCCCTCGATCCTGGCCGACACGCTGGAAGCCCTGTTTGGCGCGATCTTCCTCGACGCCGGCTTCGAAGCGGCGCGCAAGGTGATCCGCTCGCTCTACATACCCATCCTCGACACGGTCGATCCCAAGACGCTGGGCAAGGACGCCAAGACTTTGTTGCAGGAATACCTGCAGGGCAAAAAGATACCGTTGCCGCAGTACAACGTGGTGGCCACCCACGGCGCCGCGCACAACCAGCAGTTCGAGATCGAATGCCTGGTGCCCAAGCTCGACATCCATGTATTCGGCACCGGCGGCAGCCGCCGCGCCGGCGAGCAGGCGGCGGCCAAGCTGGCGCTGGAGGCGGTGCAGTCGGTGCTGGTCAAGACGCCCGGCGCGGCCCGCAAGACCAAGCCACGCACCGCGCAATTGAAGCTGGCGGGCATTGCGACGATCCAGCCGGAAGCGCCGCTGGTCGAGGCTGAACCAGCGGCCCGCGCGCCGCGCGCTGCGCGGCCGGACAAGCCCGCGGAAAAGAGTGCGGAGAAGCCGGCCGAGAAAACCGACAAGCCGGCTGAGAAGGCGGATAAAGCCGCCGACAAACTGGTTGAAAAGCCGGCTGACAAACCGGTCGAAAAGCTGGCAGACAAAGCCGCTGAAAAAGCAACCGACAAGGGCGCGGACAAGGCCGGCGAGAAGGCCGCCGACAAGCCAGTCGAGAAGCCCGTCGAGAAACCCCCGGCGCGCAGCGAAAAAGCAGCCGCAGCGCCAGCCGTGGAAGCTGACGCCAGCGCCAGCGCCGGCCCGCACCAAGCCGCCGCTGACGCTATTGACGCCGTGGCACCCGCCGCCCCGCTGGCTGTGGATGCGCCTGCCAGCGATGGCGCGGACCAGGCCATCGATGGCGGCAGCACGGACAACAATGCGGCTTCATCTGCCGCACCCGAACAGCCGGCCGAAGCGGACCTGTTTTCGTCGCCGCTGCTTAACCAGTCAAGGACGGCCTGACCGCCACACGCATGAGCAGCCAAGCTGAAACACCTGCACCGAACGCCTTCCGTTGCGGCTATATCGCCATCGTCGGGCGTCCGAACGTTGGCAAGTCAACGCTGATGAACCAGCTGATCGGCGCCAAGGTCAGCATTACCTCGCGCAAGGCGCAGACCACGCGGCACCGGATCACGGGCGTTCAAACCTCGCCTACGGCGCAGTTCATCTATATCGACACGCCCGGTTTCCAGACCCGCCATGCGAATCCGCTGAACCGCAAGCTTAACCGCACCGTGACCGATACCCTGGGTAGTGCGGACGTGATCCTGTTCGTGGTTGAAGCCGGCTCCTTTTCCGATCCCGACAAACTGGTGATGTCGCTGTTGCCCAAGGACGTGCCCTGCATCCTCGTCATCAACAAGGCAGACCAGGTCAAGGACAAGGCCAAGCTGATGCCGTTCGCGCAGCAAGTCGCGTCGGGTCACGACTTCGCCACCGTGGTGCCGGTGTCGGCCAAGCAGCGCTTCCAGCTCGATGCGCTGCAGGATGAGATTGAAAAGCGCCTGCCAGAGAATCCACCCCAGTTCGGCGAGGACGACATCACCGACCGCAGCGAACGCTTCATGGCCTCGGAAATCGTGCGCGAAAAGCTATTCCGGCTGGTTGGCGACGAGCTGCCCTACACCAGCACGGTGCTGATCGAGAAGTTCGAGCAGGAAGGCAACCTGCGGCGCATTTTTGCCGCCATCCTGGTCGAGCGCGACAGCCACAAGTCGATGGTGATCGGAAATAAGGGCGCACGGCTGAAGGAAATCTCGACCCAGGCCCGGCTCGACATGGAAAGGCTGTTCGGCGGCCCGGTTTACCTTGAAACATGGATCAAGGTGAAGTCCGGCTGGGCCGACAACGAAGCGGGACTGCGGGCTTACGGATACGAGTAGCCGAGGGCATGACACCCATCGCTTCCAGCGAGCGTGAAGCCGCGCCAGACCGGGAAGCCGCGCCAGCACCTGCGGCCGGAAGCGGCGCGGGTGCGGCTGCTGCGCAAGTGCCGGCAGCAGGCAGCGCCTTTGCCGCAGCGGCGCCACAGGGGCCAGTTGCCGATGGCAGCGCTGCCGAAAGCGCTGACACGCCGGCGCCGGCCCCGCGTTCACGCCAGCCGGCACGCAGCACCCGCATCGCGCAACAGCCAGCCTTCGTGCTGCACAGCTATCCCTACAAGGAAACCAGCCTGATCGTCGAATTGTTTTCGCGCGATCATGGCCGCATTGCGCTGGTGGCAAAAGGCGCGAAGCGGCCGCATTCGCGCCTGCGTGGCGTATTGCAGACCTTCCAGCCGCTGTCGGTAGGCTGGAGCGGTAAATCCGAAGTGCGCACGCTGACCGCCGCCGAATGGGTGGGCGGCATGCTGCCGCTGGAAAAGTCGGCGCTGCTGTGCGGCTTTTACCTGAATGAATTGCTGGTGCGGATGACTGCGCGCGAAGACCCGCATCCGGCATTGTTCGACCATTACGTAGCGACGCTGAACCAGCTCGCGCATGATGAACCGGCGCCGGTCGTGCTGCGCAAGTTCGAACTGGCGCTGCTGAAAGAAACCGGCGTTGCCGCCGACATTACCGTCAGTGCCCGCAGCGGCCGTGCCGTGGTGGCAGAGAACGCTTATGTGGTCGACCCGGAGCAGGGTGCGCGCGAAGCCATGGCGGCGGAACTGGCGCCCATCGTCGCGGGCAAAACCCTGCTCGACATGGAGCGCGAAGATTACAGCGACAGCGTGACCCTGGCCCAGAGCAAGCTGCTGTTGCGCTACCTGCTCGCGCATCACCTGGGCGGCACGCCCCTGTCGACGCGACAGATCCTGATCGACCTGACCCAGCTTTGACCCGCGGACCCGAAAGCAGCACATGAGCTTCCTGCAACCCACTCCCCAGATGATCGATCTTGGCGTCAACATTGACCATGTCGCCACCTTGCGCAATGCGCGCGGCACCCGCTATCCGGACCCGGTGCAGGCTGCGCTGCAGGCTGAAGAGGCGGGCGCCGACTGCATCACGCTGCACTTGCGCGAAGACCGGCGCCATATCCGCGATGCTGACGTGATCGCCATCCGGCCGCTGCTGGCTACGCGCATGAACCTGGAATCGGCGGTGACGCCCGAAATGATTGAATTCGCTTGCCGCATCCGCCCGCACGATGCCTGCCTGGTGCCCGAGCGGCGCGAGGAAATCACCACCGAAGGCGGGCTCGATGTGGTGCGTTACTTCGATGAAGTGCGCGCGGCCGTGCGCAAGCTGCAGGAAGAAGGCATACGCGTGTCGCTGTTCATCGATGCCGATGCAACCCAGATCCGCGCCGCTGCCGAGGCGGGCGCGTCGGTCATTGAATTGCACACTGGGCGTTATGCAGATGCCGAAGCAGGCGCGCAACAGGCCGCCGAACTGGCGCGCATCGCGGCCGGCGTGGAGGAAGGCGTGCGCCGGGGCTTGAAAGTGAATGCCGGCCACGGCTTGCATTATTCGAATGTGCAGGCAATTGCTGCCATACCCGACATAGCCGAATTGAATATCGGGCATGCGATCGTGGCGCAAGCCGTGTTCGATGGCTGGCAGCGCGCCGTGCGCGAAATGAAAGCCGCAATGATCCTGGCGCGGCGCGAGGCGCTTCATCCATGATTTACGGCATTGGCACCGACATCATCCAGATCTCGCGCATTGAGGGCGCGCTGGCGCGCAATGGCGAGCGTTTCGCCGAGCGCGTGCTGGGCCAGGATGAGCTGGACAAGTTCCGTCGCCGCCGCGCCAAGGTTGAAGCGCGCGGGCTGCGTTTCCTGGCCACGCGCTTCGCCGCCAAGGAAGCATTTTCCAAGGCGATTGGCCTGGGAATGCGCATGCCGATGACCTGGCGCGCAATGCAGGTGCTGAATGCGCCGAGCGGGCAACCGGTGGTGGTCTGTTCCGGCAGCCTGCAGGAATTCATGAGCGGGAATGGCCTGGCCGCCCGTGTATCGATAACCGATGAAGCCGACTATGCCGTCGCCTTCGTCATCGTGGAGAAAGCATGAACATTGAGCGCAAGGCGGTCCGGCCACTCGGCCCGGTGATGCTGGATGTGGTTGGCACGACGCTGGACGAACATGACAAGCGCCGCATCGCCGATCCGCTGACGGGTGGCGTGATCCTGTTTGCGCGCAATTATGAAAACCGGCGCCAGCTGGTCGAGTTGACCGAGGCAATCCACGCCGTGCGGCCCGGCGTGCTGATTGCAGTGGACCATGAAGGCGGCCGGGTCCAGCGCTTTCGCAGCGACGGTTTCACCCGGCTGCCGCCGATGCGCATGCTGGGCCAATTGTGGGACCGCGACGTGCTGGGCGCGACCCGCGCCGCCACTGCTGTGGGTTTCGTGCTGGCGGCAGAGTTGCGTGCATGCGGCGTGGACCTGTCTTTCACGCCGGTGCTGGACCTGGACTACGGTGAATCGGGCGTCATCGGCGACCGCGCCTTCCATCGCGACGCCCGCGTGGTGACGCTGCTCGCCAAGAGTCTGAATCACGGGCTGGCGCTGGCGGGCATGGCCAATTGCGGCAAGCATTTCCCCGGCCACGGCTTCGTCAAGGCCGACTCGCATGTCGCCATTCCGGTGGATGAGCGCGAACTCGACGCAATACTGGCCGAAGATGCCGCGCCCTATGGCTGGATGAACCTGAGCCTGGCGGCGGTGATGCCTGCGCATGTGATCTACCCGAAAGTCGACAAGCATCCAGCCGGCTTTTCAGCGAAGTGGCTTGGC
>JAQGMC010000031.1 GCA_028292545.1 Paucimonas sp.
GCTTGCCTTGGCCTGCCCTGCATCCTCCCCATCGCGGTTCGCGAAGCCGACATCGTCAAACGCGCGTTTTGGAGAACGCGCGATATGGCAAAGTCGTGTGTGGAATATCCGGGTCCCGCCGTTCGCGCTTCCTGACGCGGGCAGCAGCCTGTCCGCGCGCGGCGACGCAGCCCACATCCCAGCGCAGTCCATCTCGCCAAGGAGAAATGACGTGAATCGATTCCTGAAGCAAGTCGCCTGCATCGCCGTCGCCGCACTGGGCTGCGCCAGCCAGGCAGCGCAGGCGCAGGCAGACGGCAATTATCCAAACCGGCAAGTGCGCCTGCTGGTGGGTTTCACACCTGGCGGCGCAGTGGATGCGGCGGCGCGATTGATGGCGGCAGAGCTGCAGAAAGCCACCGGCCAGACTTTCGTGGTGGAGAACAAGCCGGGCGTGGGCGGCATGCTGGCGCTGCAGGAAGGATCGCGCGCCGCGCCCGATGGCTACACGCTGATGGTCGGCTCAGCCGGACCGTTGACGGTCAGCCCGACCATGTTCAAGACCCAGAAATTCGACCCGCGCCAGTCGCTCGATCCCATCATCTGGTTCATCAATACGCCGGGCATTGTCGTCGTGCGCAAGGATCTGAAGGCCAATAACCTGAAAGAGTTGCTGGCGCTATCCAAATCCAGCAGCCTGAACATGGCTTCCGCCGGTTCGGGCAGCGTCTTGCACCTGATGGGCGAATACCTGCAGGAGCGCCTGGGCGTCAAATGGGAACACGTGCCCTACAAAGGCAGCACGCCAGCCCTGACTGACATTGCCGGCGGACGCGTCGACGTGATGGTGGACGTGGTGCCATCCTCGGCCGCCCTGGTGAAGGATGGCAAGATGCGCGCGCTGGCAGTGACGACCAGGCAGCGTTCGCCGCAACTGCCGGACGTGCCCACCGCCGCCGAGCAAGGTTTCACTGGCCTGGAAATGGGTTCGTGGATGGCGCTGCTGGCGCCCAAGGGCACGCCGCCCGCGATCATCCAGCGCCTGAACGCCATCCTCAACGAGTCGATCAAGAAGCCCGAAATCATTGCCCGTGCCAATGGCATGGGCGGCGAACTGGTGGGTGGCACGCCGCAGGCGCTGGCTGACCAGATCAATACTGAATTGCCGCGCTGGGCCGGCATCATCGAGCGCAATGGCTTGAAGGGCGATTGATCAGTCCCTGCCCTCGGGCGGCAACGCCATCCCCCGCAAGACCAATAACCATCGGGAGAAGTGCATGCAAAGACGCAGTTTTGTAAAACGCGCCGCTGGCGCCGCGGCGCTGGCCACAGTATCGGGCGCCGCTTTCGCGCAATCCGCCGCCTCGGTCAAATGGCGCATGTCGACCGGCTGGCCGAAAAGCCTGGATACGGTCTATGGCTCGGCCGACGACATGTGCAAGCGCGTCGCCGAACTGACCGAAGGCAAATTCGAGATCCGGCCCTTCGCCGGTGGCGAAATCGTGCCGCCGAACCAGAACATGGATGCCGTCGCTAACAACACGGTTGAATGCAACCATGTGCTGGCCTCTTTTTTCATCGGCAAGAACACAGCAGTGGCTTTCGACACTGGCCTGGCCTTCGGCTTGTCGGCGCGCCAGCACAATGCCTGGGTGCAGTATGGCGGCGGCGGCATGCCCTTGCTGCGCAAGATGTATGAGAAATACGGCATCGTCAATTTCGTATGCGGCAATGTGGGCGTGCAGATGGGTGGCTGGTACCGGAAAGAGATCAAGTCGGTCGCCGACCTGAAGGGCTTGAAGATGCGCATTGCCGGCATCGGCGGCATGGTGATGGAAAAGCTGGGCGCGGTGCCGCAGCAGATCGCCACGGCAGACATCTATCCCTCGCTGGAAAAAGGCACCATCGATGCGGCTGAATGGATCGGCCCCTATGACGATGAGAAGCTCGGCTTCGTACGCGTGGCCAAGTACTACTATTCGCCTGGCTGGTGGGAAGGATCGGCATCGATCACGTCGATGGTGAATGCGAAAGCCTGGGAAGCGCTGCCGCCGCTGTACAAGGCCGCTTTCGAATGCGCAGCCAATGAGCAGACGATGAAAATGCTGGCGAAGTATGACGCGCGCAATCCGGATGGCTTGAAAAAGCTGATTTCCCAGGGCGCGCAGTTGCGCTATTTCCCCAAGGATGTGATGGATGCCTCGTACAAGGCATCCATGCAACTGTTCGACGAACTGCAGCAAAAGAATCCGGACTTCGCCGCAATCTATCCGCAATGGAAAGCTTTCCAGCGCGACCAGGCCAGCTGGTTCTCGCTGGCCGACAACAGGCTCGACAGTTATACCTTCAATGCGCTCAACGCCGGCCGCGTGGCGGCGGCGAAGAAGTAATCGCACCGGCGCGGGCAGCGCCTGCTGCCCGCGCCACGACCCGATTCATCGACCTCAATCGACCGCTTCCGGATTGATGAACGATTTCCAGCGCCCCGGCCGGGATGGCTGGTCGGTGTAGGCAGTCAATTTGTCGGCTGCCTCCCCGATGATGTCTTGCGCACTGACGCCCTGGCTTTCAAGGTAGGAATCGAGTTGCTGGATTGCGGTGGCCAGCACGCCCACGCCATGCACCATCACCGCGCTCGTCATTTCCACGCCATGCGCGCCGGCCAGCAGCATGCGCGCCACGTCATAACCGTCACGCGCGCCATTGGTGCCAATGAGCGGGAAATCCGGTCCGAGGCGCTTGCGGGTCTGGGCCAGCCAGCGACAGGCAATCGGCAGCGACCAGGTACCCCCGAGCGCGGCAATCGTGCCAAGGAAGGGGGCGCGCGTTTCCAGGTCCGGCACCATGGCCAGCGTGCGGTCGATGAAGTTGACAGCATCCGCGCCGGCATCGCGCGCGGCGGCAGCCAGCAGCGACACATCTTCGGTTTGTCCCGGCAGTTTTATCCACAGCGGCACGCGCACCCGTTTGCGCAGGGCGCCCACGACATCGCGTATGCCTTGCGGGTCGCGGATCATCGCGATTGCACCCTTGGCGGCCTGGTCGCCATGCACGGCCGCCACCAGCACGGTAATGGCGCGCAGCCCGGCTTCCTGCATGCGCTCTGCCATCTGCGCGCACTTTTCCACATCGTTCAGGATCAGGTGGCCGATCACATAGCTGCCCTGCTGTTGCGCTTCCTGGTCCAGGCGCGCCAGCTTTTCTAGCCAGGAATCGAAATTCTCCGGTTGCAGGCCGGAGCGGCAAAATAATTGCGCATCGGCCGGCGCCTGGTCGGACCAGGGAATCGGCTTCCAGCGGCTGTCAAGCAGCATGTAATCGGTGTGGTTCAGCTGGGTCTTGGCGGCTTCCGATTCATTGGTGGATTTCGCCATCACTGCGCCAACGCCGGCGGCCAGGGCGGCGCGAATGCCGCTCTCCGTCATTGTCGCTTCGCCGGACCCGGCTATGACGGGATTCTTCAGGGCCAGGGCGCCGATGCTGCTTGCCAATCTGTTGCTCACGCATTCCTCCGCATTGATTTCGTGTCTGTTGCCACTTCATGGTTGGCTGGCCGCTGCTGCGTGGCCAGGCGTTCAAAGCGATGTCATTTGCCGCCAAACAGGCGCTTGAGCCAGGACCCAAGCAGGCTGCCCAGCAGCGCAAAGCCATTGGCGCTTGCGGCTGGCGGCGCCGCACCTGGGGCCGCGCCGGTCAGGCGGGCATCCAGGTTGCGGCCGAAATCGGTGATCATGCGGCGTACGAAATCGCGCACCAGGTTGGACCGTGAAAATTGCGCCAACGGTCCCTGCAGCATGTGCTGCAACGTGATTTCAATCCGCGTCGCCCGCCCGGCATCGATCGACACCAGGCGGTAACCAATATCGGCGCTGGCGCGGGAGTGGCTGATGGAATCAGTGCCGCCACCCTTCAGGTTGCCGGCGCGTTCTTCCTCCTGCCGCACCAGCACTGCCGTGCCTTTGAACGCGGCGGTGATGGGCCCGAACTTGATGCCGACCCGGCCGGAAATCGTATTGCCATTGGTTTCGGTGATTTCCGCGCCGGGCAGGCAGGCGGCCAGCTGGCGCACATCGCGCATGGTTTCCCAGACCTGGTCGATCGGCGCCTGTATATCGACGTGATCGTCGATGCGTGACCAGGCTTTTTTGTTGACGCCGGGCTGGTCCGCGCCGGGCAGCGGCGCAACTGAAGCAGGCGCAACTGAAGCAGGCGCAACGCTGGCCGATGGCACAGCGCCCGCTGCAGCCGTCGCGGCTTCGAAAGATTGCCAGCCGGCTGCAGCCGCGCTTGCGGCAGGTTCGGCGCCGGCCCGGCCCTGGGGCGCCGAAGTGGCCGGCGTCAACGTGGTCGACACCGATGCGCCCGGCATCAATGCCTGCTCCTTGCGCTCGGCCAGCACCGACATGATGGCGCGCACGATGCCGACATAGCCGGTGCAGCGGCAGATATTGCCCGACAATTCAAGCCGCACCCGTTTTTCATCCGCGTCGGGAAGCCGGGTTGCGATGTCGTGCGCCGTGGCCAGCATGCCTGGCGTGCAATAGCCGCATTGCAGCGCGTGATGGATGGTGAAAGCCTTGCGCAACTGCTCCATCAGCGCATTGCCGTCATAACCCTCTATCGTCTGCACGCTGTGGCCTTCGCAATCGGCGGCCAGCGTGATGCACGATCGCACCGGCTTGCCATCCACCAGCAGCGTGCAGGCGCCACAAACGCCATGCTCGCAACCGAGGTGGGTGCCGGTCAGGCCGCAGCGATCACGCACGAAATCTGCCAGGCTGGTACGGTCTTCCACGTCGCGCCTGACTGGCTGGCCGTTGACCATCAACTGGCCCTGCTCCAGCTTGCGCTGCAGGGGCATGGCAGGTGTAAAAGTGGGCGCGTTCATGCGGGTTTTCCTTCGAGGGCCATCGTCACGCTGCGTTGCAGGACGGTGGCGACAAGCTGACGCCGGCTTCGGTCCAACGTGGACAGGGGAGCAAGCGCTTCGTCAACTGTGGCGCGGCTGAGTGCTTGCGCGCCTTCGCGCGCCACCCGGGCGGCCAGCGCGGGCAAAGACTGCGGCGCGCCGTCCATTGCGCCCAGCGTGATGGAGGCAACGCCTTTGGCGGCATCGAAGACAGCGGCACAACTGGCTTCGGCGAAATCGCCGGGCTTGCGGCAAAACTTGGCATAGCCCCAGCGCATGCCGGGGCTGTAGCGCGGAACCAGCACCGCGCCCAGGATTTCACCTTCGCGCAGCGCCGTAGTGAATGCGCCCTGCATGTAATCGGCCATCGGGATGCGGCGCTCGCTGGCGCCGTCTGTGGCAAGCACCACCGCATCCAGCGCGCGCATCACCAGTATCCAGTCCGCCGCCGGATCGGCATGTGCCAGGCTGCCGGCGAGCGTGCCGCGGTTGCGCACGGCGCGATAGGCAATCGTGCCTGCTGCATGCTTGAGCATTGCTGCCAGCGCGGGCGAGGCGGCCAGCAAACCGTCCAGCACGCCATCCTCTATTTCGGCATGGGTCAAGCCGCCGCCGATGCGGAAGGCGTCGCCTTCTGCCTGCATGACGCGCAATTCCGCCAGGCCCGACAGGCTGACCACTGCCTGCGGACGGACAAGGCGCAGGTTCAGCATCGGCCCCAGGGACTGGCCGCCGCCCAATGGCTTGACGTTTGTATCGGCCTGGCGCAGCAGCATGCACGCCTGCGCCAGCGTTGGCGCGCTGTGGTAATCGAATTTCGCCGGCTTCATGCAGCCTCCGTCGCGGCAGCGCCGGCATCCACGGCTTGCGTGCCGTCGCGTCCTTTTTCTATCGCTTCCAGCAAGCGATGTGGCGTAAGCGGGGTCTGGTTCACTTCTACGCCCAGCTTGCGCAAGGCATCGTTGACCGCATTGAAAATCGCAGCCGGCGGCGCGATCGCGCCACCCTCCCCCATGCCCTTCATGCCGAATTCCGTATGCGGCGACAGCGACGTCATGTGGGCGATGCGGATATTGGGCACTTCGGTCGCGCCTGGCACGAGGTAGTCAGCCAGGGTCGAAGTCAAGGGCTGTGCATTGGCGTCATACAGCACTTCCTCATACAGCGCCGTGCCTATGCCCTGGGCTGCGCCGCCATAGGTCTGGCCTTCGACAATCATCGGGTTGATCATCTGGCCGCAGTCTTCAACGATGACATAGTCGAGAATTTCCACGCCGCCCGTGGCCGGGTCCACCGCCACCGTGCAGGCATGGCTGCCATAACTGAAAGCGCCCGTGTCCACCTTGGGCTTGTAGCCGGCAGTGACTTCCAGGCCACCGCGATCGACCGTGGCCGGCAGGCGCTCGGGCCGCATGTACCAGGCTTGCGCCACTTCAGCCAGCGTCACATGGCTTTCGCCAGCTGTGATTGCGCCGTTCTCCAGCCGCGCCGCGTCCGGCGCTGCCTGCAGCAGGTGCGCGCCTATCATCAGGATGCGTTCGCGCAGGATCTTGCAGGCCGTGGCAATCGCGCCGCCCGCCATCACGGCCGAGCGCGATGCATAGGTGCCGGTTGAGAATGGCGTGATGGCGGTGTCGCCGTGCAACAGCGACACCCTATCCACCGGCACGCCCAGGATTTCATTTGCAATTTGCGCGAGCGAGGTTTCCATGCCCTGGCCATGCGACTGCACGCCAACCCGGATTTCCAGCCCGCCGCTGGGCGTGACCCGCACGGTCGCCTGTTCATAGCCGGGCACGATGGCCACGCCCCAGGCTGCAAACACGGAGGTGCCATGCGCCGATTGCTCGGTATAGGTGGCAAAGCCGACGCCAATGAGGCGCCCGTCCGGCTCGGCGTTTTGCTGGCGCTGGCGAACCCTGGAGAAGCCGATCATGTCAGCCGCGCGACGCAGGCTTTCCTGGTAGTCGCCGCTGTCATACATTTTGTTGGCGACATTCTTGAACGGCATGGCGCTGGCGGGCACCAGGTTTTGCAGCCGCACTTCCAACGGTTCACGCTGCACGCGGCGCGCAATCGCATCCATCAGCAATTCCATCGCGAAGCAAACACCGGTGCGGGCCACGCCGCGATACGGCAGGAAGGCTGGCTTGTTGGTGGCCACGCAGCGGGTCTGGCAACGATAGCCCTGGAAGGCATAAGGGCCAGGCAGGTTGCCGGTGGCTTGCCCGCCTTCCAGCGCCACCGTGAATGGCCACACTGAATACGCGCCGCCATCGATGGTGATTTTTGCATCCAGCGCCAGCAGCCTGCCGTCATTATCGGCATAGGCTGTGAGGTCGTAATGATGCTCACGGCAATTCGCGCCGGCGATCAGGTGCTCGCGCCGGTCTTCGATGTAGCGAAAGGGTTTGCGGTATTTCAGCGCCAGCCAGGCGATGCACAACTCTTCCTGGCACAGGTTGCATTTATAGCCAAAGGCGCCGCCCATGTCGGGCACGACGACGCGGATTTTCCCACTGTCGAGCCCGAGGAATTGCGACAGCCCGGCACGCACCAGGTGCGGCACCTGGGTGCCGGAATACACGACCAGTTGCGACAGCCGCTCATCCCAGTAAGCGAGCACCGCCTTGCCTTCCATCGGCATCATTACCTGGCGCGCCAGCTTTACCTGTTTCTTCACAACCACCGGCGCATCGCGCTGGGCATCGAAGCCCACATCCGCGCCGAGGGTGAGGAAGATATTGTCGTTCCAGTCTTCATGCACGCGGTTGGATGTGTCGGCCAGGGCGGCGAAGGCGTCGCCAACAGGCGTGAGTTCGTCGTAATCCACCTCGACCAGCTCAGCCAGGTCTTCGGCTTCGGCACGCGAGCGGGCAAAGCTCATCGCGATCGGCTCGCCGGCAAAGCGCACCTTGTCGTGCGCCAGCGGCGCCTGGCCCGATTCCTTGTAGCTGGGCAGCGTGGAGGGCGCCACGATATCGGCCACATCGATCATGTCGGCGCGCACCACGACTTGCGCCGCGCCGGCAGCCGGCTTGGTGATGCTGTTGATACGGGCATGCGCGAGCGGGCTGCGCAGGAAAGCCACTTCCATCAAGCCTGGCATGCTCATGTCGGCAATGAAATTGCCCTTGCCGTGCAAGTGGCGCTGGTCTTCCTTGCGCTGCACCCGGGCGCCGACGCCGCCGTCGGCAACCGGGGCTTGGTATTCGTTGGCCATGCTGTTTTGCTCCTGCCTTGTTTGATGATCAGCGCGCTGGTTTGAGACCTGCGCTGCCGGGTCGTGGCCCGGGATGCGCCCTCTCTGTCAAAGAGAAGGCTGGAGGTGGGTATGGGTGGGCGCCGCTCAAACCGTCGCCACTTTCAAGCGCGCCGCACTCGCCTGGCCTGCTTCAATTGCCGCGGCCTGTGCCAGCAAGTGTTCCAGCAGGTGCACGACGCACGGCGCCAGGTCACCTTTCGATGGCAGGCAGATAGACAGTTGGCGCTGCGCCCACGCATCCCCCAGGCGCACGGTTTGCAAACCATCCATGCGGTATAAACGGTTCATCACGCCCAGCGGCAGCACGCCGATGCCCAGCCCGCCCTTGACCATCGCCACCATCGAATCGAAGGCGGTGGCGAAAAAGCGGATCTGCAAGGGCGCGCGTGCTTCAGCCGCGGCTTTCATCAACAAGGCATTGATTGAACTGCCCTTGTGCATGCCGACCACTTCATATTGCAAGGCTTCGGCGAAAAACACTGACTTGCGCTTGGCCAGCGGATGGAATTCCGGCACCAGCAACACCAGGGAATCGTCGCGATAAGGATAGCGTTCCAGTCCATGGGCCAGGCCACTGTCGGCTGAACAGATGCCCAGGTCGGCCGCGTTTTCCTGCACTGCCTTGATGACGGCACTGCTGATTTTTTCTTCGAGCTCGACGTCGATGCGGGGATGGGACTGGCGGAAGGCGCGCAGTTCAGCTGGCAGGAACTGGGTGATCGCCGACAGGTTGGCAGCCAGCCTGATGTGGCCGCGGCTGCCTTCGGAAAACTCGCGGATCTCATCCACGAGATGGTCGGCATTGTGCAGGATGGCGCGCGCTCGCGCCGCCAGCGAGCGACCCGCCACAGTCGGCTCGACGCCGCGCGGCACGCGCCGGAACAGCGGCACGCCAACTGATTTCTCCAGCTCAGTGATGCGTTTGCTGACTGCGGAGCACGCGATATGTTCGCTCTCGGATGCGCCGGAGATGCTGCCCTTGTCGACGACGGCGACAAACAATTTCAGACTGTACAGGTCAAGCCGCATGCACACCGCTCCTGGAACGTACGCCGCGAAATGCGCGCAGCGTTCGCCTGTTGCGAATCACTAACGTGCCTCGGAAAGATAAGTCTTCCTGCTACCAACTGTCAACAAGCGGTGACCGATGGTCGTCGGAGTTTGCGGCTCGCGAACGCTTCAAATAGAATCGCGAGGTTGATTATTTGAAAGGCAGCACGCGCGCATGGAAGCTATTCGCACTGAAAACGGGGATGGCGGCGTGCGGGCGGTGCACCTGGCGCTGGATGTCATGGAATTGATTGCGCACTCTGAACGCGACCTGGGCGTGAGTGAAATTGCCGGTGCACTGGGCTACACCAAGGGCACGATTTTCCGGCACCTGCAAACCCTGGTGAAGCGCGGTTACCTTCAGCAAGGTGGCGATGCGAAATACCGCTCCGCGGCGCGCGCTTCCTGGGATGGCGCTGCCGATGCGCGACCAAAAATGTTGCTAGCCGTATCCGAACCCGTGCTACGGCAGTTGCGTGACGACATCGGGGAAACCGTGACGCTGGCCGCCATCGGCCGCAGCAGCGTTTCGGTGATTGCGAGCTTGATGGGCAAGGCATCGCTTGAAATTTCGATCAAGCCTGGCAGCGTGATGCCGCTGCATGCCAGTTCCCACGGCAAGATTGCGCTTGCCTTCAGCCGCCAGCCCTTGCTGGCTGCATTGAAGCTGCAAAAACTGGAGCGCCTGACTGAACACACGATTTGCGACTGGAAAGCGCTGCGCAATGAAGTGGCGCAGGTGAAAGAACAAGGATGGGCTTCATCGCCGCACCAGATGATGTTGGGCGTGAACGGCATATCGGTGCCGTTGTTTGATCGCAGCGGTGATTGCCTGGGCGCGCTGGCGCTGGTGGGGTCGGTGCAATTTCTGAAGAACCAACCGGGCGCAGGGCAGCTGAAGGCATTACGCAAGGCGGGTGAGGAGATTTCGGGTTTGGTTGGCGCGATTGGCTGAGCGGGGAATTATTGATAGTGTGGCGCTGACCCCATCCCCACCCTGACCCTCCCCTTGAAAGGGAGGGGATTCCGAAGCTACGCTTGACGATGCAGGGCCCTGAAGCTCCCTCCCGACTGCGCTGCATTCCCCAACAGTTTGAGCCAGCACATCAATCGCGTTTTCAGCAGCCGCACAATCGCCAGACAAACCGGCTCCGAAGGCCATCGCTTGCATCATATCCAGGCCGCCAGGTCCCCAGGCAGGCGATTGCAGCGCATTCTCCACCGCATGACTTGCCGCCCATCCTTCACTGCCCGGTAAAGGAGATCATCATGCCCTTCACACAAGGCGCGACCGCATCGCTGGCCATCGCCAGCGCCATCGCTGCAAGCGCGTACAGCGAACCCACCAGTTCCATCGACCCGGCCACCGTGCTTGGCCTGTCAGGCGCGGTCTGTTCCGGCGCCGCAAGCAACACCATCAACGGCAAGTTGTTCTACAAGGTCGCTGCCACCGCCGGCCCTGTAAAAAACGAACTCAAACCGTATGGCGAATTGCCACGCTCGGACAAGCAGTCGGCAGCCAGTCGCGCCGCGGCAATGACCGGGCCGCCGGGGGCGCAACCTTTGTGGAACGACCTGGGCAGTGTGCGTTATCGCATCACCACCGACAGTCCGCGCGCGCAACAGTATTTCAACCAGGGCTTGCGTTTGAACTATGCGTTCAACCATGAAGAAGCAGCGCGCGCGTTTCGCACGGCGCAAAAACTCGATCCCACCTGCGCCA
This sequence comes from Paucimonas sp., assembly GCA_028292545.1. Taxonomy (GTDB): domain Bacteria; phylum Pseudomonadota; class Gammaproteobacteria; order Burkholderiales; family Burkholderiaceae_D; genus Lacisediminimonas. The sequence continues at coordinate 10,927 of JAQGMC010000031.1, forward strand.
TGTGTTATTGGGGTGAAGCCCTGGTGCTGGGCCCCAACATCAACAAACCGATGGACCCGGCCGCAGCGCAACCAGCAGCCCTGGCCAGCGCGAAGGCTTATGCACTGATGCGGCGGACCAGCGCCAGCGAACAGGAACTGATCAAGGCGCTGGCAGCGCGCTATTCGGAAGACCCGAATGTCGAGCGGGCCGCGCTCGACGTGTCTTATGCAAATGCGATGAGCAAGGTCGCGGCAGCCTTTCCGCAAGACCAGGATGTGGGCGTGCTGTATGCCGAAGCGCTGATGAACCTGTCGCCGTGGGATTACTGGGAAGCCGGCGGCGCCAGGCCCAAGGGCAGGACGGCCGACCTGGTGGCGACGCTTGAAAATGTGTTGAAAGCCAACCCCAATCATCCCGGGGCGATCCACTACTACATACACACGGTGGAAGCATCGACCAATCCGAAACGGGCCGAAGCCTTTGCTGACCGGCTGGGGCAGTTGATGCCAGGCGCGGGCCATATCGTCCATATGCCTTCCCACATTTACTATCGCGTGGGCCGCTACAAGGATTCGCTCGCGGCAAACAAGAAAGCCGTGGCGGTGGATGAAAACTATATCGCCAGCCAGAAGCCCGCAGGCTTTTACCCGGTAGCCTATTACCCGCACAACGTGCACTTCGAACTGGTGTCGGCACAGATGGGCGGCGATGGCCCATCGGTGATTGCCGCTGCCAACAAACTTGCGGCACTGGTGACGGATGAGGCGGCGCGCAGTGTGGCGCTGGCGCAGCCAGTGAAAGTGGCGCCCTATTTCGCTCATGCGCAATTCAGCTCGCCCGACACCATCCTTGCGCTGCCGGCGCCCGGCACTGGCATGCCCTACGTCGAAGGCATGTGGCATTACGCGCGCGGCGTGGCGCTTGCCAACAAAGGTGATGCCGCCAATGCGCGCAAGGAAGCGGAAGCGATCCGGCAGCTACGACAGTCCGGCGATTTCGCCAACCTGACACAAGCCCTGGTTCCGGCTAGCGCTGTGATGCAGATTGCAGCCGAAGTCGTTGATGCACGTACCGCGCAGGCAAAGGGTGACTGGGTCACTGCCGCCACCCACTTTGAACAAGCCGCGGCACTGGAAGACAAGCTGGCGTACATGGAGCCGCCCTACTGGTATTACCCCGTGCGCCAGTCGCTGGGCGCTGTGCTGCTGCAAAAAGGCGACCTTGATGGCGCTGAGCGCGCTTTCCGCGCCAGCCTGATGCGGGCGCCAAACAATGGCTGGTCGCTGTATGGTTTGTCAGAGCTTTACCGCAAGCGTGGCGATGCCAGGAGCGCGGCCGCAGCAGAACAATTGCTGAAAGATGCCTGGGCCGGCGACCGGGCCCAGCTCAGCCTGGCGCGCCTGTGAGGCGAAGAACATTGATGCGGCGCCGATAGTGCTTCGTCGGCGCCGCATCATGTTGCAAGCCGTCTAGCAAACCTGCTACTCAACCATCTTTCAACGCCATCTCACAAGCGGCGTCGCCGCGCGCTTGTCTCCCCGCTTCAGTGTTCCTCGCCTGCCGCGCCCAGGAAAGGTGAAGTGGCGAAGTTGAAGATATTGCTGGGGAGGCCATCCGGGTTGTAGTAATTCTTGCGGTTGATGTCGAGCACGCTCGGGTTCCAGGTCAGCGGTCCGGCATACATCAGGTCGCTTGGGTCATTGTTGACATGTCCGTTGAAGTAATCCGGGGCGTCCTTATCCACCGCGCCCAGCGTATGCAGTACCTCATGCAGCAAGCCGAATTCCTTGTAGTCTGGCGCAGCGCTGCTGCTGGCGACAAAGGGCTTCTGGATGCATGGCGCGCCACCAGCGGGCGTGCCGTGCAGGTAGGTCACGGCCACAAACCCCGGGTTCTCCGGCTGGAGTGGCGCGTTGGCGCAAGTTTTTCCTCCGCCCTCGTAATACGCCATGTAGATTTTTCCAGCCTGCAGCAAGCCCATTTGCCCGAGGTCGGTTTCAATCAGACGCCGCTGCGAGGACCCCGCCGCCTGGTACTGGGCGTCGGTGCGCGGCAGCTTCGCAAACGTGATATCGACGCGCCCGCCGAAGGTGTCCATGCGTAAGCGGCGCCCACCGGTCTGGGCCGCAAGCCAGCGGTTCGCAGACTCCACCGAATTCGGAATCGTGTCGCCCAGGTCGAGCTGTTTGTCTGGCCCATCGGAGGGCAAGACATACATCAGGTGGACTTGTGCACCGGTGATGTCATCCGGCTGGTCTGCCAGCTGGCGCCCAACGCTAAAGCCGGGTTTCAGCGAGGGCGATTGCTGCACAGGGGGCGCGGAAGATGTGCTTGCGCCTTGCGGCGCGTCTGCGTCGCCGCCTCCGCAACTCGCCAGAAAAATTGTGGTGACAAATATGATGAAGGGTCGAACCATGAACAATCTCCCAGTGAGTGGATAAAGTCATGTCTCCTGGCGACGAGCGCTTTTTATGTTTTTTGATGCTTGTCGGGATGACGGATCTTCGGCCGCAAAAGGAGCGGGGCAGGATCGCCTGATGGCTGTGACCAAAGTGGCCAGCATCACGACAAGCAGGGACGAGGATAGGGAGTGTCCGGCTGCAAGAAAACGAGCTCAGTGGACATTTCATGACAAGCTTGAGAGCTGTCAACCAGCAATTACAAGCCGCATTCGATCAGCGGTATATGAAATCGGTAGTCGGCGAAACCCAAGGCACTAGCACAGTCGCGGAACAAGCCGCTGGCTTGAGCGCGCCGTGTCGGCTGGTGATCCATTGATCCATCTCGGCGGCTTTGGCGGTGGCAGTCGCGGCTTGCCATCAGTGGACTTACCGTGACACCCGCCATGGCCAGGTTGCAGGGTTGGGAGCGTCTACAGAAGGGGGAGCGATCCAGCCTCTTCCCGCGTGCCTTCCAGGATGAAGTCGATCACGGCCCGCACGCGGGCGGGCACGAATTCCCTGCCGGGATAGATCAGGGCGAAACGCAGCTCGCCAAGTTTCCAGCCGGGCAAAACGGGGACCAGCAAGCCGGCCGCCTGGTCGGCAGCAATCGCGCGTTGTGACATCACACCGATGCCGATGCCACTGCGCACTGATTCACGAATCAGGCGCACGTCGCTAGCCCACAGCACCACATGTACTGGTACGGTGGCGTGCTCGCCGCGTTCTGAAGTGAGCGTCCAGTTTTCCCCCAGCAGGGAGTGGTACACGCCGATGCAGTCATGGGCCGCCAGCCCGGCCGGCGTTGCTGGGGCCGGATGGGCTTGCAAATAAGCGGCTGAGGCGCACAGGGAAAAGGGCATGGTGAACAGCTCGCGGAAAATGCTTGTGCCCGCAGCCGGCTGGTGCAGAGAGCTGACAACGGCCATGTCGAAGCCCTCGTTCACAAGGTCGACCGGACGGTCGAGCAAGCTGACGTCGAGCACGATGTCAGGATAACGGCGCCGGAATTCGAGCAGCCGCGCGGGCAGCACGTCAGTGCCAAACAACAAGGGCAAGGCCAGGCGCACACGCCCTGCCCGATGTTCCTGACCACGGGCCACGCCTGCTTCGGCCGCATCGATTTCAGCCAGGATGCTGCGGCAATGCGAAAGGTAGCCTGCACCCGCCTCAGTGAGCTGCATGGAGCGCGTGGTCCGGTGCAAAAGGCGGGCGCCAAGGTGCTGCTCAAGATCGGCCACCAGCCGCGTCACGACGGCTTGGTTCAGGTCGAGCTGGCGTGCGGCGCCGGCAAAGCTGCCCGCATCAACGACGCGGACGAAGGTACGCATGGAAAGCAAGCGGTCCATTATTTCGATTTTAGAAATTATCTATTGCTGATGATGAGGTTTCTCTCCACTACTGTCACGAATAGACTGCATTTCATCGAGCAGCAACAACGAACAAGTTGTCGCCATCCCGGCCCGCTGCCCATCCCTGAAAGGAAGCATCATGAAAGCCATTTTCGCAAAAAGCCTTCTCGCAGTTTCGCTGACCGTTGCTGGTGTCGCCCAGGCCGCGCCTGCTGCCGGCCAGTTTTCCGCCAATGACCAGAACGTATCCTTGTCGCAGCTCTACCCGGGCGCCTACCAAGCCGGCGCTTCGAGCGACAAGAGCCGCGAACAGGTGAACACGGAAGTGTCTGCTGCGCAGAAGTCGCTGCATGCCGGAAAGTTCGCGAGCGATAGCGAAGGTGCTTCGCTGGCCGCGCTCTACCCCGCATCGGAATCCGCGCCCGTCGTGGCGTCGCGCCTGAGCCGCGACGAAGTCCGCCGCGATTACCAGCAAGCCCGGGCAGCCGGTGAATTGCGCAACTCCGACACTGGCCTCACCGACCGCGAAATCTTCCCGCAACAATATGCCGGCAAGCGTGCCGCGCGTGTTCAGTAATTGCGCTGATTTTTACCGGTAACACGCTGCAAGATGCCGCGTGCAGCCCCGTCCTGGTAGCAGGCGGGGCTTTTTTGATTTGGGGGGAAGGCAGCATCCGGCATGAAGTCGCCGGCCGTAATGAACGTGATCGGCTAGCACAGTGCCCCAGTGACGCCGCCACTCTGGGACACGCACGCGCCGGGATCAGTCGCGCAGATAGCCGGCTCACTGAACGGGGGCAGCGACTTCGGCCGAAAACGGCTTCCGGGATGGGAGCCTTTTCATTGCGCCATTGATTCTGAACGCGCCATCCAAACTGCCGTCCACCCAGTGGACTCGCGAATACCAGCCTGCGTCGGGCCGAAAACCAGCGAGGGATAGGGCAAGCCGCCGTGATATGCGCTGATAACGCGGCGCCAACAGTACTTTCTCCGGATTAGTGTGGGCTATTGGAATATTGCGAGTACGATGAGGCATTAACAAATTTGAAATAGGTAACAAAACCACTGAAAAGCAGATTTATGTGAAAAAACTCCCTGCAAAAAATGGAGATTCAACGGTATTTCCCATCGTAGGAATTGGCGCATCGGCCGGTGGGCTGGAAGCAATTTCCGAACTCATCGCCAGGATGCCTGTTGAATGCGGGATGGCATTCCTGGTCGTGCAGCATCTCGATCCCCATCGCGCCAGCCTGCTGGCCAGCATTCTCGCGGCGCGCACGGCGCTCGCCGTCAGCGAAGCCATTGAAGGTGTCGCCGTCGAGGTGAATCACATCTATGTGATCCCACCCAATACCAGCATGTCGATTGAAGGCGGCCGTCTCAAACTGGCGGCACGCAGCAAGGCACTCGGTCCCCCTTCCCCTATTGACGACCTGTTCGAATCGCTTGCCGAGGATCAGGGTTCAAACGGCATTGGCGTGGTCCTGTCGGGCAGCGGCTCGGACGGCGCCATCGGCCTGCAGTCCCTGCACAATGTCGGCGCGATCACTTTTGCACAGGATGAATCGGCGAAATATTCCAGCATGCCGCGCATTGTCCGCGAGCTGGGGTGTGTCGATCTCGTCCTGCCGCCGGAGGGCATTGCAGAGGAGCTGCTGCGCATTGCGTCCCACCCCTATCTTACTTCCGGCAGTCCGGCGCTCGGCAAGCAAGACTCGCAAATCGATGAGGACAGGCTGCAGCAGTTGTTCCTGGTCTTGAAGCGCGGGTGCAGTATCGACTTCAGCAATTACAAGCGCGGCACGATCTATCGGCGCGTGGCACGTCGCCAGGCACTGCGCAATATCGGATCCGTGACCGAATACATCATTGTGCTGCAGACGGAACCTGAAGAAGTTCGAGCACTGTGCCGTGACCTTTTGATTCGCTTCACCCAGTTCTTCCGCGATCCGGAGACCTTCGCCATTCTCGCGGCGGACGTGTTCAGCCGCTTTGCCCAAGCCGGTGGCGCCGATGATCCGATCCGGATATGGGTTGCGGGATGCGCGAGCGGCGAAGAAGTGTATTCCCTCGCGATCTGCCTGATGGAATACCTGGGCGCGCATTCGATACACCGCTCGATCCAGATCTTTGGCACCGACGTCAGCGAGGATGCGCTGGAATTGGCAAGAGCCGGTCGGTACATCGAGAACATCGCTCGTAACGTTACACCGGATAGGCTTCAGCAATTTTTCGTGCGTGAAAACGATTACTATCGCGTCTCGCGTGCCGTGCGTGACTGCTGCACCTTCGCGCAACAGAATGTGGCGCATGATCCACCGTTCTCGCGCATGGACCTGATCACTTGCCGCAACCTGCTGATCTACCTGGATCCCTCGCTGCAGCGCCGGGTCATTCCCTTGTTGCACTATGCGCTTAAGCCGCAGGGCGTATTGATGCTCGGCTTGTCTGAGTCGATCGGCGGCGCGTCGGAACTCTTCGCGCCAATCGGCAATCAGCGCCACAAATTATTCGCCAAAAAGGTGTTGCCTGGCCGCGCCCATACGCTGCCAACGCTCGACTTCAAGCCAATCAATCCACGGAGCACGCGAGCGCCGGGGGGCGGTCAGCCCAGCGCCGACGATCGTTTTCGCAGGCAGGTCGACCGGGTGGCATTGGACGAATATGCGCCGCCGGCTGTGCTGTGCGATGAAGAAATGAATATCGTGGAGTTTCGCGGCGATACCAGCGCCTACCTCTTCAATCGTCCCGGCGTACCCACGACCCAGTTGCGCCACCTGGCCCGCCCTGGACTCGAAGTCGCGATTGCAGACTGCATACAGCAGGCGCCTCGCGAGAACAGGGTCGTACGCAAGGGGAACTTGCGTGTGGAGTCCACCGCCGCGATGCTCGAAGTCAGCGTGCGTGTTGTGCCGGTCTCGCCCCTTCAAGGTGAAGGCCCGTGGTTTTTGGTCTTTTTCGAGGGCAGTCAAATGCCCGCATCAAGCCGCCCGGCAGTGCGGCCAGGTCTTTGGGCATCGCTCAAAGCGTTTGTCTCCGGCGCTCACAGCCAGAAAGCATTGACGACTCTGAAGCTTGGTGTACCGTCCGAGATCGACCGGCTCACGGATGAATTGCGCGCGACGCGCGCGCACATGGCAATGATCGTGGATGAACATGAGACTGCTATCCAAGACTTGAAATCGTCCGAAGAGGAAATGCTTTCAAGCAATGAGGAATACCAGAGCACGAACGAGGAACTTGAAACGGCCAAGGAGGAGCTGCAATCACTCAACGAAGAGCTGTCGACCACGAACGATGAACTGGGCTATCGCAATCGCGAACTGAAAGAGATGAACGACCAGCTGGTCGAGGCGCGTGACTACGCCAATGCGATCGTTGAAACCACCGCCGAACCGATGCTGGTGCTGCAGAACGACTTCCGGGTGGTCCGCGCCAACCATGCTTTCTATGAAGGCTTCCAGACCACGCCGGCAGAGACGCTCCAGGTCAACCTGCATGCGCTCGGCAATGGCCAGTGGGATCAGCCGGCATTGCGTCGTCTGCTCCAGGACCTGTCACCGCAGCACAGCCGGGTAAAAGACTACGAGATCTCGGCGGTTTTCCCGAGGATCGGACAGCGCACCATCGTCCTCAACGCAGTGCATCTCGCATGGACCGACTACCCGATGATTTTATTGACGATGCGGGACGTCACAGAGCGGCACAATGCGATGGACGTACTTCGTACGACCGACCGCCAGAAAGACGAGTTTCTCGCCATGCTGGGCCATGAATTGCGCAACCCCCTGGCCGCCATGCGTAATGCACTGGAACTGTGGCAGGTCAGCGGCAACGACAAAAAGACACAGCGAGAAGTCATTGCCGTTTTCGAGCGGCAGGTCAACAACCAGGTGCGGCTTGTAGATGATCTTCTGGACGTATCGCGTATCACGCACGGCGTCATCGGGCTGCAGATCCAGCAATTCGATCTGGCGAAAATCGTCAGGCAGGCCTATGAAAGCGCACTGCCGCAAATCAAGGCCCAGCAACTCGTTGCCAAGCTGACTCTTCCGCCGGAGCCCGTGTTTGTCAGCGGCGACCCGATGCGTCTTGAACAAGTGGTTGGGAATGTACTCGGGAACGCCGTCAAGTACACGCCGCCCGGCGGCCAGATTGACGTCAAGCTCGATCGTGACAAGAAAGAAGCAGTGCTGACGATGACGGACACGGGGATCGGCATGAACGCCGAATTTTTACCGGAAATCTTTGATCTTTTTGTGCAGGCACGGCGCTCGGTGGATAAAAACACCGCAGGAATGGGCATTGGACTCGCTCTAGTCCGACGTCTGGTCAATATGCACGGCGGAACCGTGAAGGCTGAAAGCGCAGGACTTCAAAAAGGCAGCACCTTTGTCATTCGGCTTCCGGCGCTAGCACAGGATTCCATCTTGCATGAAGCCGCGACCATATTGGAAGAGGCGGCAATGGTCCAGCACTGCCGCATCCTTGTGGTCGACGACAATGTGGACGTCCTGAAAATCAGCGAGGAAGTTCTCCACATCTATGGCCATGAAGTCAGAACAGCCGCCGACGGAAAGACCGCCCTTGAGATTGCCCGCGATTTTTTAGCCGACCTCGTGCTGCTGGATATCGGCTTGCCGGGAATCGATGGCTACGAAGTCTGCCGACGCATGAAGATGTTGCCGGGCTGGCAGAACACCGTCATCGTTGCCAATTCCGGCTATGGGCAGGGAACCGAGCGGCAGAAATCTGAAGATGCGGGATTCGATCATCATCTGGTGAAACCGATCAATCTTGCGAAGATCAGCGGCCTCGCAAAACGTTTTCGCGGCGATGAAATTGCTGGCATCCAGCCCGAGGCTGGCAAACCGTAGGGCGCAGTCTCGCATTGTGCTTGCGCCCGGTACAGGTCGCGGTGACGCTCTTCGTCCTTAAGTAGGCCCCGAGTGCGTTACGACCCTTCCTCCCCGTGCAGTTGCCACCACTCGCGCGGTTTTCTCGAACGGGCCCTCACCCTTGGAGCGCTGTGCCGGCCAGCGGCTGGCCATCACCTCGTCGGATGAGTTGTGCGAAGCAGTTGCAATGGCGAAGGCAGTGCGCCAGGGAAGCTGTCTCCATTCCGGTTTTGCCAGGCGTTGACCCCACCAGTTTCTGTAACCACAATAACCGCAGTGACGACACCGTGCGTGTCATCAGACTTGCCTGCTCGGCTGGTCGCCGTCTACAAGCTCTGGAAGAACGGTGAGGATCTTCGCGCGCTCTATCCAAAGAACACGTTTTATCGGTATCGTCGCCAATTCCTCGGCCATGACATTGACATTGCGGTTGTCCAGCCCAGCGATGCCAGGAACGTCGTCCCGTTAGTCCATGCGCTCAGGCCGCAAGCCGTTGCCGCTGTACCGGACTGGGCGATTGGCACCGGCCTCTACTTCGCCCCGAACGCCTTGCAGGCCGCAGCCTAGGGACGGTTCCACGTCAAGGCACCGTGGAATAAATGTGGCCGCTATCGCGGCCGCGTTTATGCCGCGAAAGGCCTTGACGTCGCGAAGCCCAAGTCAGCTGAAGCATGGTGAGGCCGAACGGTTCTTCGGCATCACCATGCTAAACCGGCTTTTTCTTTGACAGCGAGACAGCCGGAGATCGCACAGCGGACTTTTACCGCTCTACCTGGCTACGCGCTATGGACGCATTGGGATCGACCTCTAGCCGCCGCAAGCGCCGAAGTCGTGCAGTACTGTGATACTGCACGAGAGTAACAAGATGGTATCAATCCTCCTCCTGCTGAAAGCCCGGTCTCCCGGCTTCACGAGGTCGCGGGCTTGCTAAATCCGGCTCTACTGCTATCATGCGTTCATGCGGTCATGCGCATGAACGGAGATCCATGATGGACTTCAAGACTGTAGGTCGGAGCGGCCAGATATCACTGGGCAAGGACTTGGCGGGGACGGACTTCCTCGTCGAGAAGCTAGCTGACGGCGACATCATCCTGCGTCGCGCCAAGGTGGTACCGCTTAACGAAAAGTGGCTCGACGAGCCCCGGGTCAAGGAACGCCTCGCGAGAGCGGACGCCTGGCTCAATGAGAACAAGCCAGCCGAGACTGACCTCGATGCGCTGGAGGCCGACTTGGCAGCTTCCAAGACGAAACGAAAGCAGTAAGCGGATCGGCCCAACATGGGGAACGACTCTCGCGTCCTTCTAGATCTCAATTACCTGGAGTTTCAGAAGGAGCTGTTCAATCTGGATGTCGGCGACGTGCGCAAGATCTTCGCTACGTTCAAGAAGCTCAGAGCGATGACTTGGCAGGAAATCTTCAAGGACAAGGGTCTGCACTGGGAAGAAGTGAAGACGGTCTCTGGAAAGTACACCGTTCGCCTTTCTCAGTCCTACCGAGCGGTGGTCAGGCGCGATGGTGACTACATGCGATTCGCCTCCCTGCACCCAGACCACGACGGCGCATATGGTAGGAAGTAGGACGATACACGAACTCAGCGAACGCCCTTGAGGACAGCCTTCAAGGGCGTTTTTTGCGCCCGTCATCTGGACCGCCAAGCAATCATTTCGTTTGTGGGTAGAGTTTGGGGTACAGAATCACAAAAAGAAAAAGCCCTTGAAAAATCAAGGGCTTATATTCTTTCTTGGCGGAGAGAGGGGGATTCGAACCCCCGATAGGCTATGAACCTATACACGCTTTCCAGGCGTGCGACTTAAACCACTCATCCA
>JAQGMC010000035.1 GCA_028292545.1 Paucimonas sp.
GGTCCACCATCACGTTGATGGTGTCTTTCAGTTCCAGGATCTCGCCCTTGACGTCCACCGTAATCTTTTTCGACAGGTTGCCGTTTGCCACAGCCGTGGTCACCTCGGCGATATTACGTACCTGGCCGGTGAGGTTCGATGCCATGAAGTTGACCGAGTCGGTCAAGTCTTTCCAGGTGCCGGATGCGCCCGGCACGAAAGCCTGGCCGCCCAGCTTGCCTTCGGTACCGACCTCACGCGCCACCCGGGTCACTTCGGAGGCGAAGGAAGACAACTGGTCCACCATCACGTTGATGGTGTTTTTCAATTCCAGGATCTCACCCTTGGCGTCGGCGGTAATCTTTTTCGACAAGTCACCGTTTGCCACGGCGGTGGTCACCTCGGCGATGTTACGCACCTGGCCGGTCAGGTTGTCCGCCATCGAGTTCACCGAGTCGGTCAAGTCTTTCCAGGTGCCGGCCACGCCTTTCACCTGCGCCTGGCCGCCCAGCTTGCCCTCGGTACCCACTTCACGCGCCACCCGCGTCACTTCGGATGCGAAGGAAGACAACTGGTCCACCATCACGTTGATGGTGTCTTTCAGTTCCAGGATCTCGCCCTTCACGTCCACCGTAATCTTTTTCGACAAGTTGCCGTTTGCCACAGCCGTGGTCACCTCGGCGATATTACGTACCTGGCCGGTGAGGTTCGATGCCATGAAGTTGACCGAGTCGGTCAAGTCTTTCCAGGTCCCGGATGCGCCTGGCACGAAAGCCTGGCCACCTAGCTTGCCTTCGGTACCCACTTCACGCGCCACCCGCGTCACTTCGGATGCGAAGGAACGCAACTGGTCCACCATGGTGTTGATGGTGTCTTTCAACTGCAGGATCTCGCCGCGCACGTCCACCGTGATCTTTTTCGACAAGTCGCCGTTTGCCACGGCGGTGGTCACTTCGGCAATGTTACGCACTTGTCCGGTAAGGTTACCGGCCATCGAGTTCACCGAGTCGGTCAAGTCTTTCCAGGTACCGGCCACGCCCGGCACGTTGGCCTGGCCGCCCAGCTTGCCTTCTGTACCCACTTCACGCGCCACCCGCGTCACTTCGGACGCAAACGATGAAAGCTGCGCTACCATGGTGTTCGCCGTTGCCGCCGAGCGCAGGAATTGACCTTTCAAGGGGCGTCCGTCGACATCGAGCAACATGTTCTGTGACAGGTCGCCTTTTGCCACGGCACCGATCACGCGCGCCATTTCAGTCGTTGGGCGCACCAAATCGTCGATCAGGGAATTCACTGAGTTAATGATCGTGGCCCAGCGGCCGACGCTGTTGGGCGCTTGGGCGCGCTGCGACAGGCGACCATCGCGGCCCACGACGCGGCTGACGTTGACAAGGGAACGCGCCATGGCGTCGCAGTGTTCCATGATTTCATTCAGCGTTTCGGCGATGCGACCGTCGATGCCGCCCAGGTCGGAAGGCATTCGCGAACTGAAATCGCCCTTCTTCAGGGCTGTCAAAGCCGCGAGAAGTTGGCGAGAATCGAGGACTGCGGGCGAAAGATCGGTGAGTGCGTTCATGTCTGTGCTGGATTCGTTCATCGATTGTTGGACTGCTTGCGTTATATCAGCTATCAACCGTATATTGCGAGTTTCCAAGTGGGAAATGGCAGAATGCCGCAATACACGGTCGGCGAAAACGTGCGAATAGGAAAACTCCCTTGGATGTTGAGAAAAATCAAATGCCGAACGCCAGCCGTCTACCGGCCTTGCTCGTCGTAAATGACGATCCGGCAAGCCTCCTCGGACTGACCGGGCTGCTGGACCGCTGGAGCCGCGAACTCGGCTATGAAGTGGTTGCCGCAAACAGCGGCGCCAACGCCCTGCGTGAAGTCCTGTATCGCGACTTTGCCGCCATCCTGCTGGACGTGAACATGCCGGAAATGGATGGCTTTGAAACCGCCGACATTATCCATTCCCGTCCCGCCTCGTCTTCGATTCCCATCATTTTCGTCACGGCCTACTGGTCCGACGAAGTCGTGCGCCTGAAAGCCTACGAGAACGGCGCTGTGGATTACCTTTTCACACCGATTGTTCCCGAGATTTTGAAAGCGAAGGTATCTGTCTTTGTCGGCTTGGCCAAAAAGACAACCGAACTGGAAGAGCAGGCTGCGCTACTGGCTCACCGCTCAGACCAGCTGGAGCGGGTCAACCTGCAACTGCGCCGGGAAATCGATGGCCGTATCGAAGCCGAACGGCGCGACGAAGAAAAGAATGAATTCCTCGCCATGCTCGGGCATGAGTTGCGCAACCCGCTGGCCGCGATCACCAACGCAGCCGGCATCTTGCGCAAGGCTGAGCGCGACCCCGGATCGCTGCAATTCGCAGCCCAAGTCATACAGCGCCAGTCTGAATCCTTGAACGGCATCGTCGATGACTTGCTCAACCTGGGCCGGGTTTCTTTCGGCAAGGTGTCGCTCGACTTGCAAGCCGCGGACCTCGCCGAAGTCGCGGAATCCTGTGTGCGTACGTTTGAACTGTCCGGTCGCACGCTGAACCATGAGCTGACAATGTCGATGTCCTCAGCCTGGGCCCGGATAGACTTGATCCGCTTTGAGCAAATTGTCGGCAACCTGATCGACAATGCGCTGAAGTACACGCCCAAGGGGGGGCGGATCGAAGTGCGGGTTGCGGTCCAGGATGAGGCGGTGGAACTGCAAGTGTCGGATTCCGGCATCGGCATACCGGCCGATTTGCTGCCGCAAGTGTTCGACACTTTCGTGCAGGGCGATAACGGCTGGGAAGGCGGCATCGGCATCGGCCTGGCGCTGGTGCGCCAACTGGTTTCAATGCATGGCGGCACGGTGCAGGCAATCAGCGATGGCCCGGGCACCGGCAGCCGTTTCATCGTCAGGCTGCCGGGCTGCGCCGCGCCGCAAAACAGCGTCCAGGCCATACCCGACAAAACCAACGCCGCCGCCGGCAAGACCGTCCTGCTGGTGGATGACAATGACGACGTGCGCGACACCCTGGCGATGGTGCTGCAATCCTTCGGCTGCCCGGTATTGGCGGCCTCCGGCGGCGTAGCAGCACTGGAACTGATAGAAAAGCACAGGCCGGAGGTGGCCCTGATTGACATCGGCATGCCGGGCATGGATGGCTATGAAGTGGCGCGCCGCATCCGCGCCGATTCCGATGTCGGCACGATGCGGCTGATAGCCGTGACCGGTTACGGCACCGACAATGCCGCGCGGGCGATCGAAGCCGCAGGTTTCGACGCCCACCTGACCAAGCCGGTACGGGCCGAGGAGTTACTGGCCCTGGTCGGCGTCACGCGCGAACTGCGGCGCGAGCCGGAGTAAGCTCGGCGCTACAGGCTGGCCAGCTTGTCCAGCGCCAGCCTGAGCGTTTCATCCTTCTTCGCAAAGCAGAAACGCACCACGCCGGATTCTTTTGGCGTGTCGTAAAACGCCGATACCGGGATCGCGGCAACGCCGATCTCGCAAGTCAGCCATTTCGCGAATTCCGCCTCGGGCTGGCTGGAAATTTCACTGTAATCGACGCACTGGAAATAGGTGCCGTCCGAGGGCAGCAGGCGGAAGCGGCTGCTCTTTAGCCCAGCGCGGAACAGGTCGCGCTTGCCTTGATAGAACGCGGACAGTTCAAGATAGGGACGTGGATCGGCCATGTAAGCGGCGATCGCGTGCTGCACCGGCGTGTTGACGGTGAATACATTGAACTGGTGCACCTTGCGAAATTCCGTGGACAGCAGGGCCGGCGCGGCGACAAAACCGATTTTCCAGCCGGTCACGTGGTAAGTCTTGCCGAAGCTGGAGACCAGGAAAGTGCGCGCCGCCAGTTCCGGATGCCGGCACAGCGATTCATGCCGGTGGCCGTCGTAGACCATGTGTTCATACACTTCGTCGGACAGGATCAGCACCTGGGTGCCGCGCACGATCTCAGTCAGTGTCGCCACGTCTTGCGGACGCAGCACCGAGCCAGTCGGGTTATGCGGCGAATTCAGGATCAAGAGCCGGGTCCGGGGCGTGATCGCGGCCGCGACTTTGTCCCAGGGCACGGCATAACCGGCATCAGTCAGCGCCATCTGCACCAGCACCGGCTTGCCGCCAGCCAGCTCGATCGCCGGCACATAACTGTCGTAGGCGGGCTCAATGACGATCACTTCATCGCCCGGATGCACGCAACACAGCACCGCAGTCAGGATCGCCTGGGTCGCGCCAGCCGTGATCGTGATTTCGGTTGCCGGGTCATAGCGGGCGCCGTACAGCGCGCCGATCTTGGCGGCAATCGCTTCACGCAGCGGCACAATGCCAGCCATCGGCGGGTACTGGTTCAGGCCATTCTTCATCGCCTGGTTGACTGCTTCCGGCAAGGCCGGATCGCATTCGAAATCGGGGAAGCCCTGGCCCAGGTTGACCGCGCCTTTTTCGGCAGCGAGGGCCGACATGACGGTGAAGATCGTCATGCCCACGCGCGGCAGGCGCGATTGCAGGGCCGGGGTCAGGAAAGTGGATGCGTCGACGGCTGAATTCATATGCGGTTTCCAGTTGGGGCGGTGCCTGCCGGGATTATAGGGCAGGGCGGCCAGGCTGGCCGGAGGCGGCCTGACGGCGGGCGTCAACCAGTTGCAGCGGGCAGTGTGGTGGCTTGCAGCGTGGTGGCTTGCAAGGCGGCGGCGCGCGCGGCCAGCCATTTTTCCGGCGTCAGTATGTCGAACAGGCCGCGCTTGCGGGTTTGCCGCGCCAGCTTCAGCAAGTCGCGATCCTTGGTGATCAACACGGCAGCGCGGGCGTCGCGCGCCAGTTCCAGGAATTTCTGGTCGTCGCGGTCGCGGCAGGCGGGCAGGCTGGCCTGCGGGTCGGCCGGCGCGGCATCATCCTGCCACATGTGGATCAGGCGCGTGAAGCATTGCATCGCCAGCGCCCGGCTGGCTTCATCCAGCGGCAGGTGCGGGTAGCCAAGCACGATGCGCCATTCGCAAGCGCAATCGGCGCGGGTCCAGGCTTGCACGCTGCCATCCTCCAGCGCATCCAGCAATTGCTGCCAGCGCGGATCGCGGAATACGAACAGGTCGAGCAAGACATTGGTATCGATGACGATGCGATTCGGTATCATGGGCAACATTCCCGTTTGCATCACTCCTTCACCTGTCATGCTGATTGTCCTTTCCCCTGCCAAAACACTCGATTATGAAACGCCGACCCCGGTGCAGGACTATACGCGCTGCGATTTCCTGCCGCGCTCGGCCGAATTGATCGAGCAGCTACGCCAGCTGTCGCCGCAGGAAGTTGGCTCATTGATGAGCATTTCCGATCCACTGGCCCAACTGAATGCCGATCGTTTTGCGCGCTGGTCGCCGCGGTTTTCAAAAACCAATTCGCGCCAGGCCATCTTCGCCTTCAACGGCGATGTGTATGAAGGCTTGCAAGCGCGCAGCCTGTCGCCGCGGGCCATCGACTGGGCCCAGCAGCATATCCGCATCCTGTCCGGCCTGTACGGCTTGCTGCGGCCACTGGACCGGATGCAGCCGTATCGCCTGGAAATGGGTACCCGGCTTGCCAACGGCCGCGGGCGCGACCTGTATGCATTCTGGGGCGAAGATTTAAGCCGCAACCTGGCTGCGATCCTGAAATCGCAGAAGGCAAAAGCCCTGGTCAACCTGGCGTCGGAAGAATATTTCAAGGCGGTCAAGCCAGCCTTGCTCGGCGTGCCGGTCATCACGCCGGTATTCGAAGACTGGAAGGATGGACGCTACAAGATCATTTCCTTCCACGCAAAACGCGCGCGCGGCTTGATGGCGCGTTATGCAGCGTTGAAGGGAATCAGCGATCCCGCGAAACTGCAGGCCTTCGACAGCGAGGGTTATGCCTTCGACCCGGAAGCGTCGCGCGAGCGGGCCTGGGTTTTCCGGCGCCGCCTGGATTAGTGCGGCGCTGCGGCGCTGGCAAGGCCGCGGGGATGCGCCAGCGTGGCGCCTGGCAAGCGGCTTATTGCCAGATTTTCCACCAGGTTTTCTTGGTGCTGCCGGGGCGTTCGCCGCTGGCCGTCAAATCACTGTTGGGAAAATTTTTCTGGAACACGCGCTGCGTATCGTCCCGCAGCTTCGGCATGCCCAGCGCATCGTAAGAGCGCACCATGATCCAGAGCGCTTCCTCGATGGCAGGCGATTCGCGATAGTTCTGCACTGCCGCCTGCGCCCGGTTCACCGCAGCCAGGTAGGCGCCGCGCCGGTAGTAGTAGCGCGCGACATGCACGTCATACAACGCCATGGAATTGAGCAAGTAGCCCAGGCGGTCGGATGCGTCTTGCGCATAAATGCTTTTAGGGAAGCGTTCAACCAGCAAGCGGAAAGAATCGAAGGATTCGCGCAAGGCTTTCTGGTCGCGTTCGCTCGCATCCTGGTTGGCCAGGAAATCAAGTATGCCCTTGCGGTCATTGAAATTGACCAGGCCGCGCAGGTAATACATGTAGTCGACGTTCGGATGGTCTGGATGAAGCTTGATGAAGCGTTCGATCGCAGCCAGCGCCAGCGCCTGGTCGCCGGCCTTGTAATGCACATAGGCGGCGTCCATCTGGGCTTGCTGGGCATAGGTGCCGAATGGATAACGCGACTCCAGCTTTTCCAGCAGCTGCAGCGACTTTTCATAGTTCAGCGCCGCGAGTTCACCGCGTGCCTCGCTATACAACTTTGCAGCCGACCAGCCGCGCGTTTCGTCCGGGCTTTCGCTTTGCAATATACTGCAGGCGGACAGGGACAGCGCAAGCGCGGCCAGCGTGAATTTGAGAAAGTGGATTCGCATGGGATGTGGCAGGAGTGCACCTTGGACGGTGTCCGATTATAGCCGAAGGAATCCCCCGAAATGCCGATGACGCAAGACCCCGCCGCCACTGACCCCTTCGATGCCGACCTCGAAGACGAGGACAGTGCCGCCCCGATTACCGTGCATCTCGATGAAAGCCATTGCGGCACCCGGCTGGACAAGGCCCTGTCCTCGCTGCTGCCGCAGTATTCGCGCAGCCGCCTGCAGCAATGGATAGAGCAGGGCCATGTCAGCATCGATGGCGAGCCGGCGCGCGCCAAAGCCACCGTATTTGGCGATGAAACCGTCACCGTGCTGCCGCAGCTGGTGGAAAGCGAACAGCCTTTCCTGCCCGAGCCGATGACGCTTGCCATCGTGCACGAGGACGCCACCGTGCTCGTGATCGACAAGCCAGCCGGACTGGTGGTCCATCCCGGGCCAGGCAACTGGTCCGGCACCTTGCTCAATGGCTTGCTGCATCATGCGCCGGCGCTGGCGGCGGTGCCGCGCGCGGGCATCGTGCACCGGCTGGACAAGGATACGACCGGGCTGATGGTGGTCGCCAAGACCTTGGCGGCCCAGACTGACCTGGTGCGCCAGTTGCAGGCGCGCAGTGTGCAGCGCGATTACCTGGCCCTGGTCTGGGGCACGACGCAGCCGAGCGGCAAGATCGATGCCGCCATCGGCCGCCATCCGCGCGACCGCCTGAAGATGGCGGTGGTGGATGAAGAAAGCGGCAAGCCGGCCGTGACCCGCTACGAGCGGCTGGCCACCGGCATGCTGAGCCGCACGCCAGTCAGCCTGGTGCGCTGCCAGCTTGAAACCGGACGCACGCACCAGATCCGCGTGCACATGCAATCTGTCGGCTTTCCGCTGGTGGGTGACAACGTGTATGGCAAGCGCCACCTGGCTTCGACTTTTCCGCGCCAGGCGCTGCATGCCTGCCGCCTGGGCTTGCTGCATCCGCGCTCGGGCAAACCGCGCGCCTGGAGCGCCGCCTTGCCGCCCGACATGCAAGCCTTGCTGGCCGACGCCGGCATTGCGCAGCCGACGCCATGATTGCCGTGCTGCAGCCCGACTGGCCGCTTTATGCCGCCCGCATCGGCGCGCTGTCGACGCTGCGCAGCGGCGGCGCCAGCAGCGCGCCCTGGGCTGGCGGCAGCGGCAGTAGCGGTGGTTTGAACCTGGGTTTGCATGTCGGCGATCGCGAGCCGGATGTGCTGGAAAACCGGCGCCGCTTGCGCGATTTGCTGCCGTCCGAACCCTGCTGGCTGGAACAGGTGCATGGCAGCACCGTCGTCGACGCCGCAATAGCCAAGGGCATTGCCCGCGCCGATGCCAGCTTCAGCACCACCCCGGGCGTGGTGTGCGCGATCCTGACAGCCGATTGCCTGCCCGTGCTGCTGGCCGATGCGCAAGCACGCGTGGTGGGCGCAGCCCATGCCGGCTGGCGTGGCCTGGCCGGCGGCGTGCTGGAAAACACGGTGCAGGCGATGCGCGAAGCGGGTGCCGGCGAGTTGTTCGCCTGGCTCGGCCCGGCTATCGGTCCGCGCAATTTCGAAGTCGGGGAAGATGTGCGCGCGGCCTTCATCGCTGGCGATGCTGGCGCGGCCGCCGCCTTCACCGCACGCCCCGGCCAGCCGGGGAAATACCTGGCCGACCTGTATGCGCTGGCGCGGCGCCGCCTGCAAGCCTGCGGCGTAAATGCCGTGAGCGGCGGCGACCGCTGCACGGTGGCTGAACCGCAGTGCTTTTATTCCTATCGCCGCGATGGCCAGACCGGCCGCATGGCAACGCTGGCCTGGCTGCGCTAGCGGCTTCCAACCCCTTCAAACGGTTCAGGCTGCGTCGTCCGGTTTTGGTTGCGCAGGCTGCCCCTCGGCTGCAACTGCGGCCTGGCGGCGCGCGTCTTCCTGCGCTTGCCGTTTACGCTTGCGCTGCTTCGAGCCGCTGAGGTATAAGAGAATTGCAACTGGCAACACGCCATAGAGCAGGAAGGTCATGACGCCTGCGACCGCATTCCTTTCGGTAATGGCCGTCATCAAGGCTACGTAAAGCCAGCCGATTGCGACGATATGCATGTGAGGTTGGCGCCGGTTCGCGGCGGGCCATTGGCAGAAACCATAACGATACGCGAAACGCATGAGCGGAGTGAGACGAACATGATCACACCTGATGCCCAGAATGCCGCGCAAGCCTGGTTCGCCAGCTTGTCCGATCCGACTGCATTCCAGTCCTGGATGCAGCCGCCCCAGCTCGACAGCTTGCTCAAGTCCGCGATGCCCGGCCAGCAGCCGGTCAGCTTCGATCCGCTGCTGATCACCGGGCTCCAGAAAGAGTACATGGAGTCGCTCACCGCCTTGTGGCAGAACCTTGCGCTGGGCCGGGTGCCGGCGGTGGAAGACAAGCGCTTCGCTGGGCCGGCCTGGCAAGGCAATCCGCTGGCCGCTTTCCATGCAGCCGTTTATTTGTTGAATGCGCATACGCTGGACAAGATGGTGGATGCGGTCAAGGTCACGCCCAAGGGCAGGCAGAAAATCCGGTTCGCGATCCAGCAAACAGTGGACGCGCTGTCCCCCGCCAATTTCCTGGTGACCAATCCGGAAGCGCAAAAGAAGATCATCGAAACCCGGGGCGAAAGCCTCAAGCGCGGCATCGAGCACATGCTCGAAGACATGCGCAAAGGCCGCATCTCGCAAACCGACGAACAGGCTTTCGAAGTTGGGCGCAATGTCGCCACGACCGAGGGCGCGGTCGTGTTCGAGAATGAACTGTTCCAGCTGATCCAGTACAAGCCGCAAACGCGCACAGTTTACGAGCGGCCGCTCCTGATCGTGCCGCCTTGCATCAACAAGTTTTACATCATGGACTTGCAACCAGCCAATTCGCTGGTCCGCTATGCGGCCCTGCAAGGCCATACTGTTTTCCTGGTGTCCTGGTGCAATGCGCAGCCGGCGCAGGCCCATTTGGGCTGGGACGACTATATCGAGCAGGGCGCGATGCAGGCGCTGCGCGTGGCGCAGGAAATCTCGGGCCAGAAGCAAATCAATGCGCTTGGCTTTTGCGTGGGCGGCACCATACTCGCCACTGCCCTGGCGGTGCTGGCCGCGCGCGGCGAAAACCCGGTTGCCAGCCTGACGCTGCTGACGGCATTGCTTGATTTTTCCGACACTGGCGTGCTGGATGTCTATATCGATGAAGCGCAGGTCGCGCGGCGCGAACACGAGATCGGCCGTGGGGGGCTGATGCCCGGGCGTGATTTCGCTGCAGCATTTTCCAGCCTGCGTCCCAATGACCTGGTGTGGAATTATGTCGAGTCGAATTACCTGAAAGGCGAGGAGCCGGCCCCCTTCGACCTGCTGTACTGGAATGCCGACAGCACCAACCTGCCGGGGCCGATGTTTTGCTGGTACCTGCGCCGGCTCTACCTGGAAGACAGCCTCAAAGTGCCGGGCAAGCTGAAAGTATGCGGCGAGGCGGTGGACCTGGGCGCCATCAGCGCGCCCACCCTGGTCTATGCGTCGCGCGAAGACCATATCGTGCCCTGGACCTCGGCCTATGCCAGCACGCGGCTGATCAACCGCCGCAAGCCAGCCAATATGCGTTTCCTGCTGGGCGCGTCGGGTCATATCGCGGGCGTGATCAATCCACCCGAAAAGAAAAAGCGCAGTTACTGGACCAATGCCAGGCTGCCGGCCGATGCGCAGGAGTGGCTACAGGGCGCGACAGAACATCCCGGCAGCTGGTGGCCGGAATGGGCCGCTTTCATGGCGCGCCATGCCGGTGCGGAAACGGCTGCGCCGCGGCGCTACGGCAATGCGCGCTACAAGCCGATAGAACCGGCGCCGGGCCGCTATGTGAAGGTCAAGGCTTGAGGCCCGGGGGCCTGCGGTGTCCCGGGCTTGGGCGGTTGCAGCGCGCAAAAATTAGCGGTATATACTCTTGTCAGGCTTGTCAGATTTACGGAAAGGTCATTCGGCCTGTCCGATCCAGGTGAAAAAGCATGAACAGCACAAAAAAATCCACAGAGCGTTTGATCAAGAAGTATCCGAATCGCCGCCTGTATGACACACAGACCAGTTCCTATATCACGCTGGCTGATGTGAAGCAGCTGGTGCTGGGCAATGAGGATTTCACCGTTGTCGACGCCAAGACCGAGGAAGACCTGACGCGCAGCATCCTGCTGCAAATCATCCTCGAAGAAGAGGCGAACGGCTCGCCCATGTTTTCCAGCGGTGCGCTGGCGCAGATCATCCGCTATTACGGCCATGCGATGCAGGGTTTGATGGGGTCTTACCTGGAAAAGAATATCCAGGCCTTCATCGACATCCAGAACAAGCTGACCGAAAACTCCAAGGGCCTGTACGAAGGCAAGCCCTTCAGCCCCGAGATGTGGACCCAGTTCATGAGCGTGCAAGGCCCGATGATGCAGGGCATGATGAGCAACTACATCGAGCAGAGCAAGACCCTGTTCCTGCAGATGCAGGAACAGATGCAAAGCCAGACCAAGAACATGTTCGGCACCTTCCCCTTCGGCCCGGTCGGCACCGGCGACAAGGACAAGCAGGACAAGTAAGCCAGTAGGCCCGTCAGGCCCGCTTTCCCGCTTGTGAAAGCGGCGGCCTGCCCCATTGAAGGGAAGAGCTTTGGCGGTACAGCATCGCCAAACGGAGCTTCGGTATCCTCCCCTTGAAAGGGAGGGCGCTTCACTGGTCCTGCATAGTCAAGCGGAGCGCCGCCATCGCGGGCTTGCAAGGCGGCGGCCCGGCCTGCGACAGTCGTGCACGGTACAATAGCGCCTTTGCCCCGCCCGCCGCCCCCCATGTCCACCGATACCCCCGTCGCACCCAAAGTCGGCTTTGTTTCGCTCGGCTGTCCCAAAGCCCTGGTCGATTCCGAGCAGATCCTGACCCAGCTTCGCGCCGAGGGTTATGAAACCGCCAAGTCCTATGACGGCGCCGACCTGGTCATCGTCAACACTTGCGGCTTCATCGATGCCGCGGTGCAGGAGTCGCTGGATGCGATCGGTGAAGCGCTGAGCGAAAACGGCAAGGTGATCGTCACCGGTTGCCTGGGCAACAAGAAAGATGCCGGCGGCGCCGACATCGTGCAGAAAGTCCATCCCAAGGTACTGGCCGTGACCGGCCCGCATGCGCTGGGCGAAGTGATGGATGCCGTCCATATTCACTTGCCGCGCCCGCATTCCCCCTTCACTGACCTGGTGCCGCCGCATGGCATCAAGCTCACGCCGCGCCATTACGCCTACCTGAAGATTTCCGAGGGTTGCAACCACCGCTGCAGCTTTTGCATCATTCCATCGATGCGCGGCGACCTGGTGTCGCGCCCGATTGCCGACCTGATGCTGGAAGCAGAAAACCTGTTCAAGGCTGGCGTGCGCGAACTGCTGGTGATTTCGCAAGACACCAGCGCCTATGGCGTGGATGTAAAATTCCGCACCGGTTTCTGGAATGGCAAGCCGGTGCGCACCCACATGACCCAGCTGGTCGGCGCGCTCAATGAACTGGCCGCGAACTATGGCGCCTGGGTGCGCCTGCATTATGTTTACCCCTATCCGCATGTGGACGACATCATCGGCCTGATGAACGGCACAAATGTCGTGCCCTACCTGGACGTGCCGCTGCAACATGCGCATCCGGCGGTGTTGAAGCGCATGAAGCGCCCGGCCAGCGGCGAAAAGAATATCGAGCGCATACGCGCCTGGCGCGCGCTGTGCCCGGACATCACGATCCGTTCCACCTTCATTGCCGGTTTCCCGGGCGAGACCGAAGAGGAATTCGAATACCTGCTCGACTTCCTGCGGGAAGCGGAAATCGACCGGCTCGGCTGCTTTGCCTATTCGCCGGTGGAAGGTGCGACCGCGAATGCGCTCGACAATCCGGTGCCGGAAGAAGTGCGCGAGGAGCGGCGCGGGCGCGTGATGCAATTGCAGGAAGAAATCTCAACCCGGCGGCTCAAGGCCAAGATTGGCCGCACCATCCGCGTGCTGATTGATGAATTACAGCCCGAGGGCGGCGTCGGCCGCTCGGCCGCGGATGCGCCCGAGATCGATGGCGTGGTCTACGTGAAGCGGCCCTATGAACCAGGCCGCACGCTAGCGGTCGGCGAATTCGTCGACGTCGAAGTCTACGCCGCCGACGCGCACGATCTGTGGGCGCGGGCCTGATGCTGCAAGCGGTGCGCACGGCGCGCTGTGGCTTGCCGGGCAAGTGGCGCCAGGAAATCTCGCCGCGCAATCTGCTGTTGCCGCTGCTCTTTGCCCTGGCCAGCGGCGCGACGCCGGTGGCCTTGGCCGCAGGCCCGGCTGGCAAACCCGCAGCACCGAGCGCGCTACCCGCTGGTGGGCTGGTGCTGCGCGGCTCGCTCGGCGAGCAACAAGTGCAGATGCATTTGCGGCCCAAGCCGGACGAGGAAGGCGGCGTGGAAGGCGAATACTTCCGCTTTGGCCAGGGCGGCAAGATCCTGCTCGCCGGTGAATTTGAACAGGATGGGTCGCAAAACTTCTGGCTCGAGGAATCGGCCAATGGAACCGATGTTTCCGGCCAGTGGGAAGGACGGCGTGAAGGCGCGCTGCTGACTGGCTCATGGCGCGGCGCGGATGAGGGCCCGGTGCGGGAATTCAGGCTGCGCATTGTGCCGCCTCCTCCACGCGCGGCAAGCCGCCCCGCGTCACGCTGAAAAAATCGCCTGCGAGGCTGCGTCGGCCAAGGCAAAATCAGCGGGTGCACTGATTACCCGGCGTAATGATTACCCGGCGTAATGATTACCCGGCGCACTGATTACCGACGCGCTGCATGTGAGGCCGGCCACCCGCGCTTTGTCCCCGCGCTACTCCCCGCGCCGCAGGCCGCTCGATTTCCCTGAACCCGACAACAGGCAGCACCTGACAACGATGGAAAAAAAATCGCAGCAAACCAGGCTGGTTCACAACGATTATGTGGCGCCGGCTGGCTTCGGCGCTTTCCCGGTCCCGATCCATCATGCGTCCACGGTGTTATTTGCCAACGTGGCCGCGATGCGCTCGCGGAACTGGCAAGACAAGTCGGCCTACACCTACGGCTTGCATGGCACGCCCACCACCTTCACGCTCGAAGCGCGACTGGCAGCAATCGAGAATGGCAATTACTGCCTGCTCGCACCCAGCGGCCTGGCTGCGATTGCAATGGTCCACATGGCGCTGCTCAAGAGTGGCGACGACGTCCTCATTCCCGACAATATCTATAACCCGAACCGGGAATTCGCGAACTGGATGGCGCGCGACTATGGCGTGCAGGTGCGCTATTACGACCCGCTGGTGGGCGCCGGCATGGCAAAACTGTTGCAGGACAATACCCGCCTGGTCTGGACCGAGGCGCCCGGATCGGTGTCGATGGAAGTGCCCGACATTCCGGCGATCTGCGCCGCGGCCCATGCGCGCGGCATACCGGTTGCGCTGGACAATACCTGGGCCGCTGGCATTGCCTTCGCGGCTTTCGATCATGGCGTGGACATCGTGATGCAGGCGCTGACCAAGTACCAGTCCGGCGGCTCGGACGTGCTGATGGGCGCCGTCATCACGCAGGATGAAGCACTCCACCGCCGCATCGAAGATGCGCACATGCGCCTGGGGCTGGGCGTCAGCGCCGATGATACCTACCTGGTCTTGCGCGGCTTGCCCACGCTGAAGTTGCGCTTCGATGCACATGATGCCGGCGCCCGGACCGTGGCGGCCTGGCTGGCGCAGCGCCCGGAGATTGCACGCGTGCTGCATCCCGCTTTCGCCGATTGCCCCGGACATGAAACCTGGCAGCGTGATTTCACCGGCGCCGGCGGCTTGTTCTCCGTATTGTTCGACGAAGCTTACAGCGAGGCCCAGACCGACCGCTTCATCGACAGCCTGCGCCTGTTCAAGATTGGTTTTTCCTGGGGCGGCGCCAACAGCCTGTGCGTGCCTTACCGCATACAACAGATGCGCCGGGATTGGCCGGGCCGCGGCCAGTTAGTGCGCTTCAATGTCGGGCTGGAAGATCCGCAAGACCTGATTGCAGATATCGCGCAAGCCCTGGCGCGGCTTTCGGACTGAGTGCTTAGCCGCCGGCGACCAGGGCAAGCGCGAATGCTGCCTGGCGCGGGCCCAGCATCAGTTCGGAGAATGCATCCGCGTCCAGCGGCTGGCTGAACAGATAGCCCTGGATTTCATCGCAGCTGCGACTGCGCAGGAACTGGAACTGTTCGGCTTTTTCGACGCCTTCGGCCACCACGCTGATCTTGAGGCTGCGGCTGAGGTTGATGATGGCTTCGGTGATGGCTTCATCCGCCCGCGTGCCCGGTATGCCGCGGATGAACGAGCGGTCGATCTTGATGATGTCAATCGGAAAGCGCTTGAGGTGGGACAGCGATGAGTAGGCGACGCCGAAATCGTCCAGCGCAATATGGACCCCGAGTCGCTTCAGGCCATCCAGCATTTGTTGCGCATGGCGGGTGTCGCGCATCATCATGCTTTCGGTGATTTCAAGTTCAAGCAGCGTGGCCGGCATGCCGGTTTCAGCCAGGATCGCATGCACGTCGCCAAGCAGGTTATCGTCGGCGAACTGGCGCGCAGACAGGTTGACGGCCAGCCGCAGGGCCGGCAAGCCCTGGCGCTGCCAGGCCCGGTTTTGCAGGCAAGCCTGGCGCAGCACCCAGCGTGTAAGCGGCACGATCAAGCCGGTTTCCTCGGCGATCGGTATGAAATCCTCGGGATGCAGCATGCCCAGTTGCGCATGCTGCCAGCGCACCAGCACTTCGCAGCCGGTAATGCGGGTGCTGCGCGCATCCACCTTGGGCTGGTAATACAGCAGCAGCGCATTGCCCTCAATGGCGCGGCGCAAATCCGATTCCAGCATCAGCTGCGCGACCGATCCCAGGTCCATCTGCGACGAGTACAGCGCCCAGGTATTCTTGCCGGCTGCCTTGGCGCGGTACATCGCAATGTCGGCACGCTTCATCAGCGCAAATTCATCATAGCCATGCTCGGGGCAGGTCGAGATGCCGATGCTGGCGGTGATGTACACGGCCTGCCCGTCCAGCGGAAATTCACTCACCAGCGCCTGCAGGATGTCTTTGGCCAGGCGCTCCAGGTCGGTTGGGTCTTCGACCAGCACCACGAATTCATCGCCGCCGGCACGCGCGACGGCTGCATTTGCCGGCAGCACGCGCCGCAGGCGGTGCGCCATTTCTTGCAGTAGGCGGTCGCCGGCGCAATGACCCAGCGCGTCATTGATGGTCTTGAAGCGGTCGAGGTCGATCATCAGCAAAGCCAATTGCCCGCCTTGCTTGCCCGCCCGTTCGAGCGCACTGGCCAGGCTGCGGCTGAAACTGGCGCGGTTGGGCAAGCCGGTCAGTGGATCGAAATAAGCAAGGTGCTGGACTTGCTGTTCATAGTCGTTGCGCTCGCTCAGGTCGCGCACCAGGGTCAGCAAGTGCGGCTGCGCATCGATTTCCACATGCACGGCCCGCACTTCCACCGGCAACAAGCTGCCGTCGCGGCGCCGGTAGTGACTGTTGAGGCTGCCGCGCTGGCCGGCAGGACGACGCGCCGCCAGCTTTTGCAGGCGCTCAAGCGTCAGGTCGACATCGACCTGGTGGTGCGCCAAAGCCAGCAATTCATCGCGCCGGTAACCCAGGGTAGCGCAGGCGAGCTGGTTCACGTCGTGGATGCGGCCATTGCAGTCATGTATGACGACCAGGTCCGAACAGTGTTCGGCCAGCACCTGCAGCTGCAGCGCCATCTCGTCGCGCGACAATTCAGCCTGCTCGCGCCGCAGCGCATGCGCCGCTTCCCGCGCCTGGGCCTGTGTCGCTTCCTGTTCCTGCTGCGTCATGTCGATGACGGTGCCGCTGATTCGCCGGTTGCCAGCCTGGCCCAGGCAATCGCCGCGCACCCAGATCCAGCGAAAGTTACCGTCGAAGCCAAGCACCCGCAATTGCTGTCCGAAGGGCCGCCCGCTGCCGGCACATTGCCGGATGCAGGATTTCAGCGTGACGCGGTATGCGGGCTCGAGGCGACGCCAGATGTCGCGCGCGCGACGTTCGCAGTCAGAACCGGAAACAGGGCGCGTGGCGCCGAGCGCCAGCAGGAATTGCGGCGAGCACCAGCCTGGCTTGTGGATGGCATTGAATGAAAAATGACCGATGCCCGCTTCGCGCTGGGCAGCCAGCAGGCGGGTGTATTGATGGCGCAGTTCGCGCAGTGACCAACCGGCGGTGGGATCGGATGTGGGGGAAGGGCGGGAGCGTGGATTCGCCGTGCTGCGCGCAGTTTGTGGGCGGCGGTCGGGATTGCCGCGCCTGTCGCAGGTCGGTTCGTCCGCTTGGTCGAGGAAGTCGTCGTCGTTCAGGCTCAATCCACACTCCGGCGCGATTTGGCTTGCGGCCGCGCCGGCACTGCGGCATGGCGGAACAGTGCAGTGGAAGTGCCCGGCAGGACTGCACCGGGATGGTCTTCACCGACTGGTTAAAGTTGTTAGAAATGTAATGTGCGCGACGGCGCGTAACAAGGAGTGTTCGTCGCGTTTAACAATCCTAACCGGGCATGGGTTTGTTGGCGTTCAAGTCGAGGAAGCCACGTATCAGGCGATACGCTTTCCAGATCCAGGCGATGCTCCAGATCATCCAGGCGATGGGGAAGGTAATGACGGGAATGATGAACAGTGCGCCTACCGCCATCCACACCAGATACCACCAGAAGGAGCGGATCTGCCAGCTATGATGGCTGTAGACGAAGGTGCCTGCCGTGTCCGGGCGTTTCAGGTAGCTGATGATGAGCGGTATGAACGATAGGGCGCCCAGCGAAAACGCGAGGCTCAGGCCGTGGAAGACATACAGCCACCAGGCGGTGCTCTTGAAGCTTTCCAGTTCGCGGTCGAACACGATTTCCTGCGCCATGCCTGCTCCTTGTCGAGGTGAGGGAAAACCTTGCTGGTACGGCTGCTAGCCTTCGAACAGGTTCAAGATGCCGTCCAGGCCGCTAAAGTTCAAGGCCACGTCTGCTTGTTCGCGCACAATCGGCTTGGCGCGAAAAGCGACCGACATGCCGGCTATCGACATCATCTTCAAATCATTAGCGCCATCGCCCATGACGATCGCTTGTTGTGGCGTAAGTCCCAGGCTGGCGCAAGTCCGCTCCACCGTGGCGCGCTTTTCCTCGGCATCGACGATAGCGCCCAGCACGCGGCCGGTCAGCTTGCCGTCGACCACTTCAAGTTCGTTGGCATGTGTGAAGTCGAGCCCGAGCCGCGTCTTCATGCGCTCAGTGAAGTAGGTGAAGCCGCCCGATACGAGCAGGGTTTTCAATCCCGCCTGGCGCAGCGCTGCCAGCATCGGCTCGGCGCCCGGGGACAGGCGCAACCTTTCGACATACACCCGCTCCAGCGCCGACGCTTCCAACCCTTCCAGCAAGGCGACCCGGCGCGCAAGGCTTTCGCGGAATTCGATTTCGCCGCGCATGGCCGCTTCGGTGATGGCAGCCACTTGCGGCTTCAAGCCTTGCATGTCGGCGATTTCATCGATGCATTCGATAGTGATGAGGGTGGAATCCATGTCCATCGTCAGCAAGCCGAAGGCGGCCAGCTTGAGCCCGGCCGGCACCAGCGTGGCGTCCATCCCGCCGGCATGGGCGATGGCATCGATTTGCGTCTTCACCGTGTCGCTGCACGCAACGTCCGCAAAGCGCACTGCTTGCGCGTTGAGCCGGCGCGCCGGACGGCCGGCCAGCGCAGCTACGCGTTCAATGACGGCAGCGTCGGGAGCAGGGCCTTGCAATACGAGGTTCTTCATCTTCGTTGTCGTGCGTAGGAATACTGCCGGTTGTGTGGCTGCGCATGCCGGGCCAGCATGCCGCGCCGCGAGCAGCGACCTTATCGCGCCCTGCTAGCCGCCCAACGACTTGATGGTGGCGCGAATCTGCTGCACGCGGCTTGCCAAGTCCGGCATTTTAGCCGTGATCCGCAACTTGTCCTGGCCATTCAGGCGAATTTGCTTGTTCTTTTGCACCAGCTCGATGATGCGCATCGCATCCACCGGCGGGTTGGGCTGGAACTGCAATACCGCAGCTTCATGATGCGCATCGATCTTGATGATGCCGACCGGTTCGGCGGCGATGCGCAAGCGGTGCGTTTCCACCAGTGCGCGCGTCGCATCCGGCATTTTGCCAAAGCGGTCGATCAATTCTTCCTGCAAGGCGTCGATATCGCCCTGGCTGTTGCAGTTGGCCAGGCGCTTGTACAACGACAGCCTCTCATGCACGTCGCCGCAATAATCGCTGGGCAGCAGGGCCGGCACGTGCAGGTTGATTTCGGTTGTGGTCGACAGCGGCGCTTCGAGGTCCGGCTCCTTCCCGTTCTTGAGCGAGCGCACCGCCAGGTTCAGCATGTCCGAATAAAGCTGGAAGCCGATCTCCACCATCTCGCCCGACTGGTTCTCGCCCAGCACTTCGCCGGCGCCGCGGATTTCAAGGTCGTGCATGGCAAGGTAGAAGCCGCTGCCAAGTTCTTCCATCTGCTGGATGGCTTCCAGCCGCCGCTGCGCCTGTTTCGACAGGATCTGCACGTCATGCACCAGCAAGTAAGCATAGGCCTGGTGATGCGAACGCCCGACGCGGCCGCGCAACTGGTGCAACTGGGCCAGGCCGAACTTGTCGGCCCGGTGCATGATGATGGTGTTCGCCGTCGGCACGTCGATGCCGGTCTCAATGATGGTGGTGCACAGCAGGATATTGAAGCGCTGGCTGACGAAGTCGCGCATCACTTTTTCAAGTTCGCGCTCATGCATCTGGCCATGCGCAATCGTGATGCGCGCTTCGGGCAGCAGCTCCGCCAGCATGGCGCGCCGGTTTTCGATGGTCTCGACTTCATTGTGCAGGAAGTACACCTGGCCGCCGCGCTTGAGCTCGCGCAGGCAGGCTTCGCGGATCACCGATTCATTCTCGGCGCGCACGAAAGTCTTGATCGCCAGCCGTTTTTGCGGCGCGGTGGCGATGATCGAGAAGTCCCGCAAGCCTTCCAGCGCCATGCCCAGCGTGCGCGGTATTGGCGTGGCAGTCAGGGTCAGCACATCAACTTCGGCGCGCAAGGCTTTGAGCGCTTCTTTCTGGCGCACGCCGAAGCGGTGTTCCTCATCGATGATGACCAGGCCCAGGCGCGAAAACTTGACGTCCGCCGACAGCAGCTTGTGGGTGCCGATGACGACATCGATCGTGCCTTCGGCCATGCCTTTGATGGTGGCCGCGACTTCGCGCCCGGTGCGAAAGCGCGACAGTTCAGCGATGCGCACTGGCCAGTCGGCAAAGCGGTCGGCGAAGGTTTGCGCATGCTGCTCGGCCAGCAGCGTGGTGGGCGCCAGGATGGCAACTTGCTTGCCGCCCATGACGGCTACGAAAGCGGCCCGCAGCGCGACTTCGGTTTTGCCGAAACCGACGTCGCCGCAGATCAGGCGGTCCATCGGCTTGCCGCTGGTCATGTCCTGGATCACGGCATTGATGGCGGCCGACTGGTCGGGCGTTTCATCGAAGCCGAAACTTTCGGCGAACGCGTCGTAGTCGCGCGCCGAATATTCGAACGCATGGCCCTGGCGGGCAGCGCGGCGCGCATACAGGTTCAGCAGTTCCGCCGCCGTATCGCGCACTTGTTGCGCCGCGCGGCGCTTGGCCTTGTCCCACTGGCCCGAGCCAAGCGCATGCAGCGGCGCATCTTCCGGGGCGGCGCCGGAATAGCGCGAGATCACATGCAGTTGCGACACCGGCACATAGAGCTTGGCGTCTTTCGCATATTCCAGGTGCAGGAATTCGGTTTCGCCTTCACCCAGGTCCATGCTGATCAGGCCCATGTAGCGGCCGATACCGTGGTTCACATGCACGACCGGATCGCCAATCTTCAATTCCGACAGGTCGCGCACCATGGCATCGACCTGGGTCGCGCCTTCCTGGCGGCGGCGCCCGGCGCGACGTCCGGTGCCGGCATACAGTTCGGTTTCGGTGACGAAGGCCAGGCCACCCTGGTCGTGCGTCAGCGTGAAACCGTCATGCAAGGGCGCCACGCCCAGCATCACCTTGGCCGAGCCGGTCAGGAAATCCTGGTAACCCTCGCAGGCAGCAAAGCTGATATCGAATTCGTTCAGGTACTGCTGCAGGGTTTCGCGCCGGCCGCTGGAGTCGGCGCACAGCATCACCCGTTTGTCAGTCTTGGCAAGCCAGGCACGCAGGTTGGCCAGCGGATCGTCGGCGCGCCGGTTGACTGCGATATTTGGCAGGGGCGTGGAAATTTCTGAAGGCGCGTCATCCTTCTGCAAAACCCAGCGCCCATGCGGCTTCATCAGCGTGAAGAAATCTTCATCGGTCAGGAACAGCGACTGCGGTTCCAGCAGCGGCCGTTCGCGATCGGCTTTCAGGAAGCGGTAGCGCGACTGGGTATCGGTCCAGAAACGCCTGATCGCGGCATCGATGTCGCCCACCAGCGCGAAAGCAGTGTCTTGCGGCACGTACTGGAACAGGGTTGCGGTTTCATCGAAAAACAGGGGCAAGTAGTATTCGATGCCGGCAGAAGGTATGCCCTGGCCGATGTCCTTGTAAATGGTCGAACGTGAGGGATCGCCCTCGATCGCTTCGCGCCAGCGTCCGCGGAAAGCCTGGCGCGAGGCTTCATCCATCGGGAATTCGCGTCCTGGCAGCAGGCGCACTTCCTTCACCGGATAGAGCGAGCGCTGCGAATCGGCATCGAAGGTGCGGATGGTTTCTATCGTGTCGCCAAACAGGTCGATACGGTAGGGCAGGGGCGAACCCATCGGGAACAGGTCGATCAAGCCGCCGCGCACCGAGTATTCGCCCGGCGTCATCACCTGGCCCACATGCGCATAGCCGGCCATGGTCAGCTGCTGCCGCAGCCGGGCTTCATCCAGCGTTTCACCCTGCTTGAAGAAGAAAGTGTGGCCGGCCAGGAAAGACGGCGGCGCCATGCGCAGCAAGGCAGTGGTGGCCGGCACGATCAGCACGTCGCAATGGCCGTTCTGCACTTCATACAGCGTGGCCAGTCGCTCCGACACGAGATCCTGGTGCGGCGAGAAAGCGTCGTAAGGCAGCGTTTCCCAATCCGGCAGCAGGTTGCAGCGCGCGGCCTCGGCGCCCGGTGGCGCGAACCAGGGAATCTCAACCAGCAGGCGCTGCGCGTCGGTGGCATTGGCGACCACGACTGTCAACATGCGCTTTTGCGATTTCAGTTCAGCTGCAGCTTGTGCCAGCACCCAGGCATCTGCCGAGCCGTGCAGGGCAGGCAGTGCGTAGCGGTGACCGGGGCGGGGGAGGGATCTTCTGGGGTCGAAAGACATTGCGGGTGACTGGAATGTCCGTGCAGATCAGGTGCCAGTCGCGGCGGCGAATAGTTGCCGTCCTTGCGGAATTGACAGTGAAAAAACTTGGTGTGATTATATCGCACTCACACCCGGCCCATCGCCCTGCGACGCGCCCGGCGCAGGGCGGCGCCGGGATTAAAACTTCCATGATCTATTTCCCGCCTCCGGCATGCCGCGCTACTACGCCCTGATTCCCGCCGCCGGCGCCGGCAGCCGCATGCAGTCCTCGACGCCGAAGCAATACTTGCCCCTGCGTGGCCGCGCCATGCTTGCACAAACCGTCGAGGCCTTTCTTGCCATGCCAGTCATTGAACATATATTTGTCATCGTCAGCCCTGACGATGCTTATGTCGACCAACTTGGTTTGACGGGAGAGCGCGTCAGTATTTGCCGGGTGGGCGGCGCCAGCCGGCAGCAAAGCGTGCTTAATGGCTTGCAGCAGATGCGAACCACGGTGCAAGGCGAGGACTGGGTGCTGGTGCACGATGCGGCCCGCC
Organism: Paucimonas sp.; assembly: GCA_028292545.1. Lineage (GTDB taxonomy): Bacteria > Pseudomonadota > Gammaproteobacteria > Burkholderiales > Burkholderiaceae_D > Lacisediminimonas. The sequence goes on from JAQGMC010000035.1 coordinate 22,671, forward strand.
CGGGCCTGACGCCGGCACTGGTGTCCCGGTTGATTGAAGAAGTGGGTACGGACGCCGTCGGCGGCTTGCTGGCGCTGCCGGTAGTGGACACAATCAAGCAGGCACATGACGGTCGGGCGCAGCACACCGTGCCGCGGGCCGGGCTATGGGCTGCACAGACGCCGCAAATGTTCCGCCATGCTTTACTGGAGCGTGCGCTTGGGACGGCAATTGAAGTCACCGATGAAGCCAGCGCCGTCGAGGCGCTGGGCCTGGCGCCGCTGCTGGTGCCAGGCAGCATGCGCAATATGAAAGTCACGCTGCCCGAAGACGTGGCGCTGGCTGAAATTTTCCTTGGAATGCCATCATGATCAACCAACCGCCTTACCGCATCGGCCAGGGCTACGACTGCCATGCGCTGGTGCCCGGCCGCGCGCTCATCATTGGGGGTGTGGCGATTGCGCATGACCGTGGCTTGCTCGGACACTCCGACGCCGACGTCTTGCTGCACGCCCTGACGGACGCGCTGCTGGGCGCCGCCGGCCTGGGCGACATCGGTCGCCATTTCCCGGATTTCGATCCGCAGTTTGCCGGCGCCGATTCGCGCGTGTTGTTGCGTGAAGCCGTGCGCCGCGTTGCAGAAGTCGGCTATGCGGTGGGCAATGTCGATGCCACCGTGATTGCGCAGGCGCCGCGACTGGCGGTCCACATACCAGCCATGGTCGAAAATATCTCCAATGACCTGGGCGTTACGCCGCATCAGGTCAACGTCAAGGCGAAAACCAATGAGAAGCTGGGCTACCTTGGCCGCGAAGAAGGCATTGCCGCCGAAGCGGTCGCCCTGCTGTACCGCCCGGACAATTAAGCGCGACCAGCCAGGCGCAACATGCGGCCGGCTGGCGCGAACGGCGGCCATCGCGGATTGACCTCGCAGAGCCGCCAAGCGCCTCCCTGTTCAAGGGGAGGGCCGGGCGGAATGGGCTTGTTACCGGGGACGCTCAGTGCAGCGACAGCGCGCCTTTCACATAGGCCTCGATGTCGCGCTCGTTGAGCCAGGAGATATCCTTGGCGATTTCGCGGTCTACGCTTTGCCGGGTCTCGTCCTTCATGCTCTGGCGCAGCGCACCCAGCATTTTGGGTGGCGCGACGACGAACAGCTTTTCATACCGATGTTGCTCGCATGCATGGTCGAGGAAGGAGCCGAGGTCATGCGTGAACTTGCGCGTGGCATGCTGGACCGGGTCTTCATGCGGCTCGGCCGTGTGCGCCTGGTTGCGTTCACCCTTGCCGTAGAAGCGTCCCAGGTTGTCGGTTTCAAGTTCGTTCGCGCGCGCTTCGGCTGCGGAATTGGCGAAGTCCTGTATTTCATGCAGATGCTCGGTGTCCTGCGGGTCAGTCTCGAACAAGCGGGCCCGCGCGCCATCTGCGACCAGTATCCATGTATGGGCTTGCATATCGTCTCCTTGGCTTGAGGTTCTGTTCGACAGGGCGGCAAGTAGATTGTTCGGACCGCCAATCTGCCTGCGTGCATAGATTATTTGTTCGCCGGGTTCGTTCTTCGCAATGACGGCAGGCGTTACTTGTGTAAAGTAAAATTCTCACCCGCGCTGCCGCCGGCGGCGCTTGATTGAACTAAGGAAAGGACGCATTCAATGGCAAATGAGGGCTATCACGAACCGCTCGACAAGCTGACTGAAAAAACCAAGGATATGCACCGCGCCATCACCTCGTTGATGGAAGAGCTGGAAGCCGTTGACTGGTACAACCAGCGCGTTGATGCCTGCACCGACGCTGAGCTGAAGGCCATACTCGAGCACAATCGCGACGAGGAAAAGGAACATGCGGCGATGGTGCTGGAATGGATACGTCGGCAAGATCCGCGCATGGACAAGGAACTGCGCGACTGCCTGTTCAAGGATGGTCCTATCGCTGGCCACCACGACGACGAAGATCACTGACCAGCGCCAACGGCGGCTGGCAAAGCGCCCTTGTCAGCCCTGCGCGTGCGTCGCCTTGACGGGCGCTATGGTGGGGGTGGCCAATGACGGGCGCGCCAGCGCCATGCTGAAACGCACGACAAGGCCGCCGCCTTCACGATTGCTCAAGTGCAGCCGCGCATGATGGTTTTGCAGTACCCGGTCGACGATTGCCAGTCCGAGGCCGGCGCCATTAGCCTGGCTGCGCGCGGTATCCAGGCGCGTGAACGGCCGCAGCAAGTGTTCCAGGTCGCCTTCGGGAACGCCGGGGCCCTGGTCGCTGACTTTAACTACCGCTTCCTCGCCCTCGATCTTGCAGCTCAGCGCAATCTTCGTCACCTCCGCGCCCGGCTTGCGGCCATAGCGGCGCGCATTCTCCACCAGGTTGTTGATCACGCGCTGGAGGTCGGTTGAGTTGCCCTTTACTATGGCGCCCGCGTCGATGTCTGTCGTGACAGCCAGGTCGGGGGAGCGGCGGGCCGCGCTGGCGCAATCCTCCACCAGCGACCCAAGGTCGAGCTCGGCGAAGGTTGAACGGTCGCTCGGCCGCGCATAGTCGAGGAATTGCCCGATGATGGCATCCATCTGGGCCAAGTCCGACTGCATGCCATGCCGCGCATCGTCCGGCAGGCTGGCCATTTCCACTTCCAGCACCATGCGCGCAATTGGCGTGCGCAAGTCGTGTGAAATGCCGGCCAGGATGACGCCGCGGTCGGTTTCAACCCGTTGCAGGTCATCCACCATCTGGTTGAAGCTGCGGTTCGCTTCCCGGATTTCGGTCGGCCCGGCTTCCGGCAGCGGCGGCGGACGCTGGCCCTTGCCCATCGAGCGGGTAGCTGCAGTAAGGCGCGCCAGCGGCTGGTTGATCAGCCGTGAAATGAACACGGCGCCCAGCAGCGACAGCAGCAAGGCCACTGCGCCAAAGCCCAGCCACTGGATGCCCGAAGTGCGTTCAACCCGTTCGCGCTCGAGCGCCAGCCAGTATTCATCGTCGTCGATCTTGAAACTGACCCAGAAGCCGGGTATGTCGTTGACCGAGCCGGCAAAGGCCGTGTCCGGCCCCAGCTTGGCGCGGACTTCTGCTTCGATGGCCGGCATCAGCGACGAGTCGGGCGGGGGCTTGATCACATCGTTGTCTTCGCGGGCATAGATGCGGATGCCTTCATTGCTGGCCAGGTCGAACAGCAATTCACGCCGCAGGTCGGGCGCCGAATGGGTGAGGGCGGCGCGCGTGATCGTGACAATCGACACCACCTGGGCTGCGATCTGGGTCACGCGCGGCGCCCGTTCGACGATGCGAAAGCTGGCAACCCAGGTGCCCAGGCTGGCGGCGATCAGGAAAGCGAGCAGGAAGAAAGTGCGCCACAGCAAGCCGCTACGCAACCAGGCAAAGCGGGCGGCCACTGGTGACATGGAAGTGCCGGCACTCAGCGTGGCTGGCCGTCGGGTATGAACACGTAGCCCAGGCCCCATACCGTCTGTATGTAAAGCGGATTGGAGGGATCGGGTTCGATCAATTTGCGCAAGCGCGAGATCTGGACATCGAGGCTGCGGTCGAACACTTCATATTCGCGCCCGCGCGCCAGTTCCATCAATTTCTCGCGCGACAGCGGTTGCCGCGCATGGCGCGCGAAAACCTTGAGCACAGAAAATTCACCCGTGGTCAGCGGCACGTTCTGGCCACTCTTTTTCAGCGTGCGCGTACCCAGGTCGAGCACGAAGTCACCGAAGGGAAAGGATTGCGGCGTTTCCGAAGGGGCGCCCGGCGCCTCGTCTGGCCCTTTGCGGCGCAGCACGGCATTGATGCGCGCCACCAGTTCACGCGGATTGAAGGGTTTGGGCAGGTAGTCGTCCGCGCCCATTTCCAGCCCGATGATGCGGTCCACATCCTCGCCCTTGGCGGTCAGCATGATGATGGGGGTCTGGTCGCCCGCGCCGCGCAGGCGGCGGCAGATCGACAGGCCATCTTCGCCGGGCAGCATAAGGTCGAGCACCAGCAATTCATAACGCTCGCGCAACCACAACTTGTTCATCGCTTGCGCGTTTTCCGCAGTGACCACGTTGAATCCCTGCTCGGCCAGATAGCGGCGCAACAGGTCGCGCAGGCGGATGTCGTCGTCGACAACCAGGATGCGCGCCTTGTTGGCCGGCGTGCCTGCCGGGGTGCTGCCATTTCCGTTTGTCGTATTCATGCGAGTATGTTAACTTCAGAGAAACTGCCCTGTACAACGCGTTTCCGTTTTCATTACAAAGTGTTACACACTTTACCCCATTCCGGTTCTGGCACGGGGCGTCAAGCCCTACACTGGTTTCATGTCGGCGTCGTCCCTGAACCGGGCCATATGGTGGGCGGCAAGTGTAATACCAGTGAGGCAGGTCGTCCCGTCTCGTTTCATCCTGCCGTTTCTTATTTTCGCCTTTCCGAACCGCTGAAAAACATCTGATGGCCAAGTCGTTTCTTCCTGTCCTGGTTTTGCTTGCTGCGCTGGCCGGCGCGGGGCTTGCGCATGCGGCGCCACAATGGGACCGCTCCGGGCCGCATGGTGCAGAACGTGCTGAGCGCAATCTTCCGGGCGGCTTGCCCGGCAGTGGGGGTTCCTCGGGCGGGCAGTCGCCCCAGCAAGCCAGCGGACAAGACCAGGACGCCGCGCGCCGCCAGGCCAACCGCATGACGCCGGAAGACCGGCGCAACCTGCGGCGCCAAATCAATGAAGCCGGCCAGGATATTTACATCCCGCGTCGCTGAACTACATCCCGCGTAGCGCGTAGCGCGTAGCGCACTGCTGACGGTGCGCTCCTTCCTTCTCCAAGCCCTGCAGGCAAGCTTCAGTCAATCAACGCCAGGGGCGCGACTTGTCCCATTTCGACCAGGCCGCCTGTGCCGCCTGGCACTCCGGAAGGTCATAGAACAGTCCCGGCACCACATTGCCGCGCGCGCCCGTGCGGCTGTTTCCATACGTACTGAGTTCGAGCTCGCATTCCTGGCGCGGGTCGGATGACCGTGGCCGGCTTTGTTCGCATTCCCGGGCCAGCTTCTGGCGAATGGGCGCCAGCGCGGCAGAACGCGCCGCCTCGCATTTCTGGTCGAGTGAACGCAAATCGTCTTCGGTCTGAGCGTTGGCCGACGGCAATATCACCAGCATCGCCAAGCCACAGGCGGCAAACATCAGCATCGGCGAGCGAGGCGCGGATAGCCGGTCCATCGACAATCATCCATGGGTTCAAGGAAACATCGGGGCGATGTCGGGACACCGCTTCCTTGTTTACTGTACCCCAGCCGACAGGTCGCAAGCCCATTGCCAAGCAAAGGGCATGCTTTCGCACAAGGCCAATACGCCTGGAAGTTGATTTTGCGCGATTCGCCGTGGTCGCGCCCGGAACGTTCCTCACTGCAGCGTAGTCCACTTTCAGTTCCGCTTCTGTCGTGACCACCCGGAAGAGGGTTCCGGAACGACGGATTTACCCGATGCAAGGTCGCATCGGCCCGGCAACCAACCTAGCACGCAATGACGCCTACGCAACGAACGCTTTTCCCTTCGCAAATGAATACGAGTACCAAGGCCACAGGCTCGGCCGGATCGGGCAGCAGCCTGGAAGTATGGGGCGGTGTAGAGTGCACCTGGGTTCGAATCGGCGACAGCTTTCGTGACCAGCTCGCTGAAACCGGCCATCTCCGCCGCTCTGGTGACCTTGAGGCGATTGCCAGCCTTGGCATCCGAACCCTGCGTTTCCCGGTACTCATCGAAGCGGTTTCACCAAACGATCCCGACCAATGTAACTGGCGCTGGCACGACCATGCGCTGGACAAACTGCGCCGCCTTGGCATTGGTCCGATTGCCGGACTTGTACACCACGGAAGCGGCCCGCGTTATACCAGCCTGCTCGACCCCAATTTCGCGTCACTGGTGGCGCAGCATGCCGGGCGCGTGGCGCGTCGTTATCCCTGGATCAAGCGCTTTACCCCGATCAACGAACCGTTGACTACCGCCCGCTTCAGTGGCTTGTATGGCCACTGGTACCCGCACGGCCGCGACAACGCCACATTCCTGCGTTGCCTGTATAACGAGTGCCATGCCGTGCTGTTGTCGATGCGCGCTATACGCGAAGTCACGCCGGATGCCGAACTGGTGCAGACCGAAGACCTGGGCAAGACTTTCAGCACGCCGCTGCTGCAATACCAGGCAGATTATGAAAACGAACGCCGCTGGCTCAGCCTCGACTTGCTGTGTGGCCGGATTGACTCGTCTCATTCCTGGTATGCGCGTTTCCTGGAAGCCGGGATTTCTGCGGCGCAGATGGCAATCTTCACCGACGCGCCCTGTATTCCGGATATCGTCGGCATCAACCATTACCTGACCAGCGAACGCTTCCTTGATGAAGCCGCGGAGCATTATCCCGGCCATCATGCCGCCGGCAATGGTGAGCACTGCTATGCCGACGTCGAAGCCGTGCGCATGCTTGAGCTGGAAGGCGAGGTCGGCCCCTATGCGCGGCTGCGGGAAGCTTGGGAACGCTATCGCCTGCCCATCGCCGTGACCGAAGCGCATCATGGCTGTACCCGCGATGAGCAACTGCGCTGGCTATTGCAAGTCTGGCAGGCAGCCGGCAAATTGCGCGAGGAGGGCGTCGACCTGCGCGCGGTGACCGTGTGGTCGCTGCTGGGTGCTGTCGACTGGAATACGCTCCTGGTTCAACGCAACGGCTTTTATGAACCTGGCGCCTTCGACGTGCGTGGCGAAAGCTTGCGCATGACTGCGCTGGGGCAGGCTGCGCAAGCGCTCGCCACCACCGGCAACTACGACCATCCTGCGCTTGACCGCGAGGGTTGGTGGCGGCGCGACATCCGGCATTACCGGCCGCTGGCGCCGCAGGTTGCGCGACCGGTGTTGCGTGCGCCGCGGCAACTTGCCATTACGGGCCGCACCGGCACCTTGGGCCGTGCGTTCGCGACCATCTGCGCCCAGCGCGGCCTGGACCATGTGCTGCTGGGGCGCGCGGAAATGGATATCGCCGACCAGGAATCCGTCGAAGCGGCCCTGAAGTTGCACCGGCCCTGGGCCGTGGTCAATGCCGCCGGCTTCGTGCGGGTGCATGAAGCTGAGGCGAATGCCGACCGCTGCTATCGGGAGAATGCAGGCGGCGCTGAAATTCTGGCTCGCGCCTGCGCGCGGCTGGGCATACCGCTGGTGACATTTTCATCCGACCTGGTTTTCAACGGCCAGTTGGGCCGCGCCTACCTGGAAAGCGATGCCGTGTCGCCAATCTGCGTCTATGGCAACAGCAAGGTGGAAGCCGAAAGACGCGTCACGCAGGCCTGGGAACAGGCGCTCGTGGTGCGAACCAGTGCCTTCTTCGGCCCCTGGGACAGTTATAACTTCGTGCATGCCGTACTGCGCGACCTGGCTGCCGGCCGGCGCGTGCATGCCAGCGACAGCCTCCATGTGTCGCCGACCTATGTGCCGGACCTTGTGCATGCCACGCTCGATTTGCTGATCGACCGCGCCAGCGGCATCTGGCACCTGGCCAACCGCGGCCTGCTGTCCTGGCATGAACTGGCCGAGCGCGCCGCGGTGGCCGCCGATCTCGATCGCAGCCTGGTCGTGCGGGTTGGCGATCCGCGGCCGCGCGTCACAGCCTTGTCGAGCGAACGTGGCTTGTTGCTGCCGCCGGTTGAGCATGCCTTGTCGCGCTTCATTGCCGAGTGTTCGGTTTCATGGCGTGAAAGCAGCGAGCAGAACCGCGCCACTGGTTAAACCTAGGCCTCACAAAGGGAACGGCTGTAGCGCCCGCTACTCCAAGTCGGATAGCCATAATTCAAACAAGGAATTTTTCATGGCAGAAACTGCCTATCCCCGGCCGCAATTGGTGCGCGACTATTGGCAGTCGCTGAACGGCAAATGGAAATTTGCCTTCGACGACGAACGTCGTTTCCAGCGGCCGCGCGACGATATCAAATGGACGCATGAAATAACGGTCCCTTACCCGCCCGAGTCCCAGGCCAGCGGGGTTGGCGATCGCGGCTTCCATCATGTCTGCTGGTATGAACGCCAGTTCGAGATCAAGCCTTCGGCAGACCGCTGCTTCCTGCATTTTGGCGCAGTCGACTACCGTTCGTCAGTCTGGGTCAATGGCTTGCTGGTGGCAGAGCATGAGGGCGGCCATTCCTCCTTTTCTGCGGAGATCAGCCACACGCTGCGCGCCGATGGCCAGCAAACCGTCACCGTCATGGTGGAAGACGATCCGCACGACCTGGCCAAACCGCGCGGCAAGCAGGATTGGCAGCTCGAAGCCCATTCGATCTGGTATCCGCGCACCACTGGCATCTGGCAAGCCGTGTGGCTGGAAACGGTGCCGCAGACGTATATCCGCAAGCTGCGCTGGACGCCGCATTTCGAAGGCTTTGAAATCGGCTGCGAAGCGCAGATCGAAGGCAGTTTGCGGCGTAACCTGACGATTGAGGTGCGCATCACGCATGGCGACAAGGTGCTGGCCGACGACAGCTATGCCGTCATCGGTGGTGAAGTGCATCGCAAAATCGCATTGTCCGATCCCGGCATCGACGACTCGCGCAATGAATTGCTGTGGAGCCCTGAGCGCCCGACGCTGCTGGACGCAGAAATCATCCTGCGCGAGGGCGACCAGATACTGGACCGGGTGCGCTCCTATACCGCGCTGCGCTCGGTGGCGATCAACCGCGACCGCTTCATGCTGAACGGCCGTCCGTATCAACTGCGGCTGGTGCTGGACCAGGGCTACTGGCCCGACACGCTGATGACCGCGCCCGACGACGATGCACTGCGCCGCGATGTCGAACTGGCCAAGGCGATGGGCTTCAATGGCGTGCGCAAGCACCAGAAAATTGAAGATCCACGTTATCTCTACTGGGCGGACAAGCTGGGACTGGTGGTGTGGGAAGAAATGCCTTCAGCCTACCGCTTCAGTCCGCTGGCAGTGACGCGCCTGGTGCATGAATGGCTGGAAGTGATCGACCGCGATTACAGCCATCCCTGCATCATCGTCTGGGTGCCCTTCAATGAATCCTGGGGCGTGCCCAACCTGACTTCCACGCAGGCCCATCGCAATGCGGTGGAAGCGCTGTACCACCTGACGCGCACGCTCGATTCGACCCGCCCCGTGATCGGCAACGATGGCTGGGAAGCCTCGGCCACTGACTTGCTGGGCATACATGACTACGACTGCAATCCCGTCACGCTTGAAGCCCGCTATTCCGCAAACGGCACCCAGGAATTGTTCGACCGGCGTCGTCCCGGCGGGCGTATCCTGACTTTGGACGGTTATCCGCATCGCGGCCAGCCGATCGTGCTGACCGAGTTCGGCGGCATTGCATTCACCAAGAACCCAAGCAGCGAGGAAGCGAAGAAGAACTGGGGCTATTCCGTGGCGCGCACCGAAGAGGAGTTCGCTCAACTGTACACGCGGCTGCTGGAAGTGGTGAACAAGACCAGCATCTTCAGCGGCTTTTGCTACACCCAGTTCGCCGATACCTTCCAGGAAGCAAACGGTTTGCTCTACGCGGACCGCACGCCCAAGGTGCCGCTGGAAGTGATTGCTGCTGCCACCATGAA
>JAQGMC010000080.1 GCA_028292545.1 Paucimonas sp.
CCTCCCTTTCAAGGGGAGGGCGGGGGTGGGTATGTGGTTGGCACCTAACGGGAGGTTTGAACCGCCGCAATTGAAGCGGCAAAAGTGCTTAAGGCCCATGCAAACGTGCGTTGACCCCATCCCCACCCTAACCCTCCCCTTGAAAGGGAGGGGATACCGTAGCTTCGCTTCACTATGAGGGTTGATCGCGCGAGCGGCGGCCGCTGCGCTCAGATCAGCAGGTCGGCCACATCCAGCATGCGTTGCGCCACTTCGGACAGCTTCAGGTTCTTGTCCATCGCCAGGCGCCGCAGCTTGCGGTAAGCCTCGTCCTCCGAGCAACGATGGCGCTCCATCAGCAAACCCTTGGCGCGCTCGATCACCTTGCGCCCGGCCAGCTTGACGCGGGTCTCGGACAATTCGCCGCGCAGCTTCTGGTCCACTTCAAAGCGGGCCAGCGCCACGTCCATCACCGACTTCACGCGCTCGGCCGGCAAACCGGCCACGACATAGGCACAGACGCCGGCTTCGAATGCAGCCTGCATCTTGGTCCGGTCACCGTTGTCGCTGATGCAGACGATGGGCCGCGGCTGGCCGGCGGTGGCTGATACCACCCGTTTCAGGGCGGCGTCGAACTGCTCGTCGACGATGATCACGTCAGGCTGCAATTGCGGTATCTGTTCTTCGAGGTTGGCGTCGGTGGGCAGCACGGCCAGTATGTTATAGCCGGCTTCAAGCAAGCCGATGCGCAACTCGCGGTTACGTTCAGCCTGTTCGCGCGCAGCCTCATCCGCATCGCGCGGCGCGACCACGGAATTGATAACGAGGATCCTGAGTTGCCTGGGGTCGGTCATGTTCGCTTCCTTTACAATGGCGCTTTGCAAGAAGCTTGCCACTCCCCTCCTTCCTGGCCCTTTCGATGAAAGTCCTCGGCGTAGAATCCTCGTGTGATGAAACCGGCATTGCGATTTATGACACGGCGCGCGGCTTGCTCGGCCATGCGCTGCATTCGCAAGTAGCCATGCATGAGGAATATGGCGGCGTCGTGCCCGAACTGGCGTCACGCGACCATGTGCGGCGCGCGCTGCCCTTGCTGGAGCAGGCGCTGGCCGACAGCGGCATCGCTGCTGGCGAAATCGACGCCATTGGCTATACGGAAGGCCCGGGCCTGGCCGGCGCGCTGCTGGTGGGTGCGGCCGTTGCCTGCAGCCTGGGAATGGCGCTCGACAAGCCTGTGATCGGCATCCATCACCTGGAAGGGCATTTGCTGTCGCCCTTGTTGTCAGCTTCGCCACCCGCGTTTCCGTTTGTTGCCTTGCTGGTGTCGGGCGGGCATACGCAATTGATGCAGGTGGATGGCGTGGGCCAGTACAAGCTCTTGGGCGAGACAGTGGACGATGCCGCCGGTGAAGCTTTCGACAAGTCGGCGAAATTGCTCGGGCTGGGTTATCCCGGCGGGCCGGCGATTTCGCGCCTGGCTGAATTCGGCCTGCCCGGCGCCTGCAAGTTGCCGCGGCCGATGTTGCATTCGGGCGACCTGAATTTCAGTTTTTCAGGTTTGAAGACGGCGGTGCTGACGATGGTGCGGCAGCAGGAAGCTGGTTCCAATATCTGCGAGCAGGGCAAGGCCGATATCGCGCGCGGCTTCGTGGATGCGATCGTGGATGTGTTGGTGGCCAAATCGCTGGCGGCATTGAAAGCCAGCGGTTTGAAGCGGCTGGTGATTGCCGGCGGCGTGGGCGCAAATGCGCAATTGCGCGCCGCGCTGGATGCGGCGGCAAAAAAACGTGGGTTCAGTGTCTATTATCCGGAGCTGGCTTTTTGCACGGATAACGGCGCGATGATTGCTTTCGCGGCGGCGATGCGTTTGCAGAAGCATCCGGACGCAGCGCGCCGGGAGTATGGGTTCTCGGTGCGGCCACGGTGGCCGCTGGAAGAGTTGGGCTAAGGTCGGCGTGCGTTGGCCCTCCAGGCCGGTGCGTTGACCCCATCCCCACCCCCGCCCTCCCCTTGAAAGGGAGGGAGCTTTCACGCTCCTGCATAGTCCATCGAAGCTTCGGTATCCCCTCCCTTTCAAGGGGAGGGTTAGGGTGGGGATGGGGTTAGCACAACGCTGACCCGCAAGAGAATGACGAACCTCCCCTACTTCCCCTTTCCCCCTCCGATCCTGCTCTCCTTGCCAGCCATCAGGTTGGCGATATTCTTCCTGTGCCGGTAGATCAGCAGCGCGCTCATCACAATAATGGCCAGCAGTTGCTGGTCGGTGCCAAACAGCAAGCCGTAATAAAAAGGCGCAAACACCGCTGCCACCAGCGCCGCGAATGATGAATACCGGAATGCATACGCCACCACCACCCAGGTGATGAGCGTGGCCAGGCCCAGCCAGGGGTTCACGCCGAACAGCACACCCAAGGCGGTTGCCACCCCCTTGCCGCCCTGGAAGCGGAAAAACACCGGGAACAGGTGCCCCAGGAAAACCGCCAGCGATACCGCTGCCACGCCCGCTTCACCCACGCCAAACTGCGGCCCGAAGCGCAGCGCCAGCCACACTGCCAGCCAACCCTTGATGCCGTCACCGAGCAAGGTCGCGGCCGCCGCTTTCTTGTTACCGGTGCGCAGCACATTGGTGGCGCCGGGATTTTTCGAGCCATAGGTGCGGGGATCAGCCAGGCCGACAGCGCGGCTGACTACGACAGCGAACGAGATCGATCCGATCAAGTAGGCAGCAAGCACAAACAGGAAGGTATTCATCGCTCCTCTTTCACTTCGTTTTTATTTCGCCAACCGTGCAAAGCGCGGCGCCCTGCCCGGGCCCGGCTGCACAATCGGCGCGCCGGCACAGGCGCCGGCTTCTCCATTCATTCAGGCTGCGCCGGGCTTCCCGGCCCGGGCAATCTGCTTTTAATCCGGCAAGGCGCAGTCCAACCACCTCCACGCACCGGCTTTCCAATTCATTCAAGCCGCGCCGGGCTTCCAGGCCCATGCAACCTGCTTCTAATCCGGCAAGGCACAGTCCACTGCCACCGCGCCCAGCAATGAAGTCAACAGCGCCGGATCAAGGCCAATCAGATACCCGCGCCGGCCGCCATTGATATAGATTTTTTCCAGCGCCAGCACCGAGCGCTCCACATACACCGGCATCGGCTTGCGTGTGGCAAAGGGCGACGTGCCGCCGACCAGGTAACCGGAATGGCGATTGGCCACTTCCGGCTTGCAGGGTTCGACCGACTTCAGCCCGGCCTGGCGCGCCAGGTTCTTGGTCGACACCTTGCAATCGCCATGCATCAGCACCAGCAGCGGCCGCGCCGCTTCATCCTGCATGACCAGCGTCTTCACGACACTGTGTTCATCCACGCCAAGTTCACGCGCCGACACGGTGGTGCCGCCATGCTCTTCATAAGCGTAGGGATGCTCGGTGAATGCCACGCCCTGCTTGCGCAGGAACTGGGTTGCCGGTGTCTCGGATACGTGTTTTGCCATGCGCTTGCTTGCCTGGGGGTGTGTCGGCCCGGCCGATCTGCCCCGGGTTGCCCGGTTTGCCTGCGGCCTGGCTTGCGTCCGGACCGCAGGCGGCATTATGCCGCATCCGGGGCTGGTTTCAGCCGCGCGGATGATGTGCGGCATGCAGTTTGCTGAGCCGCTCGCGCGCAACGTGGGTATAGATCTGGGTCGTGGAAATATCGGCATGCCCAAGCAGCAACTGCACCACGCGCAGGTCGGCGCCATGGTTCAGCAAATGGGTGGCAAAAGCATGGCGCAGCGTGTGCGGCGACAGCGGCGCATGAATGCCGGCGCGGATCGCGTATTTCTTCACCAGCACCCAGAACATCTGGCGCGTCATCGGGCCGCCACGGGCCGTGACGAACAGCGCATCGTCCACCTGGCCATTCAGGATCGCGCCGCGCGCATTCTTCAGATAGTTGTCGAGCCAGCGGCGCGCTTCCTCGCCAAAGGGCACCAGGCGCGTCTTGTCGCCCTTGCCGGTGATGCGCAGCACGCCTTCCATCATGCCGACCTCGACTGACTTCAGCGTCACCAGTTCGGACACGCGCAAGCCACTGGCGTACATCAACTCAAGCATCGTACGGTCGCGCAGGCCGAGCGGGACATGCACATCGGGCGCTGCCAGCAGCGCCTCTACCTGGACTTCGCTCAGTGTCTTGGGAAAGCGTTCAGGCTGGCGCGCGCCTTCGATGCGCAGGCAGGGATCGGCATTGATGCGGTTCTGGCGCAAGGCGAGTTGATAGAAGCGGCGCAGCACCGCCAGGCGACGGTTGGATGAAGTGGCCTTGCTGGTGGGGTTGCGCGCCGCCAGGTAGGCATTGACCTCGGTTGCGCTGGCCTGGTACAGGCCAAGGTTGCGCTCGCGCTGTAACCAGTCGGCGAACAAGGTCAGGTCGCGCCGGTAAGCTTCGAGCGTATTTTTCGACAAGCCGTCTTCCAGCCACAGGGTGTCGCAAAATTCATCGATGGCGCCGTGCTCGGTTTCTCTTGCCACCACGGCCTGGGGCGCGGCGCTCATGCAAACAAGCCGTGTGCGCCGCTGCTTTCATGTGCCAGCAGCCAGCGCTTCACGCCAAGGTGGAAGCCGCTTTCATCGTCGCAATGGGCAAAGCCGCCCAGCCCGCCTGCTGCCGTGACCCGATGACAGGGAATCACCATCGGGAACCAGTTCGCGCCGCAAGCCTGGCCGACTGCGCGCGGCGCGGAGCGCAATTCACGCGCCACTTGTCCATAAGTCAGCACGCTGCCGCGCGGTATGGATGAAATTACATCCCATACGCGGCGCTGGAAGGCGGTGCCGGCTGGCGCCAGCGGCAAGTCAAAACGGAAATCGGGATCGGCGAAATAAGCGGCAAGCTGGCTTGCGACGCGTTCGGACAAGGCATCGGCCGGCGCCTGTTCTTCAAAGCGCGGCGGCAGGTAGACCAGTTCGCGCAAGACATCTTGTTCAATTCGCACGCCAACCGCGCCGAAGGGGGCGGGCACGATTGCAGAGAACAGGGGAGCGTCAAGCGAGGGCATGGGGCCAAGCATACCAAATACAGACGGCGTGAAGGGTGGAAGAACGACCGCATCCTGCTGCCAGTCGCCACCTTCGGTATCCCCTCCCTTTCAAGGGGAGGGTTAGCAGGATGGTGAAGAACCGCGGGCGGCTCGTCGAATTTTTCGCGGATGAGCGGGCGTGAGCGGATTTTTTGCCGGCAACGAGGTGTCCGGCGT
>JAQGMC010000044.1 GCA_028292545.1 Paucimonas sp.
AAGGGTGGAAACAAAAAATCGGGAGGCACGCATGACGGTGAATTCTTTTTAAAAAGAGAGGGTTATAATCGACTCAATTTTAAAGGATTCGCTGCCAGCCGCGCCCGATGTTTGCACTCGTTTATCACAATGACCTCCGTTCCAGGATGAAGATTTAGCGGGGACGGGCGAAAACACCAGCTTGTGCGGTACCGGATTGATCGTCCGGTGGCGCGGTCGGCGGCAGAAAGTTTGAGGTGCTCTATGCTGGATCGTGAAGGCTATCGCCCGAACGTCGGCATCATTCTGCTGAACGCGCAGAACGAAGTCTGGTGGGGCAAGCGGGTGCGCGAGCATTCGTGGCAATTTCCACAAGGCGGGATCAAGTACGGGGAAACGCCGGAGCAGGCCATGTATCGCGAACTTGGCGAAGAAATCGGCTTGCGCTCGGAGCATGTGAAGATCATCGGCCGTACCCGCGACTGGTTGCGCTACGACGTTCCCGACAATTTCATCAAACGCGAAATCCGCGGCCATTATCGGGGCCAGAAGCAGATCTGGTTCCTGCTGCGCATGGTCGGGCGCGACTGTGATGTCAATTTGCGCATGACCGACCACCCGGAATTCGATGCCTGGCGCTGGCACGACTACTGGGTTCCGCTGGATGTCGTCATCGAATTCAAACGCGATGTCTACCAGCGCGCGCTGCAGGAATTGTCGCGCTACCTGACGCGGCCCGGGCATAGTCCCCAACGCATCAACCACGGTCCGCGTTACCTGCGCCAGGCCGCGGGCGGCGGCAGGGACATTGTCGTCGACGAGCAAGACTCCACAGGAACGGAAACCAAGTAATGCAATTCCAGAAAAGCCTGCGGGCCGTGGCCCTGCTGCTCGCGGCTGCCTGCCTGAGCGCCGGCCCGGCCAGTGCACAAAGCCGCTATGTGTTCGAGGACGAGGACGAAAAGCCCTGGCAAGAGATGGAAGCGCAAATGCCGCCGCCGCCGCAAGCTGCAGACCTGCTGCCGCTCGATGTCGGCCGCGCCGCCACGCAAAACTTTGCCATCGACCCGAAATCGCTCACGGTCGGTGCCGATGACGTCATCCGCTACACCGTGGTTGCGACCAGCCCTGCCGGCGCCACCTCCACCAACTACGAAGGCATACGCTGCAAGACCTTCGAACGACGCGTTTATGCCTTTGGCCACAAGGATGGCACCTGGGCGCCTTCGCGCAATGCGAAATGGGAGCGGATACGGCGCGGCGTGCGCAACGGCTATCCGGAAACGCTGGCGCTGGATTTCTTTTGCGAGGGTGTGACCGTCGCCGGCAAGGCGCCGGACATGGTGCAGCGGATCAAAGAAAAACGGGTCCTGAATCCGCGCATCCAATATTGATTTTTTGGCTCGCCCCGGATGTCATGCATCCCTGCGCGAAGCTTCGACAGCCAGGGGGCCGGCTTGCAAAGCATCGGTGCCACTCCAGCCGCAGCGGCAGCGGGCACTTCATCCAGCCTCCGCCCTAGAGCAGCACCATATTGTCCCGGTGTACCAGCTCGGGCTCTTCCGCATAGCCCAGTATCTGCTCGATCTGCGCCGACGGCCGGCGCATGATGCGCCGCGCTTCCGAGCTCGAATAGTTTGAAATGCCGCGCGCAACCGGCCGCCCGGACTGGTCCACGCAAGTGATCACGTCGCCGCGGCCGAATTCGCCGCTCACGTCGATCACGCCTATCGGCAACAGCGATTTGCCTTCGTTGGCCAGCTTGGCGGCTGCGCCTGCGTCCAGCACCACCTGGCCCGCGGTCTTCAGGTGGTCAGCCATCCACTGCTTGCGCGCAGTCAGTTGCGCGGTCTGGGCCAGCAACTGGGTGCCGATCGCCTCGCCAGCCGCCAGCCGCGTCAAAACGTTTTCTTCGCGGCCCCAGGCAATCACGGTGTGGGCGCCGGAGGTCGAGGCGCGCTTGGCAGCCAGGATCTTGGTCAGCATACCGCCGCGCCCGATTCCGGTGCCTGCGCCGCCAGCCATTGCTTCCAGGCTGACGTCCCCGGCCGCAGCTTCATGCACGAATTGCGCATCCGGGTCTTTGCGCGGGTCGGCGGTGTAGAGGCCGCGCTGGTCGGTCAGGATCACCAGTGCATCGCCTTCGATCAGGTTGGTGACCAGCGCGCCCAGCGTATCGTTGTCGCCGAACTTGATTTCGTCCGTCACGACCGTGTCGTTTTCATTGATGATGGGGACCACGCCCAGCTTGAGCAGCGCAAACAGTGTCGAGCGCGCATTCAGGTAGCGTTCGCGGTCGGCCAGGTCGGCATGCGTGAGCAGCACTTGCGCGGTGCGGATGTCATGCACCCGAAAACTGGTTTCATAGATTTGCGCCAGGCCCATCTGCCCGACCGCGGCGCAAGCCTGCAATTGCGGCAGGCCGGCAGGCCGGCGCTCGAAGCCCAGCCTCTGCATGCCTTCGGCGATGGCGCCCGAACTCACCAGCACGACTTCCTTGCCGCCGGCGCGCAGTTCAGCGATCTGCGCCGCCCAGCGCGCGATGGCATTGCTGTCGATACCCTTGCCGTCATTGGTGACCAGCGAGGAACCGACCTTCACCACCAGGCGCCGCGTTTGTTGGATTACCGATTTCATGTTCTTGTCTTGAAGCCTTGCGGGTCCATCCCCTGATTGCCGCCGGGCGGCCCGGCGTGGTTGCAGCGCCGCCCGGTGCCTGCCTTACTCCACGGCCTTGAAGCGCGGATCGTCCGGATCGATCGAGGAAATGCCGCGTGCATCCTCGGCCATGCCTGGCGTTTCATCCTCGCGTTGCTCGCCTTGGCGCTGCGTGGCGATGTGATCGTAGATCGCCACCACCAGCTCCTGGCAACCTTCGTGTGTCAGCGCTGAAATTTCAAACACCGGCCCCTTCCAGCCAAAGCGCTTCTTGAAGTCCTTGACCCGCTTGGCGCGCTCTTCTGCCGGAATCATATCGACCTTGTTCAGCACCAGCCAGCGCGTCTTGTCGTACAGCGATTCATCGTATTTCTTCAATTCCTGCACGATCGCCTTGGCATCCTTGACCGGGTCGACGCCGGCGTCAAACGGCGCCAGGTCGACGATATGCAGCAACAGTCGCGTGCGCTGCAAATGGCGCAGGAATTGTATGCCCAGCCCGGCGCCCTCGGCCGCGCCTTCGATCAAGCCCGGTATGTCAGCGATCACGAAACTCTTTTCGTGGCTGACGCGGACCACGCCCAGGTTGGGATGCAACGTTGTAAACGGATAGTCGGCGATCTTGGGGCGTGCATTCGAGACGGCGGTGATGAAAGTCGATTTGCCCGCATTTGGCATGCCCAGCAAGCCGACGTCTGCCAGCACCTTCAACTCCAGCCGCAACTCGCGCCGCTCGCCAGTCTTGCCCTCGGTTTTCTGGCGCGGCGCGCGATTGGTCGAGGTCTTGAAATGGATATTGCCCCAGCCTCCTTCGCCGCCGCGGGCCAGCAGCGCTTCCTGGCCGTGCTCGGTCAGGTCAGCAATGACTTCGCCGCTGATTTCGTCGACGATCAGCGTGCCCACCGGCATGCGCAGGTGGACATCGTCTGCGCCCTTGCCGTAGCAGTCGGCGCCACGGCCGTTTTCGCCGTCGCGTGCCTTGTGCAGCCGGGCATAGCGGTAATCCACCAGGGTGTTGATATTGCGGTCGGCCACGGCATAGATGCTGCCGCCCTTGCCGCCGTCGCCCCCGTCGGGTCCGCCGAAAGGCCGGAACTTCTCCCTGCAGAACGAGGCAACGCCATTACCGCCGTCGCCGGCAATGACTTCGATCCGAGTTTCGTCAATGAACTTCATGTGAACCGCCAAAAATGAAAAAAGGCCCTACCGTCGGCAGAGCCTTTTAGTGTAAGGCTTGCGCCTTGCGATATTGCGATCAGGCCGGGATAACCGTCACCAACTGGCGCTGGGTCGGGCCCTTGACCAGGAACTTGACGTGACCGTCAACCAGCGCGAACAGGGTGTGATCCTTGCCCAGGCCGACGTTCTCGCCCGGGTGCACGCGCGTGCCGCGCTGGCGAATGATGATGCCGCCGGCATTGATAGCCTGGCCGCCGTATACCTTGACGCCCAGTCGCTTCGACTCGGAATCACGTCCGTTGCGCGTAGTGCCGCCGCCTTTTTTGTGTGCCATTTGAAAACTCCTTGATTACTGTTCGACAGGCGCTTACGCGTCGATCGAAACGATCTGCAGTTCGGTGTAATTTTGGCGATGGCCTTGCCGCTTCTGGTAATGCTTGCGGCGACGCATCTTGAAAATCTTCACCTTGTCATGGCGCCCGTGCGCCAGAACCGTAGCCAGGACCTTGGCACCTTCAACCAGCGGTGCGCCAAACTTCAGGCTGTCACCGGCGCCCACTGCGAGCACCTGGTCGAGAGTGATTTGGGATCCAATGTCTGCCGGTATCTGTTCTACTTTGAATTTTTCGCCGGCTGCAACCTTGTATTGCTTGCCGCCGGTTTTTATGACCGCGTACATGTGAAACCTCATCGAATATGAATGGGGACTTTTGAGAACTTCTTTCCTGCGCCGGCACGGCTGCACCCTATGGACACAACGCGCGGAATCGGGAAAACGCCAAATTATACATACACTTAGGAAGCCGGTCAAAACCGGCGTATTGGCGGCTTTCGCAGCAGTGCGGAAACGGCCTGGAGGCATGCCCTGCACCATGGCAGCTTGGCAAGCGTATAATGCGGCCACCTTCGAATCTCGCAACAGGCTTTATCTTGTCCGCGCCAGCCAGGCCCAACCCCACAGCCATCAATATCCCGATCGAAGCGGACATGCAGGCCGTGAACGGGGTCATCCGCAGCCAGTTGCATTCCGACGTCACGCTCGTCAACCAGATCGCCGAATACATTATCGGCGCCGGCGGCAAGCGCATCCGCCCGGTGCTGGTGCTGCTGATGGCGAAGGCGCACGGCTACCGTGGCGATTTCCATCACCGCCTGGCTGCCATCGTCGAGTTCATCCATACCGCCACCCTGCTGCATGACGACGTGGTTGACGAATCGTCGCTGCGGCGCGGCCGCCAGACCGCCAACGCCCTGTTCGGCAATGCCGCTTCCGTCTTGGTCGGCGACTTCCTGTATTCGCGCGCCTTCCAGATGATGGTGGACATCGACAGCATGCGCGTGATGCGCATCCTGGCTGACGCTACCAATGTCATTGCCGAGGGCGAAGTCCTGCAATTGCTGAACATGAACGATCCGGACGTCAGCGAAGAACGTTACGTGCAAGTGATCCGCTCCAAGACTGCCAAGCTGTTCGAAGCCGCGGCCGAACTGGGTGCCGTCATTGCCGGCGCGGATGAAACGCAGATCCAGGCGGCGGCGCGCTACGGCGCCTCGCTCGGCACCGCGTTCCAGCTGATTGACGACGCGCTCGACTACACCGGCGACGCCGCCGCGATCGGCAAGAATGTCGGCGACGACCTGCGCGAAGGCAAACCAACGCTGCCCTTGATCTGGCTGATGCAGCATGGCATCGAGCATGAACGAAACCTGGTTCGCAGCTGCATAGAAAATGGCGACGAACAGCATTTCGATGAGATCCTTGCGGCCATCACGCGCTCCGGCGCAATTGAATATACGCGCCAGAAAGCGGAGCAAGCTTCACTCGATGCGAGCAGCGCAATTTCGTCGCTGCCGCATAGCGAATTCAAAGATTCTTTGCTACAATTATCGGCTTTCGCGGTCGACCGAAATCACTAGCAAACCGGCATTGCCGCCTGTTGCAAAAGCTTCGGTGGCTGACGGACATCGGGGTGTAGCTTAGCCTGGTAGAGCGCTACGTTCGGGACGTAGAGGCCGGAGGTTCGAATCCTCTCACCCCGACCAGGATTCCTTGCAAAACCGGTACCGCCCAGGTATCGAACCGGCTTCCACCGAAGCACCTCAGACTTTCCCGCCGACGCACTCGCGCCGGCAAACAAAAACAATAACAACAACAAACAGTGGCGGGCCGCGACCAGCGGCTTGCCTTCATGCTCGTCGCCTGTCGGGCTGCTTGGTAGGCTACTGCCGCGCATGCAGGGCCTGAAAACCGCAGCCTTCTTCACCGGGCAGCCCCGGCGCTGCCGCGCGCCTTCCGCAAGAATTAGACTGACCTCAACGCCGCCGCCTCAGTGCTTGGAAAAGCCGTTCGCCTGGCCTAGCCTGTTCCTATCTCACCCTGCATCCTGCGGGGAATCCGGGCACATCGCCTTCTTCGAATTCACCACCGTCTTGCTCACCAGCGCCTTGCGCTTCGGCCATGCCCATTGAACAGCCGCCCGAACATGACACCCGCTTCGTCGTGATGGGCGTGGCGGGCTCCGGCAAGAGCGAGATTGGCCGTCGCCTCGCCGGCCGAATGGACTGCGCCTATATCGAAGGCGATGACTACCATCCCGCCGCCAACGTCGCCAAGATGGCCTCCGGCACGCCGCTAGACGATGCCGATCGTCAGGGATGGCTGCTGACGCTGCAGGCCATCATCGGCGAGGCAACCCGGCGCAAACAATGCCTGGTCCTTTCCTGTTCGGCATTGAAGCGCCGCTACCGCGACTTGTTGCGCATCGGCGACCCGGCACTGGTTTTCATCCACTTGCAGGGCGCACGCGAGCTGATCGCCGCGCGCATGGCGCAGCGCCCGGGACATTTCATGCCGCAATCCCTGCTCGACAGCCAGCTTCGCGACCTCGAGCCGCTGGCGGCGGAGGAAAATGGGATCGTGCTCGACATCAGCAAGGAGCCGGAGCGATTGGTGGATGAATTGATGCCGCGGCTGGCCGCCTGCGGCAAGGCATAGCAAGCATAAGCGGCCCGGCTGGTTGAGGGAGACGGACATGGCCTCATCTTCAAGCAAGCGCGTCCCGGGCCGCCGCTGGCGGATCGGCATGCTGCTGGGCACGGGCGTACTGATCAACTATATCGACCGCATCAGCCTGTCGGTCGCCGCGCCCCAGGTGCAGCAGGCATTCAGCCTGAGCCCGGTGCAACTGGGCTTCCTGTTCAGCGCCTTCTTCTGGTCTTATGCGCTGCTGCAGGTGCCAGCCGGCGTGCTGCTCGATCGCTATGGCGTCACACGCATCGGCCGCTGGGGCGCCTTCCTGTGGGGCCTGGCGTCCACCGTCACTGCCTTGTCGAGCGGCTTTGCCGGCATACTGGTTGCGCGCATCCTGCTGGGCGTGGCGGAAGCGCCCGGCTTCCCGGTCTGCGCCAAGGCGACCGGCTACTGGTTTCCGCGTCGTGAACGGGCGCTGGCCACTGCAGTTTTCGATGCCGCCGCCAAATTCTCCAACGTGATCGGGGTGCCGCTGGTGGCGTTTACTGTGGTTGCCTTTGGCTGGCGCTGGGGTTTCGCCATGACGGCCGCCCTGAGCTTCGTTTATTTCCTGGCTTTCGTGCTTCTCTACCGCGATCCGAGCCGGCATGCCGCGCTCAGCAGCGAAGAACTCACCTATATCAAGGAAGGCGGCGCCACACCCGAAGGTATTGCCAGTGCCAGCGCCGGCAGCATGCTGGGTTATCTGCTGGCCAATAGCAAAGTCTGGGGCTTGACGATCGGCTTTGCCGCCTACGGTTATTCGTTCTACCTTTTCCTGACCTGGCTCCCCGGCTACCTGGTCCAGACCATGCACATGAGCATTTTGAAATCCGCCGGTTATGCCGCCATTCCGTGGGCGGTAGCAACGCTGACGGATTTGCTGGTTGGCGGCTGGCTGATCGACTACCTGATCGAGCAAGGGCGCGATGAATCGAAAGTGCGCAAAGCGGTACTTGTCATCGGCATGTTGTTTGGCCTGGCTGTCTTCGGCGCGACCCAGACTACCAACCCGGCCTGGGCCATTTTCTGGATTTCGATTGCGCTGGGCGGGCTGGCGTCCGCGGCGCCCGTCGGCTGGTCGCTGCCATCCTTGATCGCACCCAAGGGTGGCGTCGGCACCGTAGGCGGCCTGATGAATTTCGCAAATAACCTGATGGGCGCAGCCGCACCCATCGTGACTGGCTATATCGTCGGCGCCACCCAATCCTTCGCCAATGCGTTTTTCGTCGCCGGCGTCATTCTTGTCATCGGCATCATTGCCTTTGTATTCATTCTCGGCCGGATCGAGCCAATCCCCGACCCGCCCAGCCGGCGCAACGCCGCGCTTGCCTGAGCGGCCTACAGGCGCCGCAGCCGGTGCCCGGCGCCTCCCCCCCTGCGTGCCGGCAGATGCGAAACCCCCCTCGCCTCGCCTGGCGCAGCTTGACTTTCCCGCACCTGCTTTTGCACCGCCACGCCGGTCAAAGGTCATCGGCCGCTCAACCGCGTACAGCGATGCGCATATGTAGCGTGGGTCGCACAAGCCAAGGCAAATAATTAACAGATAAAGACGATGGCTTTACAAAAGAAATGCCGCCGGGCATCATCAGTCGCGATACCTAAACCGGACCCAGTCAGCGCTCCCACTATGGCGGTCGTTCAATCCACTCCTGCAACCGCCGCCATGCCGCCCCTGGCGCGTGCCCTGCTGCACGCCGGCCGCATCAGCATGCAGCAGGCGGAAGCGCTGAACAAGACAATGGCGACTGAAAAGGCCGCCTTCATCGACGTGGCGCTGCAAGCCGGCGCCATTGACGCGCGCGCGCTGGCAGTGTTTTGCTCCGAGACTTTCGGTTACCCGGTGCTGGACTTTGCATCGTTCAACCTGCAGACCATTCCTGACAAGGTTATCGATCCAAAGCTGATGCAAAGCCAGCGCGCCGTGGCGCTGGCCAAGCGTGGCAACCGGCTCTCGGTCGCGATTTCAGACCCGACCAACACGCAGGCGCTGGAACAGATCAAGTTCCAGACCGAGATGAATGTCGAGCCAGTCATCGTCGAGCATCCGGTCCTGATGCAGTTGATCGAACGCCTGTCGCAAAGCACTGAGCAAAACCTGACCGACTTGATCGGCGACGATTTCGACAATGCCGAACTGGGCGACGACGCCCTCACGGCCACGGTCGAAACCAGTGGCGCGGCCGACGTGGACGATGCGCCGGTCGTCAAATTCCTGCAAAAGATACTGGTCGACGCCATCAACATGGGCGCGTCGGACTTGCACTTCGAACCTTTTGAAAAGTTTTACCGCATCCGCTTCCGGGTTGATGGCATCTTGCGCGAAATAGCGCAGCCGCCGCTGGCGATCAAGGAAAAACTGGCCTCGCGGATCAAGGTCATCTCCAAGCTCGACATTTCGGAAAAACGGGTGCCGCAGGATGGACGCATGAAGCTGGCGCTGTCCAAGACGCGCGCCATTGATTTTCGCGTCAGCACGCTGCCCACGCTGTTCGGCGAAAAAATCGTCATGCGTATCCTGGACGCGACCCAGGCCCAGATGGGCATCGATGCGCTGGGTTACGATCCGGACCAGAAAGAGATCCTGATGGAAGCCATCCACCGTCCCTATGGCATGGTGCTGGTGACCGGTCCCACCGGCTCGGGCAAGACGGTTTCGCTCTACACCTGCCTGAACATCTTGAACAAGCCGGGCATCAATATCTCCACCGCGGAAGATCCGGCCGAGATCAACCTGCCGGGCGTGAACCAGGTCAACGTCAACGACCGTGCCGGCCTTTCATTTCCCGTCGCGCTGAAGTCCTTCCTGCGCCAGGATCCGGACATCATCATGGTCGGCGAAATCCGTGACCTGGAAACTGCCGACATTGCGATCAAGGCTGCGCAAACTGGCCACATGGTGTTTTCCACGCTGCATACGAATGACGCGCCGGCCACCATCACGCGCCTGATGAACATGGGCGTGGCGCCCTTCAATATCGCTTCATCCATCATCCTGATCACGGCGCAGCGCCTGGCGCGCCGGCTATGTCACTGCAAGCAACCGACCACGATTCCCGAAGAAGCCCTGCTTCAAGCCGGCTTCGCCGAAGACGAACTCGATGGCAGCTGGACGCCGTACAAGCCGGTGGGCTGCGAACGCTGCTCTGGCAGCGGCTACAAAGGACGGGTCGGCATTTACCAGATCATGCCGATGACTGAAGCGATCGAAACCATCGTGCTGGCGCATGGCACCGCGCTCGAGATCGAGGCCCAGGCCCGCAAGGATGGCGTGAAGACATTGCGTGAAGCCGGCCTGGTCAAGGTCAGGCAAGGCATGACCAGCCTGGAAGAAATCCTCGGCTGCACCAACGAATAAAGAGGTTAACTATGGCGACAGCAACTGCCGGCCGCGCCGGCCAGCCGTCCGAACAGATATTCGCCTGGGAGGGCAAGGACAAGTCGGGCAAAACCGTGCGCGGCGAATTACGCGCCAGTGGCTCGGCCGTGGTCAGCGCCACCTTGCGCCGCCAGGGCGTGCTGGTGACCAAGGTCAAGAAAAAAACCCTGCGCAGCACCAAGAAGATCAGCGAAAAAGACATCACCCTGTTCACGCGCCAGCTGGCGACGATGATGAAGGCCGGCGTGCCGCTGCTGCAGTCCTTCGACATTGTATCAAAGGGCAATTCCAATCCCTCCGTATCCAAGCTGATCCAGGATATCCGCGGCGATGTGGAAACCGGCACCAGCCTGAACCAGGCCTTCCGCAAATATCCGCTTTACTTTGACCAGCTGTTTTGCAACCTGGTCTCGGCCGGTGAACAGGCCGGCATCCTGGAAGACTTGCTCGACCGCCTCGCGATCTACAAGGAAAAGACGATTGCGATCAAGGGCAAGATCAAGTCAGCGCTGTTCTATCCGGTGTCGATCATGGGCGTGGCCGTCATTGTCACGGCGGTGATCATGATCTGGGTGGTGCCGGCCTTCAAGAAGGTGTTTGAAAGCTTTGGCGCCGACTTGCCGGCCCCGACACTATTCGTGATGAACCTGTCGGACTTCACCGTCAAGTACTGGTACATCATCTTTGGCACCATGTTTGCCGCCTTCTACCTGTTCTTCCAGGCCTGGCGCCGTTCCTTCGCGGTGCAGCGGGTGATGGACCGGGTCTTGCTGAAGCTGCCGATTTTTGGCGCCGTGATCCGCAAGGCGACGATTGCACGCTGGACCCGCACGCTTGCCACCATGTTTGCCGCCGGCGTGCCGCTGGTCGAATCGCTGGACTCGGTAGGCGGCGCCTCGGGCAATTGCGTGTATGTCGACGCGACCAGGAAAATCCAGACCGCTGTGGCAACCGGCACCAGCCTGACTGAATCGATGCAATCCGCGGACGTGTTTCCCAACATGGTGATCCAGATGGTGTCCATTGGCGAGGAATCGGGCGCGCTCGATTCCATGCTCAGCAAGGTCGCCGACTTTTATGAAAATGAAGTCGACGACGCAGTCGAGTCGCTTTCCAGCCTGATGGAGCCGATCATCATGGTCATACTGGGCGTGCTGATCGGCGGCCTGGTGGTGGCGATGTATCTGCCGATCTTCAAGTTGGGTTCGGTGGTTTGATCGAAGGCTGAAATTCCGTCGTCGCCCAGCGCTTGCAATACTGAAGATCGTTCAAGTTACCCGCTGTGCGACGACGAAGAGATGGTTCTGCGGATGCTGGTCGAATTCGAGGTGCCTGCAGACGCAGCCAGCCGCGTTGATCACATCGACAATCCCGGGTATACCCAAGATACTGTAATAGACTTCGACGCCCATGCTCGCGTCCGTATGTTCGCCCGCCGTATCCGGGCCTCCCGCCGAGAAGACGAACACCCCGCCCGGCTCCAGAGCGCCCATGAGTTTCAGTATCAGCGGTCGCTGATCTTCCAGCCGGACGTGCCAAATGCTGTCCCAAGCAGAAACAAAGCGATAGGTACGTGGCGGTCGCCATGTGCAGACGTCTCCATGGTGTAGAAAAAGCGCTGGATCGGCCGCTTTTGCCAACTCAAGCATGCGCCTGGAGATATCGATGCCTTCGACCTGCAGTCGTCTATCTCTCAGTAGCGGGTTGAATCGAGTGCTGCACCCGCAACCGACACTGAGCGCCCACCCCTGTTCCACTCAGTGTGGGCTCTCGGTTGTACGGCCCGTGAGAGTCAGTTCTGCACTATCTGTGCGCATAGCCTGTACGCTGTCTCCCGAGCCTCACCTATTTGTCTCTGTCCATTCGGACGGAGAGAAACTCGCCTGGTCCCATCTGCGCCAAGGCACCGTGAAACCAGTCCGATTTTCTCCAAGGGCATCAGTTGAAGCAAAAGTCGCGAACGAGGAACGCTTAGGTTCTGCGCAAGATCCGCTGTAGAGAGAGCGCCTCTTGCCTCATCCAGTGCGATGAGTAGCACAAAGTCGGCCCACGACATGCCATGCAAAATGCCGAGCTCATCGTCGAGTTTGAAGGTCAACGCTGCTTGGCGATGGTGCCGATCAAGGCAAATTTGCAATGGTGAAATGCTCATCGCGTGGCTCCGGCTTCTAGCTGATATTGCTCTCGATAGATCTGCTCAAGCGTGCGTAGCTCTACGACGTAATCAAAGTTGGAATCTTCTCGCTCCTCCAGAAGCTCAACGACCTCGAAATCGAACCGCGTTGGGCCGCTACGGTTCCAGTCAACCTGGAGTGACTTGTCGGTATGAGAGCGCAGACGCAACTCAAACTGGATGCGATTCATCGCTCCAACTACATTGCGACTTGACGCTACCCGCACCTGTCCAGTTTCCTTGTCCCGGATGATGTAGACGCCCATTGGCGGGAAGGCGTCTCGCGCTGTGCGAGAGAGGTCCCGGCGGGTAGCGGGGGAGATGTCGGTCTTGAATGGCATGGCAGCCTCGTGCGGGTCGAAAAATTGGTAAAGCTGCGCAAACGGCTCTTCGGGGATGTCAGGCGCGCGAAGCTCAGCTACTTGCGGCTACTTGCGGCCGTTGGCTTCCACCGGCTTTGAGGTGGCGAGACGCACTATGTAATTGCGTATGTCTGGCGGCCAAGAATTTGCCAACTTGGCCAGACGATCAAGCTCGCCTGCAAATAGCGCGCGACTGGATTCCTCAAAGCCCGGAAAATTCCCCGCCAATGCAACCATGACCTTGTAGGCGCGTTCGTGAGCAGCTCGTCGCTGATCACGCTCGACATTTGCCTGCCTGGCTTCATGCACCAGTTTACGCAAGGCGACGGAGGCTCCGCCGGGCTGTGAAGCCAGCCAGTCCCAGTGCTCGGGGAGCAAAGTCACTTCCCGGGCAACCACGCCCAAGCGTGGTCTTCCACGGCTGGGCGTGGCCGGCCTGTCTTCGCTTGCTGCGGATAGATCGGAGGGTGAACTGTCGTCGGTGTAGCGAGCTGCCACTTCAGCGGCAGTCCCTCGCAGATCAAGCTCAACCGGATTTCCAGTGTCATCGTCGAAGACCAGTGACATGTGGTTCGACTTCTTTTTCAGTCTGCCACGAAGGGCAACTGCAAGCGTGCCCAGTGTTCCCGACGCAACCAGTTCGGGACCCAGGAAGGCTGTGAAGGATTTGGTTGCTGTAGGTTTCATTGAGGTGGCAAATTTTTATCCGGGTGAAATAGAATATTACCCGGATAAAAATATGCCGTCAATTTACCGTTTCGCGCCAGCACGCCGGCATCCGGTGAAAGTGCCCGGCAGCCGCGGTGAAATTGAAAACCCGAGGTGTCTCGTGTGCCTACCGAGCAGCGTAAGCAGCGCCTTGCAGGCGCACGAGTTCCAGCACGTTGCCCTCCACGAGCGAGATATCGATGAGGTGATTCCCCCAGTCCGGCAGTACCTTCCCACCGACAACGAAGTCACCGCCAATCACTGACGGCCGTGTTCCGCGCGCAGTCAGCAGCGCACAATCCTTCCCATCACATGCAACCACAGGACCATTGCGCTGTCCCTCTGTGCATGGGCAGGCGTAGCACTTTCATTTGCCAATCCCGCGTCGCCCGCTCCCACACCGGAGCGGCAGTTGTCCTGTTGCTGCTGGCCCTGGTCACGGCTTGCCCTTCGCTGGCATTGGCGGCGCAAGCCATCCTGCTTACCGTGGATGGCGCGATCGGACCGGCCCAGGCTGACTACGTCAGGCGCGGCATTGAGCGTGCTGCGCAGGATGGCAACGCGGTCGTCATCCTGCGCATGGACACGCCGGGTGGGCTGGACACGTCGATGCGCACGATCATCAAGGCCATTCTTGCCTCGCCGGTGCCGGTTGTTTCATGGGTCGCCCCCGGCGGTGCACGCGCGGCCAGTGCCGGGACCTACATCATGTACGCGAGCCATGTCGCGGCGATGGCCCCGGGCACCAATCTTGGGGCCGCCACGCCAGTCCAGATCGGCATGCCAAAGCAGGAGCCCGAGCCGCGGCCGTCACAGCAGCCGCGGGAGCCGCGCAGCGCCAAGCCGGAAGCGGGCAACGAGGACGCCCTTTCATCCCCTTCCATGCGCAAACAGGTGAACGACTCTGCAGCATATATCCGGGGGCTGGCGCAAATGCGGGGACGCAATGCCGATTGGGCGGAACAGGCAGTGCGCCAGGCAGTCAGCCTTTCCGCGGAAGAGGCTTTGAAGAAGCGCGTCATTGATCTTGTCGCGCGCGACCTGCCGACCTTGCTGGCGCGGATGGATGGCCGGCGGGTACTGCTCGCCGACCGGGAGCAGGTGCTGCGCACGAAGGATGCCGTCGTCAAGGAGGTGCAGCCGGACTGGCGAACCCGGCTGCTGAGTGTGATCACCGATCCTGGCATTGCCTTGCTGCTGATGACATTAGGTATCTATGGGCTGGTGTTCGAGCTCATGAGCCCCGGCGTCGGCGTGCCCGGCGTGCTCGGCAGCATCTGCCTGTTGCTGGCCTTGTATGCGCTGCAGCTCTTGCCGGTCAACTACGCAGGCCTGGGGCTGATCCTCCTGGGCTTGGCTTTCATGGCGGCGGAGGCCTTCCTGCCGGCATTCGGCGTGTTCGGCATTGGCGGCGTGGCAGCATTCGTCATCGGCGCGCTGATCCTGATCGATACCGAGCTGCCCGGTTATGGCATTCCCCCGGCCCTGATCCTGAGCCTGGGACTGGTGAGCGCCGTACTGATCGTCGCCACGGTAAGTATCGCGCTCAGGACGCGCCGGCGCCCGCTGAGCTCCGGCCGCACGCTGCCGGGCGAGGTCGCCGAAGTCGTTGCCGATGGTGATGGTGACGGCGAGGGCGAGGGCCAGTGGGTGCAGGTGGACGGCGAGCTGTGGCGCGTGCACAGCCCGGAACGGCTGCAGCCGGGGCAAAGGGTGAAGATCGTCGGCCGCCGCGGCCTGGTGCTCGATGTCGTTCCTGAAGCCAGCCAACGACAAGGAGGATAAGCATGTTTGTTTTCGATATCGCATTCGCCGCCCTGGTGCCGGGCATCTTGCTCCTCGTGCTGCTCTTCTCTGCAATCCGGATATTGCGCGAATACGAACGCGCGGTGGTGTTCCAGCTCGGGCGGTTCTGGCGCGTCAAGGGCCCCGGGCTTGTGATCCTGATCCCCGTGATGCAGCAGATGGTGCGCGTCGACTTGCGCACCATCGTGCTCGACGTGCCGACCCAGGACGTCATCTCCCGCGACAACGTGTCGGTCAAGGTAAATGCGGTGCTCTACTTCCGGGTCGTGGAGCCAGACAAGGCGATCATCCAGGTAGCCAATTTCTTTGAGGCTACCAGCCAGCTTGCGCAGACTACCTTGCGTTCAGTGCTCGGCAAGCATGAACTCGATGACATGCTGGCTGAACGCGAGCGGCTGAACATCGACATCCAGAAGGTCCTGGACGCGCAGACCGACGCCTGGGGAATCAAGGTGTCCAATGTCGAGATCAAGCATGTCGACCTTGACGAGTCGATGGTGCGCGCCATTGCCCGCCAGGCCGAAGCCGAGCGCGAGCGGCGGGCCAAGGTGATCCATGCCGAGGGTGAGCTGCAAGCCTCGGAGAAACTGATGCAGGCTGCGCGCGTACTGGCGCAGCAGCACGGTGCAATGCAGCTGCGTTACATGCAGACGCTGAGCAACATCGCCAGCGACAAGAGCTCGACCATCGTCTTTCCGTTGCCGATAGAAATGCTTGGCGGCCTGACCGAGGCAAGCCGGGCGCGTAATACTTGAGCCATCGGCGCGGCGCAGGTAGCTGCGGCTACGGCTGTGGCCTGCGGCTGTGGCCTGCGGCCGTGGCCGTGGCTGCAGCTACGTTTATCACCTGCATGACTGGGGCGGCCCGGTCCATGGCTGCCGGCGAAGCTGCGCTATTCATGCCCTGGGCGCCTGCAGCACAAAAAGTTGGCTTTCCAGTTCATCTATGCGCCGCAGCAGCGTCAGCGCCAGCAGCCAGCCGTGCGGCTCCAGTTCAAAATCATCGCGCAGCCGGCGCGCCAGCCGCGCAATGACGACGTCGTGCAGCGGAAACAGCATCGGCTGCGCATCCTCGTCCAACGGCCTGATGAGGCCGGTCGCCACCAAGTCGTCCAGTTCCGCCTGCGACAGCCTGGAAGCCTCTGCCAGTTGCTCGGCCGAGCACGTGCCCTGCTCGTCCAGCCACACCCATTGCGTCAGGTTGGCATTCATGTCGACTCCTTGCCGAAGTGTTTGCGCGGGTTGAAGTGCGAGACGCTTTTGAGTTGCTCATACAGTTCGCGCTCGGCCTTGGAGAGATGGGCCGGAACCATGATCTGGACCACCGCATACAAGTCGCCGGCCGAGCCATGCGGCGCTGGCAAGCCGCGTTTGGCCAGGCGCAGGCGCTGGCCGGACGAGGTGCCGGGCTTGATGTTGAGTTCGACTGCGCCGCCGGGCGTCGGTATCTCGACCGTGGCGCCCAGCGCTGCCTCCCAGGGAGCGAGCGCAAGGTCAAGGGTAAGGTCGCGGCCGTTGACCCGGTAAAGCGGATGCGGCGCGATCCCCAGCGCAATGTACAGGTCGCCCGGCTTGCCGCCGTTGCGGCCCGGCTCACCCTTTCCGGCAAGGCGCAGCCGCTGTCCCGCGGTCGCCCCCTTCGGAATATTGACGCGGAAAGTGCGCTGCACGCGATGCGGCAAACCATGGGCGTCCTGCTCGGGCAACTCCAGGCTGACGTCGGTTTCACCGCCACTGAAAAGCGTTTCCAGCGGCACATCCACGTGCACCTCGTAGTCCTCGCCGGGCGCCGCGAAGCCGCCGCGGCGACGGCCTGCCTGGCCACGGCCCGCGCCGTGCCGGAATGCATTCAGTATGTCGGCCAGGTCCACATCATCGAAAGCGGTGGCGCCGGCGCCGTAATGCTGTTGCCATTCAGGTGGCGCACTGAATTCCTCACCCGCCGAATGGCGACCGAGCCGGTCGTATTCGCGGCGCTTTTCCGGATCCTTCAGCGTCGCATACGCTTCGGCGATTTCCTTGAATTTTTCCTCGCCCTTTGGATCGCGGGAAACATCCGGATGGTAGCGATGCGCCAGCTTGCGGTATGCCTTCCTGATGTCTTCATCGGAAGCGGTGCGCTCGACGCCTAGGGCCTGGTAGTAATCCTTGTACTTCATTGTCATCCCTTGCCGCAGCGTGAAAAGGGGCGCAATCCGGTCCACATGGTTTGGCAGGCGCGGCCGGCGTGAGTTCGCGCGCATGCGAAAACTCCCGGCGCGGGCCGGGGGACGTTTGCAGAGAGCCGGGGGCGCCAGCCCGCCAGCGAGGCGCTGGCAGGGCAGGCAGGACTAGCGTGCCGCCGGGGCACTATGGTCGCTGCACGGGGGAAATTGCGGGCGCGAGTCACGCAGCAAGGTGGTCAACTGCTCAGCCGGCACCGGATGGCAAAAAAGATAGCCCTGCACCACGTCACACCCGCTCTGGCGCAACAGGTTCAACTGCTCTCGGGTTTCCACGCCCTCGGCCAGCACGCTGAGCGTCAGCCTGTGTCCGAGCGCGATGATGCCGTCCACCACGGCGGCGCTTCTTGGGTCGTCCGGTATTTCACTGACGAAGGACTGGTCTATCTTCAATGTATCGATGGGAAAGCGCTTCAGGTGGCTCAGGCTGGAATAGCCGGTACCGAAATCGTCCAGCGACAAATGCATGCCCATTTCCTTCAGTATCTTCATGGTGCGCACGGCCGATTCAATGTCATCCATCAGCATGGATTCGGTCAATTCCAGGTCCAGCGCGTCGGGCTCGATTCCAGTGTCGCGCAGCACCCGTGACAGCAAGCCCGCCAGGCCCTTCTGGCGGAACTGGCGGGCCGACAGGTTGACCGACAGGTGGCCGACCTGCACGCCTTGCCTGGCCCAGTCGCGCAGCTGCATGCAGGCCTGGTGCAGCACCCACTCGCCGATCGGCAGGATCAAGCCGGTTTCCTCCGCAATCGGAATGAATTTGGCGGTCGAGATCAAGCCCTGCTCCGGATGATGCCAGCGCAATAAAGCCTCCACGCCGGCCAGCTTGCACGTGTTCAGCTCCAGCTGGGGCTGGTAGAAAATGGCCAGCTCGTCGTACTTCAAGGCGCGGCGCAAGGCAGTCTCCATCGGCAGGCGCCCGGGATTGCGACTCTCGGAGAGGGATGAATAAACGTGGATGGCATTGCCGCCATGGCGCTTGGAGCGTCCCAGGGCCGTGCTGGCAGCCTTGAGCAAATCCTCTGCTGTTTCGCCGTCCTGCGGATACGCAGCCAGGCCGATGCTGCTGTTGATGAATATTTCCTGTTTCTCCACTGAGACCGGCGTGGCCATCGCATTGAGCAGCCGTTGTGCCACTTCGGCAGACAGGCCCGGGTGGGTTGCATCGGCCTTGACCGTCATCGCGAATTCATCGTCGCTGATGCGCGCCACCAGGTCGACCCCGTGCGAAGCGTTCAGTATTTTCCGGGCGCAGCGACGCAGCACCTGGTCGGCACGCGCATGGTTGAGCGCCTCTTTCACCAGTTTCAACCGGTCCAGGCCAATCACCATCACGGTCACGCTTTGCTGCTTCACATCGGTGCTCGACAGGATTTCTTGCAACTGCTCCGCCAGCAGCGCGCGATTAGGCAGGCCGGTCAGCTCGTCGAAGTGCGTCATGTGGTAAATCTGGCGCTCGGCGGCCTTGAGCGCGGTAATGTCCAGCGCATAGAAAAAGCAGTACTGGATACTGTCATGTTCAACGTGGCAGGCCTGTATATCCACCGGAATCTCACGGCCATCGGCATGCCGGTAAACCGATTCGAAGTGCACCTGGTCGCGCCCCTTCAACTCGGTGCACTTCGCCGCCCACTTGCCCTCTGAAAGTCCGGGCGCGATATCGCCGATGTGCATATCGAGCAAATCGCTGCGCTGATAACCCAGCAGCAGCGATGCCGCCAGGTTGGCATAGACCACGCGGGCATCGGCGCCCAGTTTCAGGATTGCGCTATAAGCATGGTCGACCGCGAATTGCGTGACGAACAGGGCATGCTCGGCCCGCTTGGGCTGCGTGATATCCCGCGCCCAAAGAATCAGGTAAGCGACTTCGCCATGCGCGCCGAATGCGGGAATCAGGCTGAAGTCCATTGTCACGACCTGGCCGCGCGCGTCCTGGAACGGGAACTCGAAGCGCGTGCCGACGCCGTGAGCGGCCGATTTGATCGCCTCGTGCAACTGTTTGCGCGCATCTTCGAAAAAGCTCCACCAGGGCGTGGCTTCGAAGTGTTTTCCCAGCACTTCCTCCAGTTTTGCGCCTATCGCCTCCAGCGCCGCCTTGTTGGCGTAGGTCAGCACGCCGTCCACTGTCAACAGCCCGACGAAGGTGGGGCCGAGGCTATCCATCACCTCCCGTACCTGTTGCTGTTCGCCGTTTGAACCGCAAGCCAGCACCTGAGCGCAATCAGCTTCTTCCATGCTGTTCATTTCTCGCCGTGCCTGACTGGTTGCATGTCATGGCCGGATCGTGATGCGGTCATCCACGCGCTTGACGCCCGGGGCCGACCAGGCCGCCCGCTCCGCTTGCTCCCGCTCGAACCAGGAATGCACCGTGCCCGTGAGCGTGACCTGGCCATCGCTTGCTTCGACCTGGACATTGTTGGAATCGACTTCGGCGTGGCGCCGGAATGCCTCTTCTATCTTGCTCTTGATCTCGGCCGACGTGGTTTGCGGTTTCAGCTCGATCTTGTTGATCACGCCTCGGGCGCCTTGCACGTTGCGTACGGCTTCTTCAGCCCGTTCGCGCTGGTAATGCCACTCGGTTTCACCCTCCAGCGTGATCCAGCCGTCGCCCACGGTCAGCTTGATGCTGCGGCATGAAAGCGGCAGCTGGCGCGCCAGCGCGTCTACCGCGTCGCGTGCAATTTCTGGGTCCGGCCGCTGGTCCATCGAAGGTATCCTGACCTCGATATCATTGGCCAGGCCCAGCACGCCGGCAACGCGCTTGGCGTCTTTCTCGGCTTCGAACTTCTGCACATAACTGGCCACGAAGCCAGTGATCGTCACCACGCCATGCCTGACTGAGACCGCGATATCGGTGCCGTCAAGATCCGGATCCCACTGCAGTTCGTCCTCCACATCCTTCTTCAGTTCGCTATCGGATTTCATCGTCGGTCTCCTGTCCGGCCCGGCCCTTGCCGCGCGGGACCTGCTCAGCGCGACAGCATCAGGGGGTCGCGCAGCTTGATGATGTGGCGGTAATCATCGGTGTCGATCACCTCCACGCTATTCAGGTCAACCACGGTCTGGTCCACGAACACTTCGCGCGGCTTGTGGATCATGTGTTGCAATCCTTCCAGTGCCACATTGACGATGTCATCCTTCGGGTCATAGGTGATGCCGATCAGCGGCAGCCACTCGGCCTGGACCTGGCCGCCGATGGCAAGCGCGTCGACTTCGACCTCGACGCGCTTCCCATCCAGGAGCCGCGACATATTGTCAAAATAAGCGTGCCAGTTCGGCTTTTCGAGCTTGGATAAAGCCATGACGATTCTCCAGTGAATGCCGCCGCGCAGCACAGAAGGCCGGCGTGCGGCGAGCGCGCCCTCTCTCTGCAACCGCGCTCAGGAATGTGCGCCGGCCATGCGCCGGTCGGGCGTACGGCGCCGTTCCGCGCCTTCCCTGGCCGCGGTCCGGCTGCGCAGGCGGATTGCAAATGCAAGCAGCAGGCTGCCGGTGACGATGGCGTAAAAACTGAACAGCAGCACCAGCGCCAGCCCGCCCGCTTCAGGGAACAGGAAAACCAGCACGCCGAATATGAGCGAAGCGGCGCCGTTCACGATCAGCAATCCCTGGTTGCGCAGGGTCTTGCGAAACCGTATTGCGGCCGCGATATCGAGTACGCCCATCAGCATGGCATTGGCGCCAATCACCAGCACCAGCAGCAAGGCGGTAAGGCCGGGATGGATCACTGCCAGTATTCCCGCGCCCAGGCTGACGAGCCCCAGCATCAACATCAGCCACCAGTCTTCACTGCTCTTGCGGTAGCGCGCGGAGCCGACAATCATCACCACGCCGGTAAGCAAGGCGTAGGCTGCGAACAGGGCGGCAAACGCCAGCAACGTCAGTCCCGGCCAGCCCAGCGCCAACACGCCAAACAGGATGGCGATCCCGCCGCGCCATGCAAGCATGCGCCAGGACCGCGACAGCGTTTCACTCATCTCTCCTCCCTCCTCAGGGCAATCGGGCACTCATCGTGGGGTCACTTTTACTGTTGCCTGGGCCCCTGCTTGCACATCGAAAAACTGTGCCGCCAAGCTTCGGTGTGAAGCAGCATTTCGTCGCAATTGACATGCCAAGGCCAGGGCCGTTCGCCGCGGATACTGGCGGGTTCTGCATGCGCCTGCGGGCTGGTAACGCGCCCGGCATGCTGCATCCCGGGCCGCGATTTTCCCGCCTGCGCTCACGGGTTTGCGGGGCCCTGCCTGGGGCGTGCACGATGCAGGCGCACCGCGCGCAATCCTGCTGGTTCGATGCATCTCGCAGCGCGCGCAGCTCTTGGTAAGAGTTACATCCCACGGTAGATTTTCCGCGGTCCGCCGGCAACTTCATGCGCCCTGTGCAAGGCGCTTCGCCACCTGCCTTGCAGGAAAAAATGTGCGTCGCAACTACGCGCAGAGCAATGCGCTAAGCGACCGGCCTGAAGCGCCACCAATCGACGCAGGTGCGGTGAAATCTGTGGTGACAAGCATTGCGTGCGGCATGCGAATTGCAGCCATGTCCCTAAGCTGCAATGGCGCATGGCGGAGGCATACGATGCAAAACCAGGATGAGCAGAGGAATGGAGAAACACAGCCGGAGCTGATGGCACAGCCAGCGCAGTCACCGCAGTCAGCGCAGTCAGCGCAGTCAGCGCAGGAAACAGCGCAGGGAGACGCCGATTGCCAGCCGCTGGTCGACAGGCTTGCGCAAGCCGAATCGCTGCTTGCTGAAACCCAGGATGCATTCTTGCGCGCCAAGGCGGACGTGGAGAACATCCGGCGCCGCGCGCAAGCCGACCTGGTGAACGCGCAAAAGTATGCAGTCGAAAATTTTGCCGAATCGATGATACCGGTGAAGGACAGCCTGGAAATGGCGCTGATGCTCGACAAGCCGACGGTTGAATCGCTCAAGGAAGGGGTCGAGATGACGCTCAGGCAAATGTCACAGGCCTTCGAGAAGAACCGCTTGTCGGAAGTGAATCCGCAGCGCGGTGAGCGCTTCGATCCCGAACGCCAGCAAGCGATGACGATGGTGCCATCCGACCTGCCGCCCAACACCGTCGTAGATCCGCTGCGCAAGGGCTATTACCTGGCTGACCGCTTGCTGCGCCCGGCGCTGGTGACGGTGGCGCAGCAAAAGCCGGCCACGCAGGCCAGCCACGCGACGCCAGACTGATATTGCGCCCACATGGCGGTGGCGCCAGGCGAGCCTGGACGCCGTGCACGCCGGTTGTGCTTGCGGGCCGACTCACGCAACTGAAGGAGAACTGTAATGGGCAAGACTATCGGTATCGACCTCGGGACCACCAATTCATGCGTTGCAGTCATGGAATCGGGCCAACCCAAGGTGATAGAAAATTCAGAAGGGTCGCGCACCACGCCTTCGGTGGTGGCTTACCAGGAAGATGGCGAGATACTCGTCGGCGCGCCAGCCAAGCGCCAGGCAGTGACGAATCCGCAGAATACGATCTACGCGGTCAAGCGGCTGATCGGCCGCAAGTTTGACGAAGAAGCGGTGCAAAAAGATATACACCTGATGCCCTACAAGATCGTCAAGGCGGACAACAACGATGCGTGGATCGAAGTGCGCGGGCGCAAGCTGGCGCCGCCCCAGATTTCGGCCGAAGTGCTGCGCAAGATGAAAAAGACAGCCGAGGATTATCTTGGCGGCGAAGTCACCGACGCAGTCATCACCGTGCCGGCTTATTTCAATGATTCGCAGCGCCAGGCCACCAAGGATGCGGGCCGCATTGCCGGGCTGGATGTCAAGCGCATCATCAACGAACCGACCGCGGCGGCACTGGCGTTTGGCCTTGACCGCTCACACGCCGGCGACCACAAGATTGCCGTCTATGACCTGGGCGGCGGCACCTTTGATATCTCCATCATCGAAATTGCGAGCGTCGAAGGCGAGAAGCAATTCGAGGTGCTGTCCACCAATGGCGACACCTTCCTCGGCGGCGAAGACTTCGACCAGCGCCTGATCGATTTCGTGATCGGCGAATTCAAGAAAATCAACGGCCTGGATTTGTCGAAGGACCCGATAGCGCTCCAGCGCATCAAGGCATCGGCCGAGCGCGCAAAGATTGAATTGTCGTCGTCGCAGCAAACCGAGATCAACGAGCCTTATATCGCGATGTCAAATGGCGCGCCGGTGCACCTGACGATGAAGGTTACGCGCGCGAAGCTTGAATCGCTGGTGGAGGACTTGATCGCAAGAACCATTGATCCATGCAGCACGGCGCTCAAGGATGCGGGCGTGAAGGCAACCGACATCGACAGTGTGATCCTGGTGGGCGGCATGACGCGCATGCCCAAGGTGCAGGAAAAGGTGCGGGAATTTTTCGGCAAGGAGCCGCGCAAGGACGTCAATCCCGATGAAGCCGTGGCGGTTGGCGCGGCAATCCAGGGCGCGGTCCTGACCGGCGAGCAAAAGGATGTGCTGCTGCTGGATGTGACGCCGCTGTCGCTCGGGATTGAAACCCTGGGCGGGGTGATGACGAAGATGATCCAGAAGAACACCACGATCCCCACCAAGTTCAGCCAAGTGTTTTCCACGGCCGACGACAACCAGCCTGCGGTGACGGTGAAGGTTTACCAGGGCGAACGTGAAATGGCAGCGGGCAACAAGGCTTTGGGCGAATTCAACCTCGAAGGCATTCCGCCGTCTCCCCGGGGCATGCCGCAGATCGACGTCACCTTCGACATCGACGCCAACGGCATCCTGCACGTGAGCGCCAAAGACAAGGCAAGCGGCAAGGAAAACAAGATCACGATCAAGGCAAATTCCGGCCTGACCGAAGCCGAGATCCAGAAGATGGTGCGCGATGCCGAAGTCAATGCCGAGGAAGACCAGCGGCTCAAGGAACTGGCTGGCGCCCGCAACGAGGGCGACGCGCTGACGCATTCAACCCGCAAGGCGCTGGATGAGTATGGCAAGGCGCTCGAACCGGCGGACCGGGAGAGCATAGAAGCGGCGATGAAAGACCTGGAAGCCACGCTGAAGGGAAACGACAAGTCGGCCATCGATGCACGGATGGCGGCGCTGACGAGCGCGGCGCAGAAGCTGGGCCAGGTGATGCAGGGCGATGCCAGCGCGCAGGCGGCGGCCAGTGCGGGTGCCCAAGGCGCGACCGGTAGCGGCGCCGAAGGCGGGGGCCGCAAGGAAGACGATGAGGTGGATGCCGAATTCAAGGAAGTGAAAAAATAATCCTGCGCCACGGCTGCATTGCGCCGGCACGGCGCAATGCAGCGCAATGCAGTGCACCCGGCGGCGTGCGCCCTGCTCGCCGCCTTATTTTCCGCCCTGGTTCCGGCCCTTGTCCGGGCCTGGGTCCTGGCCCTGGCCCCAGCCCTGGTCCCGGCCTTCGTCCCCGCCCATCGCTTCCAGGTTATCTATCTCGAGCTTGGCGTGCTCGATGCTGGATGTGACGGCTGCGCTGAAATAGAAAAACCCCGGAAATATCCTTCGCCGCACGCGAATCGTCCTGCCGTTCTTCGATATCTCGTAGCCGCCGTAGTACATGGCTTCGTCTTGCGAAGCGACATCAGGAACAATGCTGAATCCGCGGTATTCGACTTGCTGGTTACTCATGATCGCTCCCTGTCACGCCACTGCGCAGGATGTCTGCAAAATCCGGACCGGCCTGCACCGGCCGGCTCTGCCCGTTCCGCGACCGGCCGACGCGCTGCCATCGGCCTGGCCAGCGCGAAAACGGCACTCGCGGCAGGCGCCATGACAGGGCATGCGACCGGCGTCAAGCGTAGGGCGACTGGTTCGCGCGGCCTTACAAATCTTTACGCACTTAACCATTTTCCGGCTACCCATGCGCACTGCAGCGCCCTACTCTTTCTCCTGTACCAACGACATACCGAGGAAAACCATGGAAGCAAGCGCAGTGAAATCCGGACTCCATCCGCTGATGGCGGGAGCCGCCGTATCCGTCATGCTCGTCAGCCTGCTCGGCGCGGCTGCCATCACGGGCATCATTCCCACTTCGCACAGCAGCGCTGCGCCCGTGGCTGCGGCGGCCCCCGTGCCGGCAGTGCCTGCGGCGGCGCTGGCCGCTCCTGTTATCGCGCAGGCCCAGCCAGCGCTTGCGGCAAACGCAACGCCTGCGCCAGCGAGCGTCAAACACCAGACTGTCGTGCACCATCGCTATGTGAATCATCCGGCGCCGGTTGCCCGGCAACAGCCGCAACACAATACCCAGGTGGCGCGCGCCAGCCAGAACAGCCCAGTCGGCATCGCCACTGGCGCGGTGGTTGGCGGCATCATCGGCAGCCAGGTCGGCGGCGGTAATGGCAAGACGCTGGCAACCATCGCCGGCGCAGTGGGTGGTGGTTATGTCGGCAACGAAATCGCGCGCCGTTACTGATCCGCGCCGTTACTGATCCGCGCCGTTACTGCTCCGTTTCGCCGCCACACAGCAGAAAGAAGAATATGAGTATCAGCATCAAAGACGGGGCCACGCCTGTGGCGGCCCTGCACCTGGCGCCGTTTGACGAATCGCTGGCCCTGCAGGGGCATGCGCTAATGACTGCGCAAGGCCATGCCGCACGCCTGGTGGCAATCGACGAGACGGCGCCGCCAGCTTTCCAGCTGCGGGTCTGGGTTGAAGGCCAGCCGGTCGTGCGCAGCTATTGCCGCGATGGCCGGTTCCGCGCCGATGGGCAAGCGGACAACTGGGACCTCTACCTCTGCAAGGCAAGCCTCGGGCAGGACGCCAGCCGGCAGCCGCGCTGCCAGCCAGTCGCTCACGCCCATGACGCCATGTCGGCGGCATAAAGCACAGCGACAAGAAGGCCCGTGCAGGTAAAAGGGCCGTGCCAGACTGGTGTTAGCCAGTCGGGCACGGCCCTTTCTTCATTGCCGGTCCAATTCCATCCCACCGCGCTCTCTCGTTGAAAGGGAGAGCGCTTGCGGCGCTTTGCCGGAGCCGGCGCAGCTGCCGCATCTTCTCCGTTTCAAGCAGCTTT
>JAQGMC010000050.1 GCA_028292545.1 Paucimonas sp.
GGCGGAGCTATGGCAGTTTCAGGCTTGGTTGCGAAAATAACAGGTATTGCAGGCATTACCGGAATAAGTCTGACTCAGTGGCTCACTGACACGGTGAAGGCCTTGATTGCCTTGGGTGCGTTTGTCCTTTTACTCGCCTTCTGCGGCTATCGGCTCTACTTGGTCAGCGACCATCTGCTTAAGGAGCACTACCCAAAGGGCTACCTGCCGCTTTCATCCACAGCGAAGTTTACGACGTCCGATGGCAAGACGTTTGTCTACGAACTCTGGAGGCACATTCAGGTCAAG
The DNA here is from genome assembly GCA_028292545.1 of Paucimonas sp. Taxonomy (GTDB): domain Bacteria; phylum Pseudomonadota; class Gammaproteobacteria; order Burkholderiales; family Burkholderiaceae_D; genus Lacisediminimonas. The sequence continues at coordinate 289 of JAQGMC010000050.1, forward strand.
CGGCCGGCACTGCGGAAGTTCGAGCATCGTTTCGAATGGTCCGGGACAAAAGTCCCGCTTGTTCGTTCGGATCTTCAGTCGGTGTCGCCGGTCGCGGACATTCCTGGTGAAACGGCGAAGCAGGTCGACCTCACCTTCAGCCAAACTAGGGTGTACAACGAAGTTGAAGTGGTCCACATCCTCATGGACCTTGATGATTCAGATGGCGTTTCGCAGCCGTACCTCAGGCAGAGAGTGGAAGCGCCAATACGCCTTATCGCCTTTGACGTTGAACTGCTACATGCGCCGAAACAGTACAACGGCGAACACGCCAAACTTTGCCGCAAGTCGATTGAGAAGGGGCAAAGCGCGGTGGAGCAGTCCCTTGCGACCGTACCGTTTAACGCAATGACCAAGTCATTTGCGTTTCAGCTTCACAATCCCGAACCGGGATTTGACTATATTTTTTCCTGGGAAAAGCCGCCACTGGCATCCGCGGCGAGACGTCGCGGCGACAAGAAAGCATGGGCAGCATGAGCCATAGCGATAACAAGAATCAGTAACGGTTTTCTAGCCGCTGCATCCCTTCTGGAGCGGTCGCCCGTCCTGCAGTATTGCAAGCGCAACACGAAGCCGGTTTGCCGCCCGCTCTACGCGAGCCCGACCCCACTCCCCTTCAATGGCGCCCTGGCTGTCGTCCAACAGGAAGTGGTGGGCGGCGATCTGGAAGGCGACCCGCTCACCTTTGGTGGTGACTTCCCAACGGCGCTATGCGCTTCAAGGCAGGCATCAGCAAGTAACCGAGCCGCCGGCGCATCTTCTCCGGGTCGATCTCGTTCATCGCGACCTCGTACACCTGGTCGATTAGGGCTTGGATTTCGTCGTTGTTCATGGCCACTGAGAATAGTCCAACGAACGCGCCAAACCTGAACTTGCCGCTCCAGACCTCAAGCCGAGCGATCCCAGGTTGGCTTGACCTGCCTGCGCGGTAACAGAGCAAGTGGGAGTTCGCGTAGGAGGAGTTAGACCGTCAACCTAGTCCGCAACTCGCTTAGAGTTTGATATGAAATGCGTCTGGGTTAGTGGGGATTCGTAATAATCTTCGTCGAGGAACCTGAGAAGGCTACGCAACTCGGCGCCCCCCTGTGGGAGGACGATTTTGTTCCCGTCTTCAGTCGTCTTGAGGTTTACCTTAAAGGTTTGAGCAGCTGCGGCGAGTTGGGTAGCCGTGAATTTGTCCAGTATGCCGGACTGGAGAATCAGCGCTATTTTCTTACGTACCAAGCTGCTAGCAGCGGCAGAAAAGAGGGAGGCGTCCGCGATCTGAAACGATGCATGAGAGGCGAAACTTTTTACCTCTTCTTCCGTGGCCTCATTGAAATATTCGCCCACTTCAAAGACACGCCCAAGGAAATGGAAACTCTGGAATTGCAGCCGCTTGCCCTCGAGGACTGCGAGCAGTTTGGTGTCCAGCGTCAGTCCTGAGTCGTGTAACCGAGCGAAGGTGTTGCCAGAGAAGTACATCGCTAGTGCTTTGGTTGCGAAAAGCCGGCGACGCTCAAAAAGCTGTATCAAGATTTTGCTTGAGCCGTCGTCGCTACCGCTGAACAGTGCCTTGACCATTTCCAGCGGGTGCACGGCGGGGTTGAATTGATCGACGCTAATTGGGTTGGCGACCGCACCGGCTAATCCGTCCAAGTCCTCGAAATTTTCGATGACCAACAGCTCACCCTCTTCGGGGCGGTATCTTCCGTCGAATGGAACGAGGTCCACAATCCCGGAGATGAAAGCTTGGTATTGCGCCGAAAAGGCCGCGCTCACTTCGACATTCAACTCTTCGGTTAAAGGGAACCGCAATATCCTTGCGCCCGGTATATTCGTTAATGCAAACAGTCCCACGTCATCTCCCTGTTTTTTCGGCTTCTAGAATCCCATATTCGCTCAGCTGAACGACGGCGGTAACAGACCGTAGATTGTTAATCTGGCGTCTTGTTATGAGGAGATATGTGATCCCCTCGTCCGTCTCAACCTCGTAAAAGTGGAACCCTAGGATGCCCAAAACGGGATTAACCTGCAAGGTGTGAGTGCTAAAAAGAACAAAAAGCAGCATCCCCCCAGCGACCAACCACGCCCCAATGTCGGGGGCCCCATCACCGCGGAATATGAGAGGAAGAGCATATGCAATAAAGAACCCAATTACCTCTTTGTCGGCGCTTTTTACTTTTTTAATCTTGATGGGTAAGTGTTCTAGCTGAGTGCGAGCCTTCTTCACGATCCAAACCGAAAGCAACGCTAAAACGAAGCACACGAGGACAGCGAGCAGCGCAAACGTAAGGTTATGCTCTCTGACGGCGTACACATAGGCAAGAGAGATGGAAAGCGGCGCAATTGCGGTTAAGGCAAAGAGTACGCGAACTAGTCGTCCAAGCATGCCTCCCCCTTTTATAAGCTGTGTAAACGTACAGTATAGCGCGCCGCCAGTGAGAAGCGGTCTTGCAGATGCAAACACCGGTTTCAGTTCCCCTATATGCTTCACTGCAGGGAACTGGTGCGCTCGCGCCCCCTTCACGCAAATTTCACCTCAAGAGATCGAATACAGGCAAACGAGCATGGATGCCAAAGAACAGGAGTTCCCTTCCGTTGATGGCCTCATGCTCTCGGCCGCGGAGCTGAAAGCCCTGACCGGCTACGCGAGAACCAAGCTGCAGGCTCGCGTGCTGGGCTCGCTTGGCGTGCCGTACGTTATTCGGCCCGACAACTCGCTCCTGGTTCTGCGCATGCATCTCCAGGTGGCTCCAAAGTCCATTGAACGGGACCGGCCCATGCTGAACTCAGCGCGAAGGCGTTTAGGACTGTGACTCGTTCGTCGCCGCGGCTGGAAGCACCAGATTGCGACTGACCATCAACTCGCGAAAAATCGCAAACTGCCGATTGGCCCCTCGCGTGCGCGCGCCCACAACAGCCCCCAGCGTCCGCCCGTCAGGCCGCTTTTCACGGCGTTTTGTGGGTTAGCGTTAAAGCGAATGGACACAAGCGGTCCTGAGCGACGCGATCCCAAAGAATGGACCCGCCCGGTATTCAAACGTACGATATTTGCGAACAGTTCAAACTCCCTGAACGGTTACACTCTCTCCGAAAAAGGAGAAACGGCATGCAACCGGACTGGTGGAAATACCTAGTAGACGTGGCTCAGATTCTGAGTGCCATAGGGACATGCGGCGCCGTTGCTGCGGCACTGTGGATCGCCAACAAACCGCCCAAGCTGCACATTAATGCCTTTGTCGGCCTCCGGGTGGTGACTGGCGCCGGCACACTGGACGGGGACCAGTTACCTGAGTACGTAATGATTGGGGTGACCAACGCCGGCGCGAACCCGTTCGTAGTCACCTCATTCAATTGGAGTTTTGGCCCGAAGTCAAAAGTATCGGCTTATCAAAACCTCGGGTATCAAGACGAACACGTTTGCAGTTCACCGGTGAATCAGGGGCTCAACTTGGGGCAGACGGCACACTACTTTCTCCCTGCCTTTGGAGAGATGAACTGGCTTCAGCGTGTCAGTGACAATGGCGGACCAATGCTTGAATACGCGGCACGACGCGAATTAGAAAAACTAGAGCTGCAGCTTGTGACCTCGTCCGGAGTGGTTCACAAGATCAAACCAGAAAAGCCGATGTTGGACCGGATTTGGGATGTCATCGAGAAGCAACGGGCGTCGGCCCTGGTTGCGAACGATGCATCTGCTTAAGGGGAACTCTGTGCAAAAGATATGGAACGCAATGACCTGGACCGGCAAGAGATTGCCCAAGGTCCGGGATGGCATAGTTGGCTTGCTTAGTCTCGCCTCTATAGGCGCTGCTATTCAGGCGGCGATCGGGGACCGCATAGGGGCAGCTGCGGTGCTGTTTGCCGCCGGCATTGTGCTATCTCTGCTGGGCAATCTGCAGCGTGTCGAGTCTTTCAAAGCCTTCAGTGTAGAAGCCAGGCTTCGGAAATTGGATGACAAAATCGACGAGGCGGATCAGCTGCTATCGCAGATCCGCGGGGCTTCCGTGTTGATGGCCGAGATTTCCTTCCAAATGATTTCCAAAGTCGGGCGCTGGGATGGCATCGTGAATAAGGCCGAGGCGCTGCTGCTGGCCGACAAACTGGTCAGCCAGCTTCGGACCTGTGGAGCAAATGAACGCGAGATCCAAGGCTGCATTGAGCCCTGGAGAAAGATCAACCTATGGGACATGTCGCGCCCGCTCTACAATACCGTCCGCCATTTTGTTGACTTGAAAGATCAACACCTTCGTGAGCGTATGCAGGCGATTCCACAGCCAATCATGGCAGGCGATCCTCTCTACAACGGCCTGCATGCCGAGATGCGGAAAAATGGGGACTGGCTATCGTCCTACACCGCCGCCTGGCAATCGGACAGCGCCAGATTCCTTGCGGACTTTGAACGTCAACTTGAAAGCATTCCCTGCGCGACGACGGCCGAGCGACGGGAAATCATAGATTCGGTGAGGTCAAGATTGGAGGCTGCGCGCCACTACCTCGAACATGGGGAATTCCAAAACCGGCAGGAATGGCTTGCGGAACCCTACGGCTAGCCGTCGTTCCCCTGAGGTGGCCTACCGCCACCTGTCTGCGCAAGTTTTTCCAGCGCGGCTTTCGCCCTGGCTTCCCGCTTTGCCTGCTGCTCGGCTCGCCGTCTGTCGCCGTTGGCTTTGCGGATCGCTATACGCTCAGCGCGCTCGTGTTCCATTCGCTCCATCGCTTCCCAGTCTGGCCTGAAGGCGTCCCGGTTCGGTTCGTCCGTTAATCGAGGATCGCGAGGCGGCTGTGAAGCCTTCAGGCCCAGCACTTCCTCAACGTGTGCTCGAAGCACAATTGGCCTCCCGTCCGGCTGCACCTTGAATCTGAAGCCCATAGCGGTCAAGGCATCGATCTGCTTGCGCCGCGTCTTTCGGCCGGTGAGTTGAGCGACTTCCTCGGGACCGAGGAACATACTTTGGGTGTCCATTTCGATAGTCTACGGGAGAACCACATGCACCCAGCAATGAAGCCGGAGACACTACAGCGTCTGCCGCTTGAGTTTGACGGTGCACTGTCTCTGTGCATACGTCTGCGATCCGCTCCTCAGTAGCGCCCGGCGCCGGTGCGGTGCAAGGCTACCCCCTTTGATCTCAAATGAGACCTCTTGCCGCCAGTGCCCTGTAATGCTCGCCAAGAGCGGTCAGGCGAACCGTCTTGCTCTCCATTGCGGCATGCCACATGTGCGGCGCGCCCTCCGGTACAAGAAGCCCCACTCGGTTGAATTTCTGTAGGATTTTGAAGACAGCGTTGTGGTCAGGGTTCGGAGCCGGAATACCTTGGGGTCCCGCCGCCCAAGACTCGTGCCGCTCAGGTTCGTAAGTGGGATCGAGTTGGAACTGGAAGCCCGGGGTTGGGAAGAACTCAGAAAGGCGACGAATTTCAGCGAGTTCCAAGGGAGGCTGTACTTTTCTCAGGGACACAAAACGTTTGACGTTGGTCTTGAACACCGGCCGCTGAGCCCAAGGACCGAGCGACTGGTCTACGTGCGCGTAAACTCCGCCTGGCGTGACATCTCCAACGAGATTAGCGGCCGCACCGCCGAGTGCGTCGACGAACAAGCTGGTGAAGACACCCGCACCATTCACCTCCGTTGCGTACTGTTCCGCGGTCGATGCTGTCAGGATTGTCACTCCATCGCTGATCTCAGCCACCTGCTGTTGTAGAGCCTGTCCTCCTGCAACGCCGCTATGGCAACTATCGAGAATGATCACCCGGTTTTGAATCCTGGACCGATTTGCCATGGTCATAATCTCGGCTAGCGGCACGCCGTCGTTTCCTGTCGTGACGTCCGAAGAGCATAGGTACCCACCCGTTGCTTCGATGTGACCGTGGCCAGCGAAGTAGAGGAGGGAAATCTCGCCGTCACCTGAGAAAAGACTTTCGATTGACTGTCGCAGCTCGTCGCGCGTCACAGCGTCACTTGGACCTGTCGCGGCCAAATGCTTTACTCCGAAATTTACCGAGCCATCGGCGTGGCGATCGAGCATTGCCTTAACCGAGAATGAGTCGTTCACGCACCCATGGAGGTGAGCGACACTTGCGTAGTGGTCGATACCGACAACGAGTGCTTTGCGCATTACAGGCTATCAATCCAGGTGGCGATGTTGGGCCACGTCCAAACCATCGTATTCACGCCCGTGAGGGTGGTCCGGTCCTCCTTGTAAGCCCAGATACCCCGAATTTTCCTTTTCTCTTCCTGGGCGCATTGAATTTCCCACTTTTGGCCGCTCGAGCTCAGCGAGTTCTTGCTAACGATTACCAGGACGCCGTCAGATCGAAGAATGCGGCTCCGCACCTTCTTTTTCCACTCTTCGTCGTAGGCTTCCTTTACCGACATATCGACATACTCGAACGGTGAGCTGGTATTTAGCGACTGGCCTTTGATTAAGTCGCGAATACGCACGTCCTCCATTGCGAAAGCTACAAAGATCACTTTCTTCTCCGCCATGGGATCTCCTTATTAATATTAATTCTGTCTCCTACTTTATCCGATAACGTCTAGTTCGAGGTGAAGACGCGCGAACGTCTTGACAGTCCTGCAAAGGCGGAATAATCTGCCTCTGTCGCCGATAAAGAGGCGACCGGGTTTGGAAGCCCGACTGCATACGGCGGACAACCGCCACCAGGCGGATTTTTTTTCGTCCGTACTCGCCACGCGCGCCTTCTATGGGCGGCAGTGGTAGGGAGCCTTCGGGCTGCCGGTTTCCGTATGCGCCGGTCTTCCAACCTTGCCATTTGCCGCCCTCCCCGTTTGGAAGCGGGGGAGCGGTGTAACCACTGCATACGGAGGCTCACATGCCTAGTAAAAAACGTCCGATTCTCTCCGCGGTAGAAACTCCCGATTCGATCAGCACCTTCACGCCAACACACGGCGAGATCGCTATGCTCGCCGCGCTTCGCCGGCTGCCCGCGTCGTACCACGAAATGCTTATGTTCGCGGTGACCGATATGAGCTTAAACTGCCGGGTCCAAAAGCCGAGGCTCTCGATCGTGCGCGGAGGCCAAGCATGAGCGCGCTCACAAAGGACAACCCGCTCAACCAGAATCCCGGCCGGGCGCCCTATGAGCTGGCCCATCTGCTCAGAAGGTTGCCGGTGGACTTTGCCTACCTCCGATCGCCGACCCAGGAGCAGAAAGAGGCGGCGGGCGCCGCTCTCGAGCACATCGAGGACGCGACAGGGACCCTCCTGCATGGCTTGGAGGCAATCGGCGCGCTGCTGTTCTCCGCCGGCACGAACAAGGACTTCCCGGTGGCGGCAAACCAGCTGCCTGACCTTGGCTCACTGATTCAGCACCTGGCAGTGGAGCTGCAGATGCTTCATGACTTGGAAGACTCCGTTTCGGCGGGGCTCAAATGATGGGCGCCCCTTCGAAAATCTCCGCCACAGCCGCTCGCCTGTTAGAACAGATGGACGTGCTGCATGACATCGATGCCCTGCTCAGCGCGATAAAAGAATCGGAACACGGCGGTTATGTCAGCCGCTTGGCCGCCCTGGCGATGGTCGAAACCGAGAAGGTGCGTAACGCACTCGACGAAATGTGGGTCCAGATGAAGTAGGGCATTCCTGCGAGTGGTGCGGTGGCAGTAGTAAGAGGGGGCTCCGAAACTCAAACTGCCACCGGTACTGCCACCAATTACGGAGAAAGGGCGGAAGCGTTTGGCGGGACAGGGGCTGGAACCATAACGCTAATTCGAGTTTTCCCCTATGGGAGTGGTGCCCGAGACCGGAATCGAACCGGTACGCCCCCTCTCGGGTAAGCGGCGGATTTTAAGTCCGCTGTGTCTACCAATTTCACCACTCGGGCCGGGCTGGGTGGTGCTGGGCCAAGGCAGGGAAGTCGATTGACTCCTGCTACTCAGCCACGCAAGCCAGCCTGAAGAGGGCGCGATTTTATCATGCCGCCCGAGAGGGATTTGTCCTATCGCATTGAGGCCGGGCGCAACGCAGCCCGGCAAGCGCCAGCCTGCCAGGCCGCTTGCGGGTGTGGACCGCCAACCCGGGCCCACACCCGCATTTCAGGTTTCACGTGCGCCGGTCAATGCCGGCTCGATAGCCTGCTCGACATATACAGCGAATACAGTGCAGACAAACCAACCAGCACGTAGATTGCACGCGAGATGGTGCTCATCTGGCCGAACAGCCGCGCTACCAGGTCGAAGTCGAACAGGCCGACCAGCCCCCAGTTAAGCCCGCCGATGATCAGCAAAAGCATCGGAACCCACTCGGCTGCTTTCATGCGGCTTTTCCCGTAAGTGCTGCTGGTGCGGCGATCGGGAAGGTGCCGTTTTTCGATGAAGTCTTGGGCGGTTGAGGCCATGATGAGGATCCTTGTCAGAAAATGCATGAGCGGAGCGGCCGCGCCAGCAGCGCGCCATTCCAGGTTGCAAGCGCGACCAGAACTTGCTCCTCAAAATTGAGGAGCAAAGCACACGGGGATGATGCGGTTTCCGCAATCGCCGCCCCGCGGCAAGAACGCTGCCGGGTCGGGGTCTTGCGGTTCAGCACTTAGAACCGTACGTTTCTTTCGTATGGGTCGTAGGCACTGGTAGCATCGCTGGATGTGCCGTAGCTGGCACATCCAGCAAGCAGTGCTACAACCAGGACAGCAATCACTTTTTTCATATTCACTCCATTGCCGGTCGGCCATCGCAAGGATGGTGGAACGCGTGGCAAATCAAAAGCCCACAAGGGCTGCCCACGCCTGCTAACACCTTAGCCATTGCGAGGGCGGAGCAAGAAGGGGATTTTCAAAGGCTTGCGATAACATAAATCGCTGGTTTGCGCCTTTGCGGCAGGACGAGTTGTGTGCCTCGCAAGACGGTTTTCACGTGGCTAGAAAATGCTTGTGGCCCGCTTTCATGACGCGAGCCATGCGGAGCCGGCATCGGGTCCAGACTGTATCGGGCTATCAGGAAAGTCGCCGTCGCCGTGACCTCTGCGCCGCGACCGCTTCAAGCCTCAAAAGCGCGCCGCAAGTACGCGTCCGGCCAAGGCCAATCCTTGTATAATCGGTTCCGAACGATCGTGCTTTTTGGCCGTGCCCGCAGCTTGCTGGCAGCACGGCACACTGACCGGGCTGTCCGGAAGAACACTGAAAAACAGGAGATTGCATGGATCTCGATTACAGCGCGGAAGACCTTGCTTTCCGCGACCAGGTGCGCGCTTTCCTCGAAGCGAATTTGCCTGCCGAACTACGGCACAAGGTGCTGAATCACTTGCGCTTGTCGAAAGAGGATTACGTGCGCTGGCACAAGATCGTAGCCAAACAGGGCTGGGTCGGCGCCAACTGGCCGGTTGAGTATGGCGGCACTGGCTGGAATGCCGTGCAGCGCCACATCTGGGACGAGGAGTGTGCCCGCGCCGGCACGCCGCAGATCCTGCCTTTCGGTGTGAACATGGTGGCGCCCGTCATCATGGCATTTGCCAACGAAGCGCAAAAACGGCATTACCTGCCGCGCATCCTGAATTGTGACGACTGGTGGTGCCAGGGTTATTCCGAGCCGGGCTCCGGGTCCGACCTGGCGTCGCTGAAAACCCGGGCCGAGCGCCAGGGCGACCATTACATCGTGAATGGCCAGAAAACCTGGACCACGCTGGGCCAATATGCCGACATGATCTTTTGCCTGGTGCGCACCGATCCCGCCGCGCGCAAGCAAGAGGGCATCTCCTTCCTGCTCATCGACATGAAGACACCGGGCATCACGGTGCGCCCCATCATCATGCTCGACGAAGACCATGAAGTGAATGAAGTTTTCTTTGACAACGTGAAGGTGCCGGTCGAGAACCTGGTGGGTGAAGAAAACAAGGGCTGGACCTATGCCAAATACCTGCTGGGGCATGAACGTACCGGCATCGCGGCAGTGGGCCGCGCCAAGCGCGAGCTGCAGTTCCTCAAGCGCCTCGCCAGCACGCACTTGAAGAACGGCCGTCCGATACTTGAAGACCCGGTCTATGCCGCCAAGGTGGCTTCGCTCGAAATTGAAATCATGGCGCTGGAAATCACAGTGCTGAAAGTGGTGTCGGCCGAAGGCGTAAAGAAAGGCCCGGGACCGGAAGCATCGATGCTGAAGATCAAGGGCACGGAAATCCAGCAATTGCTGACAGAGTTGATGGTAGAGGCAGTCGGTCCGCAGGGCCTGCCTTTCGATCGCGGCTATCTCGAAGGTGAACATGACCATGCCGTGACGGGTGATGACGCGGCCGCGCCGCTGGCTTCGTACTACTTCAATTTCCGCAAGACGTCGATCTACGGCGGCTCCAACGAAATCCAGAAAAACATCATCAGCCAGATGATCCTGGGACTGTGAGGACAGCATGGACTTCAATTTCACGGAAGAACAAAAGCAGTTTGCGGATGCATTGCGGCGCTGGGCAGAGAAGGATTACGGTTTCGAGCAGCGCAAGAAAATCATCCACTCGCCCGAAGGCGTTTCCACGCAAGCCTGGAGTACGCTGGCCGAGCTTGGCATGACTGCGCTGCCGGTGCCGGAAGAACAGGGCGGCTTCAATGGCACTGCTGTTGACATGCTGGTGGTGATGCAGGAACTGGGGCGCGCGCTGGTGGTGGAGCCTTACCTTGCCACCGTCATGGGTTCGCGCTTCCTGAAACTGGCGGGCGGCCAGGACGCCTTGCTGGAGCGGGTCGCAAGCGGCGAATTGAAGCTGGCCTGCGCCTTGTATGAGAAGCAGTCGCGCTACGACCTGGCCGATATCGCGACCAGCGCAACCAAGGCCGGCGACGGCTATCTGCTCAACGGCAGCAAATCGGTGGTCGTGCATGGCGGCCAGGCCGGCATGCTGGTGGTGTCCGCCCGCACTAGCGGCGAGCCGCGATCGCGGGATGGTATTTCACTGTTCCTGGTGCCGGCAAATGGCGCCGGGGTGAGCATCCGCGACTACCGGACCATAGACGGGCAGCGCGCCGCCGACATTACGTTTGCCGATGTCAAACTGGCGGCCACGGCCATCCTCGGCACCGCTGGCGCAGGCTGGGAATTACTGGAAGCCGGCGCGGACTATGGCGCCGTGCTGTTGTGCGCCGAAGCAGTGGGCGCGATGGAAGCGCTGAACGCCGCCACGCTCGATTACCTGAAGACGCGCCAGCAATTTGGCGTGCCGATCGGTAAATTCCAGGCGCTGCAACACCGCATGGTGGACATGTTCATCCAGCAGGAACAGGCGCGTTCGATCACGACGCTGGCCGCGGTGCGGGTGGATAGCCAGGACCCGGCTGAACGCCGGCGTAATGTGTCGGCGGCCAAGGCGCGGGTCGGCCAGGCGCTGAAGTTCGTCGGCCAGCAAGCAGTGCAACTGCACGGCGGCATGGGCGTCACCGATGAATTGCCGGCCTCCCACTATTTCAAGCGCTTGAGCATGATCGAGCTGACACTGGGCGACACGGATCATCACCTGGCCCGCTTTGCGTCTGAACCCGGGTTTCGCAACGCCGCATGAACCAGCGCGGGCAACCCGGCCGGGTTGCCCGCGTAAAATCTCATTTTTTTCCGCGGCCTGCGGTCGCGACAATACGCATGCAAGAAGACAAGCTTTACTTTGAAGACTTTTACGTCGGCCAGACGATTGAACTGGGCACCTTCAGTTTCAGCGAAGAAGAAATTCTGGAATTCGCCACCCGCTTCGACCCCCAGCCTTTCCATGTGCATCCGGAACAGGCGCGCGAGTCGGTTTTCGGTGGACTGATCGCCAGCGGCTGGCATACCTGCAGCCAGATGATGCGCCTGCTGGTCGATAACTTCCTCGTGCGCTCAGCCAGCATGGGTTCGCCCGGCTGCGATGCAATCCGCTGGCTGCAACCGGTACGCCCCGGGGACCAGATCCGGTCGGCGATGGTGGTGACCGAGGTGCGCGCCTCGGCCAGCAAGCCCGACCGCGGTTTCGTGCGCAGCGACTGGAAGGCCTGGAACCAGCATGGCCAGCAAGTAGTGGAAATCCAGGCAGTGGGCATGTACGGCCGGCGCCCGGCCTGAGCGTCGGCAGGAACGAAAAACAGCACAGCAGCACAGCACACAACCTAGAGACTCAAGATAACGGGGAAGGGAGAAGCACATGCGTGAGATCGAAAACCTGGCTGAACTGCGTAGCTTGTTGGGCCAGGAGGTGGCCGTATCCAACTGGGTCGAAATCACGCAAGAGCGCGTGCAGCAGTTTGCCGATGCCACCGGCGACCACCAGTGGATACACCTCGATGTCGAACGCAGCAAGCGCGAATCGCCTTACGGCTGCACCGTCGCGCACGGCTTCCTGACGCTGTCGCTGCTGCCCATGCTGATGCAGGACGCGGTGCTGGTGAAGGATGTGAAGATGGCCGTGAACTATGGCTTGAACAAGGTGCGCTTTCCAGCACCGGTGCCGGTCGGCAGCCGCGTGCGCGGCCGGATGGTGCTGAAGGAAATCGAAGACATTCCAGGTGGCGCCCAGGTCATCTGGCAAGTGACGATGGAGCGCGAAGGCGGCGACAAGCCGGTTTGCGTGGCCGAATCGATCAGCCGGCGCTACGCCTGAGATGAAAGCCCGCAAGGGACAGCATCGCTGTCCCTTGCAAGCAGCCGGCCTGCTTCAGGCCAGCGGCGAAAACGAAAGCGGCGCCAGCAACGCATTATGCTGGCTCAGCCAGCGCGCGCGGCCGCCGGGCGGTGGCCAGCTTCCCTTTGCAACTTCGCCAGCGCGAATTGCCAGGCGCTGTTCATAACTGTCATACACCCACAGGTGGATGAAGCGCAGTGCGCGTGCATCGATCGAATACATCAGCATCGGTGCGGGCGAAACCTGCACCCGCCGGGCCAGCGGTTCCTTCCAGGTTGCAAGCAATTCATCCAGCATGCCTGGCCGGTAGACATAGCTGCGCAACTCGTGGATCGCGCCGAGCTTGCCCGGGGCCGGGTGGGGCAGTCCGGGCATCATGCGGAAGTGCTTGATCTGCACATCCTGCGTCAGCGGCAGCACCTCGCTCAACCAGTGTTTTGTGCCGGGCTTGAATTCGGTTGCGGCGTTGGTGGCTTGCTTGTCGTCATAGCGGCGCAGCAGCAGCACGTCGTTGACGGCGCCCACTTCGGTGGCCCAGGCGGCCACCAGTTCGGGTGGACAGGTAGTGGCCGCCGCTTGCAAGGCGTTGATCACATCCTTGTGCATGCCCGCCATGGCGGTCAGGGTGGTCAGTTCGTAAATCATCAGCTAATGAGCGCTTGGCCGTTCGTGGTGGAAGCCCGCAGTATGCCAGCTTCCACCAGGCGTCACTGTGCGGGGGCGGTGCCGACGTCGTCGAACCACTGGTAGAGCGCCGGCAAGACCACCAGCGTCAGCAGGGTAGAAGTGATCAGCCCACCGATCACCACGATCGCCAGCGGCCTTTGCACTTCAGACCCGGGGCCGTCCGAAAACAGGAAGGGGATCAAGCCCAGCATGGCCACGGTTGCCGTCATCATCACCGGGCGAAAGCGCAGGATAGCGCCTTGCTGCACGGCTTCGCGCACGCTCTTCCCCTGCTGGCGCAGGCTGCGAATATAAGACACCAGCACCACGCCGTTCAGCACTGCGATGCCCCACAGCGCGATGAAGCCGACTGAGGCTGGCACCGAAAGATATTCACCGGCAATGAACAAGCCGATGATGCCGCCGATCGATGCAAATGGCAGCACGAGGATGATCAGCGTCGCCAGCCGCAGTGAACCAAACAGCAGGAACAGCAGGAAGAAAATCGCTGCGATGGTGACTGGCACGATCACGCCCAGGTGGCCCAGTGCGCGTTCCATGTTCTGGAACTGGCCGCCCCATTCCAGCGTATAGCCTTCGGGCAGTTTCACCTGGCGTTCCACCCGCTGCTGCAGTTCGGCGACAAAGCCGCCGAGGTCGCGATCCTTCACGTTCACGCCCACCACCAGCCGCCGTCGCGCTGACTCACGCGCAATCTGGGCCGGGCCTTCCTGCACCTGGATATCGGCAATGCTTTCCAGCGCCACTTGCATGCCGCGCGGGGAAGTCACGAGCTGGTTGCGAATCGCTTCCACATTATTGCGGAAGGATTCCGGCAGGCGCACGACAGCGTTGTAACGGCGTGTGCCTTCATAGACTTCGGTTGCGGCCTTGCCGCCGATCGCAGTCTCGATCACGTCATGCACATCGGCCACGTTGATGCCCAGCCGCGCGATTGCCTGGCGGTCGATATCGATGGACAGGTATTGCTGGCCGCTGACCCGTTCGACGCGGATGTCGTAAGCGCCTGCCACGCTGTGCGCGACGCGTTCAATCTCTTCGCCTTTTTTCTTCAGCACTTCCAGATCGTCGCCAAAGATCTTGACCGCCACGTCGGAACGCACGCCGGTCACCATTTCATCCACCCGGTCTGAAATCGGTTGCGCCATCACCACTTGTATGCCGGGCAGTTGCAGCAGCTTTTTGCGGATGGCTTCGGCAATCGTGTCCTGGTTCCAGCCGTCTGGCCATTGGTCGCGCGGTTTCAGGCTGACGATGGGCGTCGATTCATTCTGCGCCTGCGGATCGGCCGGCGATTCGCCGCGGCCGAGGCCCGATACGGCGGACTTCACGCCGGGCACGGTCATGATCATTGCCATCGCCTGGTGTTCCATCGCAATCGATTCATCCAGCGAAATATTCGGCGCGCGGATGATATTGGGCACGATCGATCCTTCCCGCATTTCCGGAATGAAGGCCGTGCCCAGGAAGGGCAGCAGCGCCAGTGCGACCGCAAACGCCAGCAGCGCACTGAGGAAAGTCTTTTTGGGCGCCGACAGCGCGCGCGCCAGCACCGGCAGGTAAGGCTTTTTCATGGCCGCGATCAGCCGCGTCTCATGCGGCTCGTCATGTCCGTGCTCTTCGCCTGTCGCGCTGCGCTGGCCCTTCAACAGGTAGGATGACAGCACGGGCGTGAGCGTCAGCGACAGCACCAGCGAGATGAAAAGCGCAATCGAAATCGTGTAGGCCAGCGGCGCAAACATCTTGCCTTCCATGCCGGTCAGCGTCATCAGCGGCAGGAAAACCAGGATGATGATGCCGATGCCAAAGATGACTGGCGTTGCCACTTCCTTCACCGCACCGACGATGACGGCCAGTTTGCTTTGACCCGTATCGGGGCGGCTCAGGTGCGCATGCGCGTTTTCCACCACAACCGCCGGGCCGTCGACCATGAGGCCGATCGCAATTGCCAGGCCGCCCAGCGACATCAGGTTCGCGGACAAGCCGTAGCGGTTCATCACGATGAAGGTCAACAGCGGCGTCAACACCAGGGTTGCCACCACCGCCAGTGAAGAGCGCACGTCGCCCAGGAACAGGAACAGCACGACCACGACCAGCACCACCCCTTCGATGAGCACCTTGACCACGGTCTTCAGCGCCGCATCCACCAGTTCCGAGCGGTCGTAATAGGCGACGACTTTCAGGCCGTCAGGCAGCATGCCGCGGTCGTTGATTTCTTTGACCCGGGCCTGTATCCGCGACACGACTTCCTTGGCATTGCCGCCGCGTAGCATCATCACGATCCCGCCCACGGCTTCTGTCTTGCCGTTTTTGGCCACTGCGCCTTGCCTGACTTCGTGGCCGATGGTGACGTCGGCCACGTCGCGGATCGTGATCGGCACCGCTTCGCTTTCCTTCAGCACGATGCTGCGGATATCGTCCAGGTTACGGATAAGCCCGACGCCGCGTATCAGGTATTGCTCCGCATGTTGCGGCAGTACGCCGCCGCCGGAGTTGGCATTGTTCAGCGCCAGCGAGCGATACACCTGCTGCAGCGACAGGCCGTAATGACGCAGCCGCTCGGGATTGACCAGCACCTGGTATTGCTTGACATAGCCGCCCTGGGAATTGATTTCAGCTACGCCCGGTATCGAGCGCAGCAAGGGGCGCAGCACCCAATCCTGCACATTGCGCCGCCGCGTCAATTCTTCGACCGAGAGCCGGGTATCGCCATCTTGCGGTCGTTCCAGCGTGTATTGATAGACTTCGCCCAGGCCAGTCGACACCGGCCCCAGCACCGGCGTGGCGCCGGTGGGCAGCTTTGCGCCAATCTCAATCAGGCGCTCCATCACCAGCTGGCGCGCAAAGTACACATCGGTCTGGTCGGTAAAGACCAGCGTGATCAGCGACAGGCCGGCCTTGTTCAGCGAGCGGATTTCCGTCATCGCGGGCAAGCCTGTCATGCCCATTTCGATCGGCGCGGTCACCAGGCGCTCGACTTCTTCCGGCGTGCGGCCCGGCGCTTCGGTGGCAATCTGCACCTGCACATTGGTCACGTCGGGAAAAGCATCGACTGACAATTTCTGCGTTGCCCGCAATCCAAAAGCCATTAGCACCACAGCCAGCACCACCACCACCAGGCGCTGGTTCAGCGCGCCCCTTACCAGTGATTCAATCACAGTTGTCCGCCCGATTGCAGGCGCTTGCGCTCATTGTTCAGGTGGAAGGCGCCCTCTACCGCGATCCGGTCGCCACCCTTGATGCCGCTTTCAACCGGGCGCATGCCTTCCAGTTCGTTTTGCAGCTTGACCTTCACCAGCCGGAAGCTGGCGGGCGCCACTTCCTGCAGCACATGGTCTTCGCCATTCTCACGCACGACGGCGGCCGAAGGCACGACCAGCCGCTCCACGGCGCGGGTGCGGATGATCATCGTGGCCAGCATTGCCGGTTTCAGGTTGCGCTCGGCATTGTCGACTTCGGTACGCACGGTGACGGTGCGGTTTTCTGCACTGACGGTGTCACCCACATAGACCAGCTTGCCGTTCAGGCGCGCATTCTGCAGCGCCGGCACTTCGATCGATACTGCCTGGCCGGGTTTGATGCCATCGATTTGCTGTTCCGGCACCTGGGCCACGACCCACAGGCGCGACAAGTCGGCGACGGTGAACATGGCGTCGGATGGCTGTATCACCTGGCCCAGCGCAACCTTGCGCTCAACCACCACGCCACGCGCTGTGGCCACCACTTGCGAAGTGGAATTGATGGCGCCGCTCCTGGCCATCGCTTCGATCGTGCGCGCATTCATGCCCTGCACCCGCAACTGGTCGGCGGCAGCGCGCGTCTCCGCCTGGGCAATCGCCAGTTCGCTCTCGCGCTTTTGCAATTCGGCCGCGCCAATCACATCGGCGGATAACAACAGGCGGGCCCGTTCCACATTGCGTTCATGCAGTGAAACCTGGGCCCGTGAGCGCAGGTAGCCCAACTGGGCCGCGCCCAGTTCGGCGCTGTGCAATTGCGCCAGCAACTCGCCGGCCTGTACCACCTGGCCCAGTGAAGCATGCAGTTCAGTCACGCGCCCGGTCACGTTGGCGCCGATGCGGGCCACGCGTTGTTCATCGAAATCAATGCGGCCGGCAATCCGTTCCGCATGGCTGACCGGTGCGGTCGCCACGGCTTTCACACCCGATTGGCTTGCGAGCTCGGGACTGACCTTGAACACATCGGTGTCGGCGCGCGCGCTGGCGCTGGCTTGCGGTTTGGCTGGCGCGGCGCCGGGCGACTGCTCCTTGCACGCTGCCAGGGCCGCCAGCAGCAGGCTGGCGCAAGCGAGGCTGGAGAAACGGGGAATTGTCATCATCATGGTCGGTAGAGGCGTTCGATTTCAGCTTGCGCCGCGCGCAAGTCGTAACGGGCTGCAATCAACTCGTTGCGCGCGTTGCGATAGACGCGCTGGGCATCGAGGTAGTCGAGGATGCCGCGCTCGCCGAAGCGATAGGCGGCTTCAGCAATGCGCAGGGCGGCTTCAGCCTGGCGCAGGATGCCGGACTCGAGTGCCGCGATCTGGTTGTGGCTGATTGCATACTGGTGGCTGGCTGCTTCAAGCGATTGTCGCAGGCTGAATTCGCGCTGTTGCTGTTCCAGTTCTGTCCGCGCCAGCTGGGCTGAGGCATCGGCAATCGGGCCGGCGCGGCGGTCCCACAGCGGCACGCTGACAATGACGCCAACGCGCGCGCCGCGCGCTTCGGGATCCTGGTCGAAGCCGGCGCGCAGGGCGAAGCTGGGCAGGCGCGCATTGCGCTCCAGCGTCACTTGCTGCCGTGCCCGCTGCACCAGGGCGCGATCGCGCGCCAGTTCCGGATTGCTTGCCAGCGCTTCCTGCTGCAGCCGCTCAAGGTGCTGCAGGTCCGGCAAGGGATCGGTGTCGGGCAGGACGTCGAATTGCGATGGCAAAGGCGCGCCGACAGCACGCCGCAGCGAGGCGCGCGCTTGCGCCACCCGCAGCCGGGCGCCTTGCACCTGCTTCTGCGCATTCAGCAGCTCCGCATCGGCCTTGATGATGTCATAGCGCGCCGCTTCGCCCGACTTGACCCGCACCGATACCCGCTCGTGTATCTGGGTCGAGGTCACCAGGTCTTGTTCGGCCGCATCCCATTCAGCCTGGCGCCGCAGCAGGTCGTAGTAGTGCAGCCTCAGCACGCGCACCAGTTCGCGCTCGGTGGCGCGCAATTGCGATTGCTCGGCAACCAGGCCGGAACGCGCGGCATCGATGCGCGCCGTGCGCAGGCCCGGCAAGTCCAGCCTTTGCGTGATCGACAGGCTGCGCGTGCTGCCCTCGCCAGTGCCGATTGCACGCGCGCGCTGTGATCCGCTCAATATCTCTATTTCCGGATTCGGCAAGGCGCCGGCGGTGACCACGCCCGCCTCGGCGCTGCGCACTTGCTGGCGCGCCGCGCCAAGCCCGGCGTGATGTGCCTTGGCCAGTTCCACCAGTTGCGCCAGGTTGAAAAGGCTGCCTTCGGCGGCGGCGGCAGGCGCTGCGCTGGCTGCCAGGGGCTGGACCAGGGCCAGCAGTAAAGCGGCGAATGCCGCCGCTGCGATACTGGTGATGCGGGATATCGATGGCGGCAAGCCATGCGGTTTATTCATTTACGTCTGTTGTCCGATGCGAAGTGGTTGAGGCGCCAGGTCGTGCCGGCATCGGGTCGCGCCAAGGGATGTTTTGGCGGGCCCGTGCGTTCGAGCGGGAGGCGCAGCATGCAGCCAGGCAGTCATGCTATTGCCTGGGTGTCACGGCCTCTCACGGCCTGTCACGGCCCGTCATGACCTGGCACCCCGCTATGTTAGTGCCCTGAAACACATCCAACAAACCGAATATACTTTCGGATTACATCGAATAAACCGAGGTATTACATGGCAGCCATGAACTTCAAGCATTTGCGCTACTTCTGGATGGTGGCCAAGGCTGGCAGCATTGCCCGCGCCAGCGAACAACTCCACCTGGCGCCGCAATCCATCAGTGGGCAGTTGCGGGAACTGGAAGAAAGCCTGGGCGTGGCCCTGTTCCAGAAAGTGGGACGCAAGCTGGAACTCACCGATGCCGGGCGGCGCGCGCTCGACTATGCCGACGGCATTTTTTCGCTCGGCGAAGAATTGGTGGACGCGATGCGCGACCAGGCGCGCGAAAAGGTGTTGCGCTTCAAGCTGGGGGTGGCGGATTCGGTGCCGAAGTCGATTGCATTTCGCGTGGTTGAACCGGCACTGTACCTGGACGACCCGGTACATGTGGTGTGCCGCGAAGGACGCCTTGATGCGCTGCTTTCCGAGCTGGCCATACATCGGCTCGACATGGTGATTGCCGACCGGCCCATTCCCACCAGCCTGAACGTGCGCGGCTACAGCCATTTGCTGGGCGAGAGTGGATTGACTGTTTTCGGCGCGCCGCGCCTGGTGGCCAAACTGTCCGGAACCTTCCCGGCGCTGCTCAACGATGCGCCATTCTTGCTGCCGGGCGTCGAAGTCATGGTGCGGCCGCGCCTGCTGCAGTGGTTCGCCAGCCAGCAACTGCGGCCCCGCATCGTTGGCGAGTTTGACGACAGCGCCTTGCTCGGCGCCTTCGCACAGGCCGGGGTCGGCCTATGCGTGGCGCCCAGCGCAATATCGGACTATGTCTGCACGCAGTATCACTTGCGCGCGGTGGGCGACATCCCCGGCATCAAGGAACAGTTGTATGGCTTGACCACCGAACGGCGCCTGACGCATCCAGCGATTGTCGCGATCCGGCGCATCGCGCAGCAGGAAATCTTTGGCAAGCTCGCCCCCTGAACCCAGGTTTTCCATGCTGGCGTGGATGAATTGCACCAGGCCGGCGGGCGTAAAGGCAACTACTTGCCGGTTCGCGGGTCATATTTCTATGCCCACACAGGAGGCCGATCATGCTGCACAGCCTGAAAGCGCTCGACGGTTTCAAAATAGCTGCCACCGATGGTGAACTCGGCCATGTGCGCGATATCTATTTTGACGACCAGAAATGGACCGTGCGTTACTTCGAAGTTGATACCGGTGGTTGGCTGTCGGGCCGCAATGTGTTGTTGTCCCCGGCGTCGGTCGAGGGCGTGGACTGGGATAATGAACGCTTGCTGGTCAAGCTGACCCGGGCCCAGGTGGAAAACAGTCCCGGCCTGGACACGGCGCTGCCCGTGTCACGCCAGCATGAACTGGCGCTGTCGCGCTATTACGGCACGCCGCATTACTGGAACGGGCCCTTCATCTGGGGCTATACCGCTTTTCCCATGCTGGTCGATCCGATTCCCTGGGATCCAACCACGGACCAGCTTGCGGCCCAACCGGTGGATGAACAACCGGCTGAAGGCGATCCGCATTTGCGAACGAAGGATGAAGTCGTCGGTTACCAGATCCAGGCCAGCGATGGCGTGGTTGGCCATGTCGAAGACTTCCTGTTCGACCCGCGCGACTGGAGCATCCGGCTGATGCTGGTCGATACACGCGACTGGCTGCCAGGCCGTCATGTGCTGATTTCGCCAGCGCGCATACGCGCCGTGATCTGGGAAGAAAAAGCAGTGCAGGTGCGCGCGAGCCGCGGCGAAATTGAAAACAGCCCGGAATACGACACCCGCAACCCGCCTGACGGGGCAGCGGCGGATGAATTGTTTCGCCAGCCGGCTGAAAACCGCCCGGCCCGTTCCAGCGGCGACAGCGGCAACCTGTTCTGGTGAGTTGAGCGGCGATGGCGTTCACAACGCCACCGCCTGACTTCGACTTCGACTTCGACTTCACCTTCGCCATTGCCTTAGCGTTAGCCTTCGCCTTCGCCGATTGCGGTGCCTGGCCATGCCGCCTTGCCGTGGCGCGGATCAATCGCGCCCACGGCGCAACGGGTATCGTGAAATAATTGCATCTTCTCGACTTGCCCGACCGCGCCCCCATGACTCCTGTGCTGCGTAGCTTCCTGTTTGCCGTGCTTGCCGCCACGGCGATGTTTGCCGCCATCCCGGCGCAAGCCGCACCCCTGAAAATCGGCCTGGCTGCGGAAGTGTCGACGCTGGATCCGCATTACTTGAATATCGCGCCCAATGTTGCCTTCTCGACCCACCTGTTCGATGCGCTCGTGCATGCAGACCAGGATGGCCGGCTGGTGCCAGGCCTGGCCACCTCCTGGCGCGCAGTCGATGCAACCACCTGGGAAATCAAGCTGCGCCAGAACGTGAAGTTCCATGACGGCAGCGACTTCAGCGCCGCGGATGTCGTGTTTTCGCTGGAGCGGCCGGCGGCGCTGAAGAATAGCCCCGGTCCCTTCACCAGCTACACGCGCCAGATCGCAAACAAGCAGGTGGTGGATGCCCACACCTTGCGCCTGAAGACAGCCACGCCTTACGGCCCGCTGCCGCTGGACCTGTCGACGATCTTCATTGTGTCGAAGAAGGCGGCGCAAAATGCCAGCACCGAGGATTTCAACAGCGGCCGTGCACTTGTTGGCACCGGCCCCTTTCGCTTCGCCAGCTACAAGCCGGGCGACAGTATTGAAGTCACGCGCAACGACAACTACTGGGCCGGCAAGCCAGCCTGGGAGAAAGTCACCTTCCGCATGATTTCCAACGATGCCTCGCGCCTGGCTGCGCTGCTGGCAGGCGATGTGGATGCGATCGAAAACGTGCCCACCGCCGACTTGGCCAAGCTGAAGTCGCAGTCCAAATTCACCCTGGCGCAGAAAACATCCTGGCGCACGATCTTCTGGCACCTCGACCAGGCTTCTCCGGTGGCGCGCCATGTGACGGACAAGGCTGGCAAGCCGCTGGCCGCCAATCCGCTGCGCGATGTGCGGGTGCGCCAGGCACTGTCCAAGGCAATCAACCGACAGGCGTTAACGGAACGCATCATGGAAGGGCTGGCGGTGCCGGCATCCAATATCGTCTCGCCCGGCATCCTCGGCTACAACGCCGGCCTGAAGCCGGATGCCTTCGATCCCGAAGGCGCGAAAAAGCTGCTGGCCGAGGCCGGCTATCCGAACGGTTTTGCGATCACGCTGCATGGCCCGAAAAACCGCTACATCAATGACGAGAAAGTGGTGCAGGCCGTGGCCCAGTTCTTGAACCGGGCCGGGATCCAGGCCAAGGTGGAAACGCTGCCGCTGTCGGTTTATTTCGGCCGCGCGCGCAGTGGCGAATTCAGCATGGCGATGCTGGGTTGGGGCACGCTTGCTGGCGACTTTGGCTTGCGCACGCTGGTGGGCACGCCCGACGCCGAAACCGGATGGGGCAGCTGGAACTGGGGCAAGTACAGCAACAAGACAGTGGATGAATTGATCCGTTCTTCGCTGGGTTCGGTGGATGAAGCCAAACGGGCCGAGTTTGCGCGCCAGGCGATGGCGGCGGCGATGAAGGATTATGCCGTGATACCGCTGCATCACCAGAGCGCAACCTGGGCCATGCGCAAAGGCGTGAAATACACGGCGCGGGTGGATGAGTTTACGTTCGCACACCAGTTTCAGCCGGAATGATTTGCCTGCGGCCTGCCAGCCAAAAAGCAGCGCCGCCTGCGCGCAAATGCAAATGCGGAGATAGCCAGTGAGCACCTTCATCCTGCGCCGGCTGATACAGAGCGTGCTGGTACTGGCGCTGATGTCGCTGCTGGTGTTTATCGGCATACATGCCGTGGGCAATCCAGTCGACGTGCTGATCAGTCCCGAAGCCAACCAGGCTGAACGGGCGCGCATCGTCGCCGCTTTCGGGCTCGACCAGCCACTGTGGCGGCAATACCTGCTGTTCATCCGCAATGCGCTGGCCGGCGATCTCGGCCGCTCGTATGTGTTTGCGATGCCGGCACTCGCCCTGATCGTCGAACGCATGCCGGCAACACTGGAACTGGCAGGCTGCGCGATGCTGCTGTCAATCCTGTTCGGCTTGCCGCTGGGCTTGATGGCGGGTTACAAGCCCGACAGCATCGCCAGCAAAACTGTGATGGCAGTGTCGATACTTGGATTTTCACTGCCCACTTTCTGGGTCGGCCTGCTGCTGATTATGGTGTTTGCGGTGCAGCTTGGCTGGCTGCCGTCGACCGGGCGCGGCGCCACAGCCAACCTGTTCGGCATTCCCTTCAGCTTCCTGACCTGGGACGGGCTGCGCCATTTGCTGCTGCCGGCCGCCAACCTGGCCTTTTTCAATATCGCGCTAGTGATCCGCCTGGTGCGCGCTGGAACGCAGGAAGCGCTGCTGCAAGACTATGTGCGCTTTGCCCGTGCCAAGGGTTTATCCAACCGCCGCATCGTCGGCGTGCATGTGATGAAAAACATCCTGATTCCAGTCGTGACCGTCGTGGCGCTGCAGTTCGGTTCGCTGATTGCGTTTGCCATCGTGACTGAATCAATTTTTGCCTGGCCGGGCATGGGCAAGCTGATCATCGATTCAATCCGCGTGCTGGATCGTCCTGTCATCGTGGCTTACCTGATGCTGGTGGTGACGCTGTTCATCCTGATCAACCTCGTGGTCGATATCCTGTATTCGTGGCTTGACCCGCGCGTGCGGCTGGCGGGAGGGCGGGCATGAGCGCGCAACTGAAGCCCGGCGTGAACCCGGAATCGCAGGCTGCGGCCGCCGGAGGAAAAACCGCAGGCGCTGAATCGCCGTTCGCAGTTTTCGTGCGCGACTTCCTGGTCAGCCGGATCGCGCTGGCCGGTATTTTTCTGCTGGCGCTGGTGCTGCTGGCCGCGCTGTTCGCGCCGCTGCTGGCCCCGCAAAATCCTTACGACCTGGCGCAACTCGATGTGCTCGACTCACGCCTGGCGCCGGGCCAGGTTTCATCGGATGGCAAGATGACTTACGTCCTCGGCACCGATGAACAAGGGCGTGACCTGCTGTCTGCCATCCTTTACGGCTTGCGCATTTCCGTCACCGTGGGCGTGACAAGTACCGCGCTGGCGCTGGTGCTGGGCCTGGCGCTCGGGCTGTTGGCCGGTTATGCCGGCGGGCGCATCGATACGCTGGTGATGCGCCTGGCCGACATACAGCTTTCCTTCCCGCCGATATTGATTGCGCTAATCCTGCTGGTGCTGACCGGGCAGGGCGTGGGCAAGATCATCATCGCGCTGGTGGCGGTGCAATGGGCGTATTACGCGCGAACGGCGCGCAGTGCGGCGCTGGTGGAACGCAACCGGGAATACATCGAGGCGGCGGTCAGCCTTGGCTTGTCGCCGGCGCGCATCATTTTCAAACACTTACTGCCCAATTGCCTGCCGCCGCTGATCGTGGTGGCAGCGCTGCAAGTCGGGTCTGCGATTTCCCTGGAGGCGACGCTGTCTTTCCTGGGGCTGGGCCTGCCCGTGACAGAACCCTCGCTGGGCCTGTTGATTGCGAACGGCTTCCAGTACCTGATGTCAGGAAAATACTGGATCAGCCTCTATCCCGGCCTGGCGCTGATGGCAACGGTGATCGCGATCAACCTGGTGGCGGACCGTTTGCGCGATGTGCTCAACCCGCGCCTGCAGGTGACACTGTGAACGGCCAGCCGGATGCGAGCCCGCTGCTGGCGGTGGAAGGCTTGCAAACCCATTTCACGACCCGCGCCGGCATCGTGCGCGCGGTGGACGGCGTGTCCTTTTCCATTGCGCCGGGCGGTGTGCTGGGGCTGGTTGGCGAATCGGGCTCGGGCAAGTCGATGACGGCGTATTCAATCATGCGCCTGGTGGATGCGCCGGGACGGATAGTGGCCGGGCGCATCCTGTTCAAGGGACATGACTTGCTGACCCTGGGCGCGGAACCGATGCGGCGCCTGCGCGGCGACCGCATCGCGATGATTTTCCAGGATCCGATGATGACGCTGAACCCGGTCTTGCGCATCGACACGCAGATGACCGAAGCAATCCATGCCCATCGCAGCGTAAGCCGGGAACAGGCGCTTGAGGAAGCGCGCGCCGCATTGGACCGGGTCGGCATACCGAGCCCGGCGCAAAGGCTGCGCAGTTATCCGCACCAGTTTTCGGGCGGCATGCGCCAGCGCGTCGCCATTGCCATTGCCATGCTGAACAAACCCGACCTCATCATTTGCGACGAGCCGACCACTGCCCTGGATGTGACAACCCAGGCGCAAATACTGGGCGAAATGCAGGCCCTGTGCCACGAATCCGGCGCGGCGCTGCTGTGGATCACGCATGACCTGGCGGTGGTGGCCGGGCTGGCCGACCATCTCTGCGTGATGCGCAATGGACGCATCGTCGAAAGCGGCACGACGGAAAGCGTGTTGCTCGATCCGCAGCATGCCTATACCAGGCAGTTGCTGGATGCGACGCCGTCGCGCCACCGGCCCGGCGAGCGCTTGTCTGCGCAGCCAGCCTTGGGGGAGGGCGGCAATGGCTGACCTGACGCTGCTTGAATTGCGCGCGGTTGGCAAGCGTTTCGCGCCGCGCGTGGACCTGGCCGCTCGCATTGCCAGCGGCTTGGGTCGGCTGTTCCGGCCTGCAAGCGCAGGGGCCACGCACGGCGCATTGCCGGCGGATGCGCCCGCCAGCGTCGGCACCGGCGCCGGCGTGCAGGCGGTCGATCACGTTTCATTATCCCTGGCCGCGGGTGAAGTGCTCGGCCTGGTCGGCGAATCCGGTTGCGGCAAGTCGACGCTGGCGCGCATGGCAATCGGCTTGCATACGCTGTCCTACGGCCAGCGCCTGTGGAAAGGCGAAAACCTGGATGCCTTGCCACCGGCCTTGCGCCGCAAGCGCCAGCTTGGCATGCAGATGGTGTTCCAGGACCCGTACGCATCGCTCAACCCGCGCCTGCGGGTACTGGACCTGGTTGGCGAAGCGCCGCTGGTGCACGGCATGGTGGCGGCGCGCGACCGGCGCGCGCTGGTGGCGTCGCTGTTGCAGCAAGTCGGCCTGGAGCCGGGCATGATGGAGCGCTTCCCGCATCAGTTCTCGGGCGGCCAGCGGGCCCGCATCGGCATCGCGCGCGCGCTCGCCCTGCAACCGGAATTGCTGATTTGCGATGAAGCCGTGGCCGCGTTGGACGTATCGATACAGGCGCAAGTGCTGGACCTGTTGATGGACTTGCAGCAAAAGCTGGGGCTGGCTTGCCTTTTCATCAGTCACGACTTGGCGGTGGTGCGCCACCTGTCAGACCGGGTGGCAGTCATGTACCTCGGGCGGGTGGTGGAGCTGGCGCCGGTGGCCGATTTGTTTGAACATCCGGCCCATCCTTACACCGTCATGCTGTTGGCTTCGGCACCGAAACTGACGCCAAAGAAATTCGCTTTCCAGGCGCCGCCCGGTGAATTGCCTTCACCGCTGGCGCCGCCGCCGGGATGTCATTTCCATCCGCGCTGCCCGCATGCCGGGCCGCGCTGCCGGGTGGAGGCGCCGGCCTTGCTGGAAGTGCAGCCAGGCCGTGCTGTGGCTTGCCACCTGTACAGCGGCGGCACCGGCAAGCCGGCCTGAGCGCTCAGCCCGGTTCGGCCGGCTTGGGCGCCGCGGGCAGCTTGCGCTGCCGCGCCTCGCGCCGCGCAATCCATATCGTCGCAGCGCAAATGACGCTGCCGCCCACCAGCGTGAATTCGCTCGGTTGGTCTGCAAACAGTAGCCAGCCGAGCAGGGTGGCCCAGATCAGGTCGAGGAATTTGACGGACTGCGTGGCAGAAATGTCGGCAACCGTGAATGCGCGCGTCAGGCAGTAATGCCCGACTGATCCCAGTACGCCTGCCAGCAGGAACAAGAACCACTGGGTCGTGGTCGGCGGTTTCCAGTGCAGCAGTGAAAACGGAAAGCTCAGCACCGCCACCGTGATCGATTGCCACAGCACGATCGTGGGTGCAGTTTCATAGCGGGTGAGCGCCTTGGTGATCAGGAAGGAAGCAGCAAACATCGGCGCTGACGCCAGCATCACCAGGTTGTAGATTCCGCCGGTGCCGGCCAGCTTGGGCCCGACCACGATCAGGATGCCGGAGAGACCGAAAATCGCTGCCAGCCATCGGTCCCAGCGCATCGGTTCGCGCAAGAAAAGGGCCGCGCCTATCATCACGAAAATAGGTCCCGTGAAGCCGATGGAAGTCATGTCGGCCAGCGCAATATGCGGCAAGGCCACGAACCAGAAGCCAAGCCCGGTCGTGTGCACGACGCCGCGCAGGAATTGGCCGCGCAGGTTCTGCGGCTGGAAATAGCGCCAGCCGTAGCGCAGCACCAGCGGCATCATCACGATCACGCCAAACAGGTAGCGCAGGAACTGGGCTTGCAAGGGATCGAGCGACAGCGTCAGCTTGCGCAGCAGCGCATTGAGCGTCGAAAACATCATGCCCGACAGGATCATCCACATCATGCCGCGCACCGCCGGCGGCAGGCGCCTGGCGCGGCGGCGCACAATCCGCACCCGCTGGCCGATGCGATGCCGGCTGCGCGCTTCGACCGCCTTGATGCCGGGTTCTGTCCCTGGTTCGATGCCGGGTTCCTCGCCGGGTGCGTTACCCGGTGCGCTGCCGGTCGGTTCGCCTTGCGTCACGCGGCTTGCCAGCGGCCGTCGGTTTCGATCGCGCGCTTTTCCTGTTGCAGTTTGATCAGGTGCGCCGTCAGCGAGCGCAAAGCCATTGCGGATCGATCTGCGGGCACGTCGTCATACACGCTTGCCACCAGTTCGGCGGCAGTGGCGGGGCCGCTGCGCTGCAGGCAGGCCAGCACCTTGTCTTCGCGCGCCTGGCGGTGCGCCAGCAGGCGGTCGATGCGCTGCACCGGCTGGTCCATCAGGAATCCATGGCCGGGCGCCAGCCACTGTATGGCATCCGTGCGGATCTTGCGCAGCGATGCCAGGTAGACCGCCATGTCGCCATCCGGCGGATTGATGACCACGGTCGAGCCTTGCATGATGTGGTCCCCCGTGAACAACAACTGTTCTTCCTCCAGCAGGTAGCAGCAGTGGTTGCTGGCATGGCCGGGGGTGTGGATGACGCGCAGCGTGATGGCGCCGACTTGTATCCGTTCCGCGTCAACGGGAATGCGGTCGGGATGGAAATTGGGGTCCTGGAATTCAGTGCGCGGGGCTGGCATGCCAATGATGGGCGCGCCGGTCAGCGCCTTCAGGCGCGCCGCGCCGGGTGAATGGTCGCGATGGGTGTGGGTGGTCAGGATCAGCTTGATCGCGCCCTGGCCTTCGCGTGCAATTGCCGCCAGGTGTTCTTCGATATCTGGGCCCGGGTCGATCACGGCCACTCCCTGCGCATCGCCCACCAGGTAACTGTTGGTGCCGGGCCCAGTCATGAAGCCGGGGTTGGGCGCTGCAATGCGGCGCACATGCGGCGACAGTACCGTGACGGCGCCGGTGATGATTTCAGCCCAGGCCGTGCCGCGGCCTTCGGGATCGAGCTTGCCGATTTCGGCATAGGCGAAATCGCCGGGGCTGAGCACCTTGCGGCCCTGGCGGTTGACGCTGACGCGCGGCACCAGGGGCGCAATCGTGCGCTTGCTGCGAGCATAAGCCATGATTTCCGCGGCGCTGCCAAAGCCGAGCAATTGGCGCAGCGTCGATAGCCCGGCATGCGCCAGCCTCATCTCGCCGCTGGCAGCGCGCGCCAGCGCGGCGGCGGGCGTGATCCAGGTGCAGGCAATGGTTTCTTCGTCGTCGTGCTGGCCAACCTGGCCGGGCGGCGCAACGGCAATGAAGAAGCGGGTATCGAAGCGCTTGGGCGCGCCAACCGGCGTGATCCAGTGGCTCAGGTAAGCCAGCTCATGCGGGGCCAGGCGCCAGTTTTGGGCGCTGCACAGATCGGTCAGTGTCAGGCTGCCTTGCGACATTTGCTTGCGCCAGCTACTGACCTCGGCAAGCGCGGGCAGCGTGACGGGCGCGCCATCGGCGCCAGTGGCAAACAGCAAGCCGGCTTCTTCAAAACATTCGCGGATCGCGGCAATCCAGTAAGCGCCGCCACCGTGCTCCACGCCAAGCAGCGCGCTGGCCGCCGCATCGTCCAGATCGTGCAGCTTGTCATTGCGATCATGGTCGGCACGGTCGACCGCGCCGCCGGGAAAAACATAAACCCCTGCCAAGAACGAAGCCTGGAGCGTGCGCTGCATCAGGAAAACTTCGGGGCCGTCGCTGCCGTCACGAACGATGATCAGGGTGGCGGCGGGACGGGGCGGCTTGGGGCTGGGGGTCATCAGGAAAACCTTGGCATTGTGACGCGCGCAATGAGCGGCTATCGATCATTTTGAACACTAGAGCATCATTGTAAGCGACTGCCCGCGAGCCGTCTTGCGCGCGGGCAGCGTGCTCTTGCCGAGATGCCGTCGCGCTGAAAACCTCGAGCGTGCTTTTCCGCTATCCTTGCACTCCCGTGACATCTTGCACGATAACCAACAGGACTTCGATTGAGCGACCAGCTTCATCGCCGGCTGGACTTACTGGGCCAACCAGCACACCAGGATTTGCTAGCGCAAGGCTTGCGCGGCGTCGAGCGCGAAGCCTTGCGCACCGACCGCCAGGGCCGGCTGGCGCGCACGCCGCATCCGGCGGCCCTCGGTTCGGCCTTGACCCATCCGCGCATCACGACCGATTACTCTGAAGCCTTGCTGGAATTGATCACGTCGCCGCAAGCTGAC
The DNA here is from genome assembly GCA_028292545.1 of Paucimonas sp. Classification (GTDB taxonomy): domain Bacteria; phylum Pseudomonadota; class Gammaproteobacteria; order Burkholderiales; family Burkholderiaceae_D; genus Lacisediminimonas. Next base: position 30,139 of record JAQGMC010000050.1, read on the forward strand.
ACGGCCGCCATGCTGGGCGAGCTGGACTTGATCCATCGCTATGTGCAGCAGTCGCTGGGCGATGAAATCATGTGGACGCATTCGATGCCGGCCGTGCTGCCAGCCGAAGACGAGATTCCGATTGCCTGGTACGGCAAGTCGCACATCGGCATGTTGAAGCATGTGTATCGGCGCGGCCTGGCGCTGCGCTATGGGCGCGCGATGCAATGCATCGCTGGCATCCACTACAATTTTTCGGTGGCCGATGGCTTGTGGGAGCAGTTGCGGCGTGACGAAGGATCGTCGCTGTCGCCGCAAGACTTCCAGTCCGAAGGCTATATCGCGCTGATCCGCAATTTCCAGCGCCGCTCCTGGTTGCTGATGCTGTTGTTTGGCGCATCACCGGCGTTGCCGACCGGTTTCCTGCAAGGCCGCCCGCACCAGCTTGAGACGCTCAGTGAAGACACCCTCTACCTGCCGTATGCGACCAGCCTGCGCATGAGCGACCTGGGTTACCAGAACAATGCCCAGGCCGGCCTGATCCCGCCCTATAACACCCTGGAACAATACCTGCGCGGCATGGCGCGCGCAGTCAGCTTGCCGTATCCGGCTTATGAGGCAATGGGCTTGCGCCGCGACGGCGAATGGGTGCAGATCAGCACCAACGTGCTGCAAATTGAGAATGAGTTCTACGCCACGATCCGGCCCAAACGGGTAACGCGGCCGGGCGAGCGACCGGCGCGCGCGCTGCAGGAGCGCGGCGTGCAATACATTGAAGTGCGCTGCATGGATGTCGATCCATTTGAGCCGGTGGGCGTCAGCTTGCAGACCGCGCGTTTCCTGGATGCTTTCCTGATGACTTGCGCGCTGGCGCCCAGCCCGCAGGTTGACGAGCGCCGCGGCAATGAAGACCGGGCCAATTTCGCCAGCGTCGTGCGTGAGGGAAGGCGGCCGGGATTGCTGCTGCAGCGCGATGGCGCTGCCGTGCCGCTGGCGCAGTGGGCGCAGGAATTGCTGGATGAAGTGCGGCCGGTTGCGCGCTTGCTCGACCGCCAGGCCGGCGGCAGCGAGCATGTGGATGCGGTGCAGGCACAGGCCAGCCAGCTTGCCGCACCGGCCACACTGCGTTCGGCGCGCGTGCTGGAGGGGATAGCCGGGCACGGCAATTCGTTTTATCGCTACGCGCTGGCGCAGAGCGCCGCACATGCGGAAAATTTCCTGTCCCGGCCCCTCGACCCAGCCTTGCGCCAGCAGATGATGCAGGAGGCTGCGCTGTCCATTGCGCAGCAAAAGCAGATCGAAAGCCAGGACCAGGGAAGTTTCGATGACTTTGTCGAGGCCTACCGCGCCGCCACGCCGCAGCAATTGGGCGCCTGAGCCGGTTGCACCCCGACCCGGCCGCGGCGGGGGGCTCAGGCCTGGTTGCGCACAGCCATTAGCCGCGTAGCTTCGGCGGCATCGCCGGCCACCGGCGCAGCTCCGCTGGCCGCGGGGGCGGCCCTGCCGCCACTGCCGTTGACACTGCCGCCGCCGTCAACGCTGCACCCACTGGCCGGCGCAGCCGGCAGCTTTGCATCGGTCTCGATGGTGGGCGCACAGCGATAGATATTGCGGCCATCCTGCTTGGCGTCATACAGCATCGCGTCGGCCCGCTGCAGCAGCACATTCGGGTCCATGTTGCCGGACTGGCAAAAGGCGAGCCCGACGCTTACCCCCACGGTCACGCAAATACCTTCAACCACGAAGGGCGTCTGCACCGTCTGCACGATTTTGTATGCGATCGATTCCGCATCCTCGGGGCGCGCCAGGTCTTCCATGATCGCGGTGAATTCGTCGCCGCCCAGGCGCGCGATCGTGTCGGTGCTGCGCAGCGCCTGCGAAAGGCGACCGGCGAAGGCTTGCAACAGCAAGTCGCCGGTGTGGTGGCCGTAGGTGTCATTCACTGACTTGAAGTAGTCAAGGTCCAAAAACATCACGGCAATCAGCGATTGCGTCGCGGTGCTGCGCGCCACCGCCGCATGCAGCTTTTTCTGGAAGCCGTCGCGGTTCAGCAAGCCAGTCAGGCTGTCGATCTCGGCTCGCCTTTGCAAGCTGGATTGCTCAAGCTTGCGGGCGGTAATGTCGTTCACCATCATGTGCAGGCCGGTCACGGTGCAGCCATCATCTGCAAACTGTGGAATGAAGGTCGATTCATGACAGCGGTAAGCCTGGTCGCAACCGGTTTCGCGTTCGAAGACCACGGTTTCGCCGCCAAGCGCGCGTTCCAGTTGCGGCAGCACGGCCTGGAACGCTGCTTCGCCCAGCACTTCCCGCAGCAGGCGATCGCGCGGGGCGGGCCGGTTGGCGCCGTCATTGCCATCGCCGCCGTCACCGCGATCACCGCCGTCATTGCCATCGCCGGCATCGCCGCCATCGCCACCATCGCCGTCATCACCGCCATATTCCGGCGCCGGCTTGTCACCGTACAGACTGCCGTATTCTTTTTCCCAGGCGATATTGTGGAAGCGCAGCCGCAGCTCGGCATCGGTATAGGCCACCAGCGCCGGCAAGGTGTCGGCCACGGTGCGCAGCCTTCGTTCACTCTCGGCCAGCGCCTGCTCGTTTTGCAGGCGTGCCGTCACGTCATCCACGGTGCCCGAATAACCCAGCACCTGGCCATCGATGACGATGGGCGCAGTCTTGACCGAGGCCCACACAACCTGGCCATCGGCATGAACGAAACGATATGTCATTTGCGCATTGCCGCGGGCGCCGCCTGCCGCATCGAGTGCGGATTCACGCCATGCGCGGAAAACCTTGATCCGGTCTTGCGGGTGGATCGCGCGTACCCAGCCATCGCCCAGCGCATCGCCTGCCGCCATGCCGGAAATGATTTCGTATCGCCGGTTGACGTAGGTGCAGCGGCCTTCGGGATCGGTGCGGAACAGGCCCAGCGGCGAGGCATCGTAGGCGGCCGTCAATTCAGCCTGTTTGGCGCGCAAGGCTTGCGACTGGCGCCGGTTAACCGTGATGTCCTGGGCAATGCCGAGCAGATAAGCCGGCCCGTGGCGATGGTTGAACAGGGGCACGCTGATGCTGTGCAAGATGCAGGCTTCGCCATCAGCGCGCGAAAACCGGAGTTCCGTTTCTTCCAATACGGCGGGGTTGTCGAGCATGCGCTTTCCGGTCGATTCCAGCGCCGCAGCAGTGTCGGTCGGGAAAACGTCGGCAGCGCAGTGGCCAAGCACCTGCTCGGCGGCATAGCCGGTGGCTTGTTCGGCTGTCCTGTTCCAGAGGCAGATGCGCCCCCTGTCCGTGCCCGCCAGGCTGCGCACGAAGACCACGACAGGCAGATGGTCGATCAGTGATTGCAGGAAGGCGGGACTGTCATGCAGTTCGCCCAAGGCCGGTTTGCGCCGGGCGCTGGCGAGCAACAACAGTGCAGCCACCACGGCCGGCGCCAGCAACCAGGCCGGCACCAGTTCCAGCCAGGCCAGGCCGCCGACCACCGCCAGCAGCAGCGCGCTCACCCAGGCGGCCGCGGCCGGGCCGGGCACCGGCAGGCGCCGGCGCTGTCCTCGGCCCAACCGGTTTGCGCCGGGCGTCATTGCTCAGCACGCGCCCGCTCGGCCCGGCGGCGTCGTGTCGCGCCGGGGCGAGGGTGGGGCAGGCAGTTGACGGGGTCGGTTCATCAGTCTGTTCCGGCGCTTTCGGCGAGCTGCGGTCGGGACTATCCGGACCGGTCAGTGCGAGCTTCAGACTAACCAGAATATTGACTGGTGGAATCAACTGTTAGGCCGACTTGATGCATGTCGAGTAGCAACGAGCAGAGTTTTAGAACAGAAGTACGACTAGCGAACGATGCGAGGCGCGATGTTGCGCGCGGTTCGCGCGGCAAATGCTGGATGCACAGCGACGGCGCATGCAGGGGGACTGCGCGACTGTGTTGGAGGGAGAAGGGAAGGGAAGACGGGCGGCAGCCCTGCTGGGCAGCCGCCGCGCCATGCCCGCGGACGCAGGCATGGCTTGCGTGGCAATCAGCGGCCGCGGCTGCCGCTGCCGCCGTTGGTAGGGCGGCGACCTTGTGCCGGTGCTGGACGCGCCGCGCCGGTGCGCGGACCATTGCGCGACGCACCCGCTGGGGCGGCGGGCGCGCGGGCGCCGTGGCGACCCTGGCCCTGGCCTTGGCCTTGCCCGCTGCGAAGCTGGATCGGCTGCGGCCGCGCATTCAGGTCCGGCTCGAAACCGGCCAC